>JAFXIE010000104.1 GCA_017533425.1 Clostridia bacterium | reverse complement strand
TCTCGGAAGCCATAGCGGCGGAGTGGGTCATGCCAGAGCAGCCGAGGGTCTCAACGAGAGCTTCCTCGATGATGCCGTTCTTGACGTTGAGGGTCAGCTTGCAGGCACCCTGCTGGGGAGCACACCAGCCCACACCGTGGGTAAAGCCGTTGATGTCGCCGATTTCTTTGACCTGGGTCCAGAGACCTTCCTGAGGAATGGGAGCCGGACCGTGATATGCGCCCTTGGCGACCGGGCACATATGCTGGACTTCTGCGGAGTAGATCATTTCAATCCAAACCTTTCTGTAGTAGTTCTATGCGAAAACGGCAAAGAGCCGAAACGCGCTTATTCTGCGACCGAGATTTTGGAATCGGTCACGACGATGAGGTGGCGGGGGCAGACACCGGCACACGCACCGCAGGAGGTGCACTTGTCGTAATCGATACGGGCAAGGTGATTTTCCACGGTGATGGCTCCGGTGGGGCAGGCCTTGGCGCAGATCTTGCAGCCAATGCAGCCGGTGGAGCAGATGTTGCGGGTGACGCCGCCGGAGGACTGGGACATGCAGGAGATGAGGGTGGTCGCGTCGCGGGGGATGAGCTTGATGATATGCTTGGGGCAGGTGTCAACGCACAGTCCGCAGCAGATGCACTCATCCGGATCGACAACGGCAACGCCGTTTTTGATGGATATGGCACCCTTGGGACAGGCGCGAACACAGGAGCCGAGACCGAGGCAGCCAAATTCGCAGGAAAGGGGTCCTCCGGCGATGCTTGCTGCCGCAAGGCAGTCCTCAATGCCGATGTAATGGAATTTGCGCTCGGAATGAATGCCGCCGGAGCAGCAGACCACGGCGCGTCCGGAAACGGGAGGTGCTGTCAAATCTTTTCCGGTGATCTCGGCGATTTTTTCGGCAGCGGATTCGCCGCCGACGCTGCAGAGGTTAATATCCGCCTCGCCGCTGGCGATGGCCTCGGCATACTTATCGCAGGTGCCAAAGCCGCAGGCGCCGCAGTTGGCGCCGGGAAGCTCTGCACGCACCTTATCGAAGGTCAGATCTGTGGCAATGCCGAAGCAGCGGCCGGCAATGGCCAGCATCGCGCCAAAGAAGAGACCCAGTCCGCCGAGGATGGCGAGGGGAGTGATCATACCGTATAGTATTTCCATAGTATACCGCCTTTAATGATCAAAAGATCTTGAGGCCGGAGAAGCCCATAAAGGCCATGGCCACGAGTCCGGCCGCAATGAGGGTGCGGGGAAGACCCTCAAAGGTCTTGGGGCAGGGAGAAAATTCCAGCCGCTCACGCACGGAGGAGAAGATGACCAGCGCCATCATAAAGCCAACGCCGGAGAAGGCGCCGTAGAGCACCGCCTCGATGAATCCCCATTCGGCACCCTTCTGGGAAATGACCAGTGCCGAGCCAAGCACGGCGCAGTTGGTGGTGATGAGGGGCAGATAGATGCCAAGGGAAGAATACAGGGCGGGCACAAACTTGTGCAGGAACATCTCAACCACCTGCACGAGGGCTGCGATGATGAGAATAAAGGCGATGGTGCGCAGATAGGTGATCTCAAAGGGGATGAGCAGGAAAACATCCACCGCGTGGGTAATGAGGGAGGAAATGGTCATAACAAAGATGACCGCAAGTCCCATACCGACGGAGCCGGACATCTTCTTGGAAACGCCGAGGAAGGGGCAGATGCCGTAGAACTTCACGAGAACGAAGTTTTCCACGAAGATGCAGGAGATCATGATGGAGAGAACAGATGCAAAGCTCATGGCTTACTTTCCCTCCTTTTTGGTGTTGAGCTTACGGAAGACGGCGACCACAAAACCGAGCACCAGGAAGGCGCCGGGAGCCATCAGAAACAGAGTCGCGTCGGGATAGGAGGCACCGAGAACGGGGAAGCCCAGCAGCTTACCGCTGCCAAGCAGCTCACGGATGGCAGAAATGATAACCAGAGCAAAGGTAAATCCAAGACCGGTGGCAAGGCCGTCCTTAAAGGAACGATAGACGGTATTTTTGCTGGCAAAGGCCTCTGCACGGGCAAGAATGATGCAGTTGACCACGATGAGGGGGATAAAGATGCCCAGCGAGGCGGAAATATCGGGAAGATATGCCTTCAGGAGCATCTCGATGGCCATCACAAAGCCTGCGATGATGGTGATGTAGGCGGCGATGCGGATGCGGTCGGGAATGAGCTTGCGCAGAAGGGAGATGATGACATTGGAGCAGATGAGAATGACGGTGACCGACAATCCCATACCGAGTCCGTTAATCACGGAGGTGGAGATGGCCAAAGAGGGGCACATGCCCAGGGTCTGCACCAGCGTCGGGTTCTCGGTGATGATGCCGCGTTTTAAGGTGGCAGCGAGGGAATAAGGATTTTTCTTACTCATTTTGCAGGCACCTCCGTAGAACTGGCGGCAGTGTAGGAAATGACGGCACGGATGCAGGAGGCAACACCTTCGTAAACACCGCGGGAGCTGTAGGTTGCTCCGGTGATGGAGGAAACCTCGTTTGCGCCTGCAGCACCGCCCGTGATAAAGGTAATGCTGCTGTCCTTTCCCTTAAACTGGGAGATAAAGCTGTCCTCAGATACGCGGTTACCGAGACCGGGGGTCTCGCCCGAGCAGTTTGTAATAACTACGCCGCGCACAATTCCGTCCGGAGAAAGACCGGTCAGTAGGGTAATATTGCTGGCAAAGCCGATGGGAGAGGCCTCAACGCAGTAGCCGATGCATTTTCCATCCTCACCCATTGCTTCATAGAAGCCGGTAATGTTGCCATCAAATCCAAAGCCGGAAAGGTCGCCGATCTCATTGAAGAGCTGTCCTTCGGGGATGACGGTGCGCATTGCTGTTTCTGTCTTTTCACGTTCAATATCAAAGATAATATCGGCAGTCAGGGCATTTACTGCACCGACAATGCCGCCAACAAGTGCGCAGATGAGAAAGAGCGTAATGATGGCCTGAAAGAGTCGCCAGTATGATCTCGGCATTACTTTGTCACCTCTCCTTCCTCAGGTCTCGGCTGACGCTTGCCGCCGCGAAGGCCTCCGAAGCGTCTGGGTGCCGAGAGCTTGTCGATGGACCAGACAATGGTGTTCATAATGAGAATGGAGAAGGCTACGCCTTCGTTATAGGCACCGAAGCGGCGGATGACATAGGTGATGAGACCGCAGCCGACGCCGTAAATGATCTGCCCGACCGGGGTGACGGGAGAAGTGGCATAGTCGGTGGCCATGAAGATGGCACCGAGCATCAGACCGCCGGAAAGAATGCCGTAAAGCATCCAGCTGAGGCGGTCTCCGGCACCGGCAGGGAAAAGGAAATAGAGCACGGCCACCGTACCGATATAGGTGAGGGGGATACGGGCGGAAATAACGCCGCGGAGCAGCAGATACAGACCGCCGATGATCAGAATAAATGCGGAGACCTCACCGATAGAACCGGCGACGTTGCCAAGGAAAAGATCCCGCAGGGAAAACTCAATGGGCAGAACACCCTCCTTCATGGAAGCAAGGGGGGTTGCGGAGGTGATGATATCCGGTGCGCCGTTGACCATGGGCACATCGCCGATGATGGGCAGACGGCCGGCGCCGGTTGTGCCGACAGTGGCAGGATAGGCGGAGAACCAGCTGGCCCAGGAGAAGAGGAATACGCGGCCGGCCAGGGCAGGGTTCATAAAGTTCTGACCAATGCCGCCGAAGAGCTGCTTTGCGACAACAATGGCAAAGAAGTCGGCGACAATGACCATCCAGTAGGGGATGTGTGCGGGAACGCACATGACGATGAGAATGCCGGTGACTACGGCGGAGAGATCGTAGACCGAACTCTTAATGTGGGCGATGCGCTGATAGAGATATTCAAATACAACGCAGGCCGCAACAGAGATCAGGCTGAGGGTCAGGGCACGCCAGCCGAAGAAGTACACGCCAAGGCACAGAGCGGGAAGCAGCGCGAGGATGACATCGAACATGACGGAACGGGTATCCTCGGGATCGTGAAAATGGGGAGAAGGAGATACGTAGAACATATGCTTTTTCTCGTTCATGAAACATTCTCCTCCTTACGATTTTTTAACAGGTCCGAGGCGCTGCTTGACAAAGCGGATGGTCTGCACCAGGGGCAGATGGCCGGGACATTTGTAGGAGCAGGCGCCGCATTCGATGCAGTCGCGGACGTTGAGCTTCTCCTCACAGTAGGCATAGTCGCCTTTCTCGCCGTACATACGGATGTAGATGGGCTGCAGACGCATGGGGCAGACGGAGACGCACTTGCCGCAGCGGATGCAGATGGCGGAACCTTCATGCAGACCCTCATTCTCGCCAAAGACAAGAACGGAGTTGCAGGTCTTGAGCACGGGAACATCGGTGGTATACTGGGCGGAGCCCATCATCGGACCGCCGATGATGATGCGCTGCGGAGGCAGTGCATAGCCGCCGGCGGCGGAAATCAGGCAGGAAATGGGGGTGCCGATGCGCACCTGCAGGTTCTGGGCGTTGCCGATGGCCGAGCCGGAAATGGTGACAAATCGGCTGATGAGGGGCATACCCTTGGCCACGGCGTCGTAAATTGCGGCGCAGGAGGCAGGATTAAATACGGCGCAGCCGATATCGCCCGGCAGCTTTCCGGGAGGAACCTCGCGGCCGGTAACGGCGCGGATGATGTGCTTTTCAGAGCCCTGAGGGTACTTGGTGCGCAGTATGCGTAGCAGGATGCCGGTTCCGTCCAGGCGGTCACGCAGCATCTCAATGGCCTCTTCCTTATTGGACTCGATGGCCAGGGTGGCATGAGAAACGCCGAGGGTCTTCATAAGAACGCGGATACCAATGAGAGTATCATCCATACGTTCCACCAACAGACGGTTGTCGGCGGTAATATAGGGCTCACACTCGGCAGCATTGATGATAAGGGTATGGATCTGACCGAGAACAGAACGAATTTTGAAGGCCGTGGGGAAGCCCGCACCGCCCATGCCGACAATGCCGGCGAGACGGATAGCCTCAATGACCTCCTCGGGGCTGCGATCCAGAGGATCTTTCTCCTTTGCGGCCTCGCTGCGGGCAATAACATCGGGATGCAGGGTATATTTGCCGTCATTTTCGATAATGACGGTCTGAACCTTGCGGCCGGAGGGATGGTCGTGATCCTTAATATCGACAACGGTACCGGAAACAGAAGTATGGATAAGGGCGGAAATGGGCGCATCGCTGGCGCCGATCACCTGGCCTACAAGTACGGCATCACCTTTGGAAACGGTGGGGGAACAGGGGGCACCGACATGCATCTGCATGGGGAAGTAGAGCTTGGCAGGGGCTTCCAACACTTCGGAAGGCTTAAAGGCGGAGCGTTTTTTGTTCTCCGGGGGGTGAACGCCTCCCTTGAAGGAGTAGGGCATTGCGCGAACCTCCTTTCGTCATGGGCGCATATATGCGCAGTTTACTTATTTTAATATTATACATCCGAAAATGCAATTTGTAAAGAATGTAACCTAAATCTTTCGATCCATTTACAGCTTTTTCTCCGGCACATATCATATGATGTTCAAATCCGATGGTTTGCGACGGATACCTCTTGTGAAGTGGCTTGAAATTTGATATAATAGATAAAATATTATGATGGGCGCAGTGTTTGCTTTCTGCCGGCACTGCGGATACAGGTTTACATGATACATGAGAGAGATTGCTTGGAAGATTCCCCCGTTCGACGCGGCCTGCGATGCCGCCCTATCGGAGTCTGCGGGAATCGGACTTTTGACGGCACGGATTTTTCGCGCACGGGGGCTGAAGAATCCCGAGGCCGTGGCCGCATTCTTTGCCTCCGGGAGTTCTCCGCTGCTGGATCCCTTCGGTTTGCCTGATATGGACAAGGCGGTGCGCAGGCTGCGCATGGCCGTTGAAGACAAGGAATGCGTTGCCGTCATCGGTGACTATGACGCCGACGGCGTCACAGCTCTGCACATTCTGACCGACTATCTTGAAAGCTGCGGCATTCCCACCCTCTATCACATTCCCGACCGCGCCAGCGAGGGATACGGTGTGTCTGAGCTGGCCGTTCGCCGCCTTGCCCGGGAGGGCGCAAGCCTCATCGTCACGGTGGATACCGGCATCACAGCCTTTGAACCGGCAAAGATCGCCTCGGAGCTCGGCGTGGATATGATCGTTACCGACCATCATGCCTGCCTCTCCGAGCTTCCCGATGCCCTGGCGGTGGTGGATCCCTGGCGGGATGACTGCCCGGCGGAATACCGCGGTCTTGCCGGCGTCGGCGTGGCATTTAAGCTGGTTTGTGCCCTGCACGGCGATGCAGGGGAAATGCTTTCCCGCTATGCCGACATTCTCTGCGTCGGAACTGTGGCCGATGTCATGCCCCTTACAGGGGAAAATCGCCGTATTGTCATTGAGGGGCTGCGCAAGATGACGGAAAATCCCAATCCCGGGCTTGCCGCGCTGCTGGATCTGACCGGCGGCCGCAGCGAGGAATGCACCACCCAGACGGTCGCTTTCCGGCTCGCACCCCGCATCAATGCCCCCGGCCGTATGACAACGGCGCTGGATGCCCTTTCTCTCTTTCGGGCCGACAAAAAGACTGCCCTCGGTGCAGCAGAGGAGCTTTGCCGGCAGAATATCGCCCGACAGACGGTGGAGCAGGGGATCCGCCGGGAGGCGGAGGAAATGCTCGCGGCGGAAGGCTTTGATCCCGATCGCGACGGCGCCATTTTCCTTACAAAATCCGACTGGCATACCGGCGTTCTCGGCATTGTCTGTGCAAGACTTGCGGAAAAGTACGGCTGCCCCGCCATTCTTGCCACCTCCGACGGCGATAAGCTGAAGGCCAGCGCAAGAAGTGTGCGCGGCGTGCATCTGCACCAGACCCTTTCGGCACTGTCCGAACATATTGTCCAGTTTGGCGGCCATGAGCTTGCCGCCGGACTGACCCTCCGCCGGGAGGACTGCGACGGATTCCGCAGCGCTTTGCGTGACTATGTTCTGAACCTGCGCAAAGAGGGCGAATTTGAGCCCTGTGTTACGGCAGACTGCGAGGTTGCGCTCTCGGAGCTCAGCCTTGCAGCTGTCCGGGATCTTTCCCGCCTTGCTCCCTTTGGCGAGGGCAATGCAGAACCTCTGTTTGCCCTGCGCAATGTGGAAATTACCGATGTTGTTCCCCTGAAGGAGGGACGCCACACCCGCCTGACGGTTTCCGACGGCGGCCAGCAGCTCACCGCCCTCTTTTTCGGCAGAAGCCCAGAGGAAACAGGACTTTCCGCCGGAATGCGGGCAGATCTTCTCTTTCATCTGCAGATCAGCACCTACCGTGGCAATTCCTCGGTGAGCCTCATCCTCCGGGAATGCCGCCCGGCCTGCGGCGAGCTTTCCGACTATGCGGCTCTGCGGGAGGGTACGGCCATTTCTCCCGCCGCGGCGGCTCTGCTTCAGCCCTCACGGGCGGAATGCGCTGCCGTATGGAGAAGCCTTTCCGATGGGGAGGAGCCCTCTGCTGTATCCGGCATTTCTGCGGCAAAGCTTGCCGTGATTCTCGATATTTTCTGCGAGGCCGGTCTCATTTCCCGCGGGGAGAGCGAAATTTCCCTCATCGCCCGTGCGGGGAAGGCAGATCTTACCCGTACGCCAACCATGACAGCCCTTACAAATCTTTCCGGGAGGTGATCCCCTGTGACCGGGATCCGTGAAACCATCGTCCGCATTGCGGATAAATATGCAGCCTTCGATCCCCGGAACCGGGATCGCATTCTCTATGCCTTCAACATCGCCGACCAGGCGCATGCCGGCCAGCTGCGCAAGGCTGGGGATCCCTATATCATCCATCCCGCCGCGGTGGCCGATATCGTTTCGGAAATGGGACTGGATGCCGATTCCGTCATCACCGCCCTGCTGCATGACACCGTGGAGGATACCGAGCTTCCGCTGACCTTTATCCGCAAGCAATTTGGCGTCAGCGTTGCGGAGATGGTGGATGGCCTGACCAAGCTCTCTTCCATTCAGTATGAGAGCAAGGAAGAGGAGGAAATGGAAAACCTCCGAAAGATGCTCATCGCCATGGCTAAGGACATCCGCGTCATCATGATCAAAATTGCCGACCGCCTGCACAATATGCGCACCATCCGCGCCATTCCGGAGCATCGGCAGCGGGAGATCTCTCTGGAAACCATGGAGATCTATGCCCCCATTGCCCACCGGCTCGGCATGACCAAATACCGTCATGAGATGGAGGATCTTGCCCTGCAGATCCTTGACCCCGTTGGCTATCAGGAGATCACCGATTTTATCGCCGGCCATTCGGTGGAGGGGCAGCGCTTTTTGGAGCACATCTGTGAGCAGACCCGGCAGAAGCTTGCGGAAAATGAGATCGAATGCAAGGTCGTTGGCCGCATCAAGCACATCTACAGCATCTACCGCAAAGCATTTGCGCAAAACAAGGATCTCAGCGAGCTCTACGACATTTATGCTATCCGTGTCATTGTGGACACCCAGAATGACTGCTACAATGCCCTGGGACTTGTGCACACCATCTTTAAGCCCATGCCCGGCCGCTTTAAGGATTATATCAGCACGCCCAAACCCAATCTCTACCAGTCCCTTCACACCACCGTCATCGGCCGGGAGGGTCTGCCCTTTGAGATCCAGATCCGTACCCATGAGATGCACCGCACGGCGGAATACGGCATTGCCGCCCACTGGAAGTATAAGCAGGGGCTCGGCAGACAGAATGACAGCCTCGATGAAAAGCTCGACTGGGTGCGTCATCTGCTGGAATCCCAGGAGCACACCGATGCCCAGGACTTCATCCAGAACCTGAAAATCGATATGTATGCCGACGGCATCTATGTATTTACTCCCAAGGGGGATGTCATCAGCCTGCCTGCAGGCGCAACCCCGGTGGATTTTGCCTATTCCATTCATTCACAGGTGGGCAACCGCATGATCGGCTGCAAGATCAATTCCCGCATCGCAAATATCGATACCCCCCTGCAGAACGGCGATATCATCGAGGTCATCACAGGCCCCGAAGGCCGCGGTCCCAGCCGCGACTGGCTCATCATCGCAAAAACCAACCAGGCGAAAAACAAGATCCGCCAGTGGTTTAAGAAGGAACGCTTTGAGGAAAACCTCGAGCAGGGAAGAGAGATGCTGGAGGCCTCCATGCGCCGCAGCGGTATCCCCGTAGAGCTTCTGGAGCACGAGCTCATCTGCTCCGAGCTTCCTGCCCGCTTCTCCTTTAAGAGCATGAACGATCTCATCGCCGGCGTCGGCTACGGCGGCGTTACGGTGCTGCGCGTTGTCAACCGCATTGCCGATATGGCCGCCCGGCTCATCAAGCGCCAGGAGACCGATGAGGAGGCGCTGAACCGCATCACCGCCTCTGCCCAGACCCGCCAGCGCAGAAGCGAATCCGGCGTTCTTATCGATGGCTTTGATTCGGTCAAAATCAAGTTTGCCCGCTGCTGCACGCCCGTGCCAGGGGACGATATCATCGGCTTCATCACCCGCGGCTACGGCGTTTCCGTCCATCGGAAGGATTGCGAGAATATCGTTTCCCTCGTCCGCATGGGCTCTGAGGATGCAAACCGCATTCTACCGGCGGAGTGGGATGTCCATTCCGGCCGCAACTTCACCGCCACCGTCCTCGTTTTTGCCCATGACCGCTTTGGTCTTGTCGCTGATATCGCCGGTATGATGGCAAATCTGCATGTGGTCATCCAGTCCATTGCCGCCCGCAAGCTGCCGGACGGCGAGGCGCGGGTGGATATGACGCTGCAGGTGGAAAACACCCGCGAGCTTTCCTCCATCTGCGAAAAGATGCGCACCATCCGCGGTGTGACCAACATTTCACGCGATTCCCACTGAGATTAAATAGAAAGGGCGGAAGAAAAATGATGCGTGTACACACCCTGACAGTCGGAATGCTTGAGACCAACTGCTACATTCTCTTTGATAGCGATGAGAAGGTGGCTGCCTGTATCGATCCCGGCGGCAACGCCAAGGCAGTGCTGGATTTTCTCAAAGAGCAGGGTCTGACCCTGAAGGATATTTACATCACCCACAGCCATTTTGATCACATGCTGGCCGCGGCACCCCTGCGGGATGCAACGGGCGCCCGCGTTGTGGTGCATGCCCAGGAGGAGGAAGGTCTGCTCTCGGCACAGGACGCCATCTATCTGTCCATCGCCGCGGAGCCTTACCGCGCCTGCCCGCCGGATATCCGCATTTACGGCGGCGAAAAGACGGTGCTTGGCAGCACGGAGGTATTCTTTATGCACACCCCCGGCCATTCCCCCGGCTCGGTCTGCATCCGCGTGGAAAACCTTCTGTTCTCCGGGGATACCCTCTTTGAGGGCACTTGCGGACGGTGGGATCTCAAAGGCGGAAACCTTTTGAATCTCCGCGCATCCCTGCGCATGCTTTATAATCTGCCGGATGATTATATCGTCTATCCCGGCCACGGAAGGCCTACCATCCTTTCCGTAGAGAAGGCCTCAAATCCCGCCATGCTGGATGCCATCGGCCTATGAGACGGGAAGCGTCCATTCAGATCGTCTGCGAAGGGCATTGCGAGCAGCACGCCGTGGTGGCGGGGCTGACCATGCACCTGCCGGACTATGCGCCGAGCGAGGAGCCCTGCGGAAACCTTTGCAGAACCACCCTCTCCGGGGACGGAACTGCCGCCGCCTGCGAGCTATGCCTTGAGGGGTGCGTCTCTCAAGGCGCTGCCCGGTGGGATGAGAGGGAAGATGCCCTGCTCTTTCCGGCAGATTCTCCGGAGGAAGTTCGCCGCCGCACGCGATATCTTGTGGGCATGAGCCTCTATCGCGCCGTATGTGCGCGGAAAGGTGCTTCCTCCCCCTGGGGCGGACTTTCGGGCGTTCGACCCGCAAAGGTTGCCGCCTCCATCCTAAAAAAGGGGCTGGATGCAGGGAAGTGTGCCGCAGAGCTTTGCCGCGTCTACGGCCTTGCCCCCGATAAGGCGCGCATCTGCACCGAGGCGGCGCTTTCCGAGCTTTCCCTCGGCGACAGTCTGTCTCCCGGTGACGCTGCGGTCTATATCGGCATCCCTTTTTGCCCGACGGTTTGCGGGTATTGCTCCTTTGTCAGCCGCCATGCAACGCCTGATGCCCTCGTCGGCTACTGCGAAGCTCTCTTTGCCGAGATCCGCGCCCTGGGAGAAGGCATGAAGCGCGCCGGCTGGCGCATCCGCTCCCTCTATATCGGCGGCGGAACCCCCACGGTGCTGCCGGCGGAGACAATTTCCACCCTCATCGCCCAAATTCAAGCCCATCTGGATCTCACCTTTTGCGATGAATTCACCGTGGAGGCCGGACGGCCGGATACCGTGACGGAGGCGCGCCTTTCCGCCCTGAAGGCCGGAGGTGTTACCCGCATCTGCGTCAATCCCCAGACCCTATCGGACGAGGTGCTGGCATCCATCGGCCGCCGCCATACCGCCGATGATTTCCGCAGCGCCTATGCCGCCGCAAGGAAGGCATCCGACTGGGAACTCAACTGCGATCTCATCGCCGGTCTGCCGGGCGAGAGCCCGGAGGGCTTTGCCGCGGGACTCTCGGAGATCGTCGCCCTCTCTCCGGAGCAGATCACCGTTCATTCCCTTGCCCTGAAGAATGCATCGCGTATGACAGAGGAGAAGGAAGGGCTCTCGGCGCGCCTGCAGGAGATGCTCGACGTTAGCGAGCGCATTCTGCGGGAGGGCGGATACCGCCCCTATTACATCTACCGGCAAAAATTTTCCGAAGGCGGAGAAAACGTCGGCTGGATGAAAGAGAATCATTTCAATGCATATAATATACTGATGATGGAGGAGATGTGCTCCGTCTTTGCCTGCGGTGCCGGCGCAGTGTCCAAGATCCTCCGCCCCGGCGGACTCGACCGGCTGGCAAATCCCAAGTATCCCGATGCCTATATCGACCGAATTGAAGAAATCTGCGCGAAAAAGCGCAGCATTTCTCCACCATGCACAGGAGTTTAAGCTATGTATTTTCTTAAGGATATCAACTCTGACGCCCTGACCGATCCCGCGTCGCTTTGTGCCCGATCGGAGGCGCACTACACCCGTCAGATCGATGAAGTTGCGGCAGGAATTGCAGAACACATGGCAAAAAGCCGCGTGGCGCTTCTCTGCGGTCCCTCATCCTCCGGCAAGACAACAACGGCGAGGCGCATCACCGAAGCCCTGGCAAAGCGCGGCATCTCCTGCCATGTCATTTCCCTGGATGACTATTATATGGATGTGGATGAGAATTACCCGAAAAATCCCGACGGAAGCTATGATTTTGAATCTCCCTACTGCCTGGATATACCTCTGCTTACCAAACATATCCATGCAATCGAGCAGGGACTTCCGGTGGATATCCCGCGCTTTGACTTTATGAGCCGCCGCCGGGATGCGAAGACCACCCATATCCCCGCCGACGGAGGTGTTGTCCTCTATGAGGGCATTCATGCCCTGAATGCCACCGTCATGGGAGATGAGATTGAGCGCGCCTACGGCATCTATATCCGCGTCGGCGGAGAGGTTTGGCATGAGGATCTTCTGCAGCTGCCGAAGAATTACGTCCGCCTCTGCCGTCGTATCGTGCGGGACAGCCTTTTCCGCAATACCGATCCCGCCGCCACCCTTGCCATGTGGAATTCCGTGCGCGCAGGCGAGCATAAATATATCCTGCCGGGACGTGCGCTGGCAGATTACCGCATCGACTCCTTCCATCCCTGTGAGCCGGGGCTTTTCCGCCCCCTCATCAGCGAGGTGCTGGAAGGAGTAGACCACCCTCTTGCCGATGCCCTGCGGCGGGCTTATGCGCCCTTTGTCAATCTCACGGCAGAGCACCTGTCCGCAGACTGCCTGCTGCGCGAATTTATCGGCAACAACTAAAGGAGAACTGTCCATGACCTATGACGAATTTATGAAAAAGGTTTCCGAAACCGCCGAAAATGTCGGCGATACCGTAGGAAAGGCAGCAAATTCCGCCATCCGCAAGGGCGGTGAAATTTATGAGCGCACAAAGCTCGGCGTCCGCATTTATACGCTTGAGCAGGAGAGAGATGCGGAATATGCCCGCATCGGACGGATACTCTATGAAGGCCGTAAGGGCTGTGAGATCCAGGAGGACGAGCTGGAAAAGTGCTATACCCGCATGGATGAGATCCTCGGCGAGATTTCCGGCCTGAAAAAGAAGGCCGATCGCCTTCGCAATACCAAAGTATGCGCAAAATGCGGCAAAGCCGTTGCAAAGGATTACGGCTATTGCCCCATTTGCGGCGAAAAATTCTGAAATTCCGGAGCTGATATGAAAACACTCATTCGCGATGCCCGTGTTCTTACCGCCGGAGGAGAATTGCGTGCCTCTGTCGGCATCGACGGCGGGAAAATCGCCTTTATTTCCGGGGAGATCCCCAAGGATTTTATTCCCGAGCGCACCATTGAAGCCCGTGGGGATATTCTCTCTCCCGGATTTGTCAATTCGCACTGCCATCTGCCCATGACGCTTCTTCGCGGCGTTGCGGACGATCTCAACCTGCAGAAGTGGCTCTTTGAGGAGATCTTCCCCCGGGAGGACAAGCTGGACGGTGAAATGGCCGCCGTCGGCGCCCGGGCAACCATTGCAGAGTGCCTTTCCTCCGGCATCACCTCGGTATCGGATATGTATTTCTTCTGCGAGGATATCGCAAAGGAGGTGCTCACCTCCGGTATCAAGGCAAACCTTGCCCGCGGGCTGACCGGCTATGCCGACGGCATCACGCGCAAGACCCACAAGGCCTTCGCCGAGCAGGAGGCACTTCTGCGCGATTGGCACATGGCCGATGGGGGCCGCATCCGTGCAGATATTGCCATCCATGCGGAGTATACCTCAAGTCCGGCGCTTTGGCGGGATGCGGCGGAATTTGCCGCAGAGCACGGCATTGTCCTGCAGACTCATATTTCCGAAACTGCCCATGAGCACGCGGAATGCATGGACAAATACGGAAAGACCCCAACGGAGCTCTTCCTGGAGGCCGGTGTTTTTGCATCCCGCGTCAATGCGGCGCACTGCGTCCATGTGTCTGATGAAGACATCCATATTCTTGCCTCCCACGGTGCTGCGGTTACCCATTGCCCCGTGAGCAATGCAAAGCTTGCCTCCGGCATTGCGCCGGTGGAGAAGATGCTGAAGGCAGGGCTGCACGTTGCCCTTGGCACCGACGGCGCCTCCTCCAACAATGCCATCTGCGCCTTTGGGGAGATGAAATGCGCTGCCCTTGTGGCAAAGCTGCGGGAAAATAATCCCGTTTCCCTCTCGGCGGAGACAACGCACGCCCTGGCAACGGCGGGAGGCGCCTACGCCCAGGGAAGAGAGGCGGAATGCGGACGTATCGCCGTCGGTATGGATGCCGATCTGGTGCTTCTGGATGCCCGCCGACCCTGTATGATCCCGCTGAATTCCCCCTATTCCGCCCTGGTTTACTCTGCGGATAATACCTGTGTCCGCATGACCATGGTTCGCGGACGCGTTTTATACGAAAACGGCGAGCTTCTGACCATTGACCGCGAGCGCCTCTTCCACGATGCGGAGCGCATTCGCGCCTATCTTGCCTAACATACCGCGCCGCTGCTTCTCATACAATGCTTCCGTAAGAAATTATGGAGGCGGATATGGAGAAAAAGAGGCAGAGCGTGACCCGTGGCGCGGCAATACTTGCCGCGTCCAATCTTCTTGTCAAGTGCCTGGGGGTGCTCTTTAAGGTTCCCCTGGCAAATCTTTCGGGCGGCAGTGTACTGGCCTATTTTAACATGGCCATGTCGGTCTTTTCCTTTGGAATGATTGCCGTTACCGCAGGTCTTCCGACGGCGCTTTCCCGAACGGTGGCCGCAAGCCCGCAATCGCGGCACCCCGGTCTTGCCCGGGCAGCCTTTATTCCGGCAGCTGTCTTTGGCGCGGTCTCAGCAGCGGTGGTTTATTTTTCTGCCGATTCCTTTGCCGCCCTTGCCGGAAATATTGAGGCGGCAGCTGCTGTCCGTGCCGTTGCTCCGGGAATTTTCGCTTGCTGCTGCGTGTCGTCCCTGCGTGCCTTTGCCCAGGGTGAGGGGAATATGCTGCCGACCGCCCTCTCGCAGCTGATGGAGGCAGCCCTTCGCCTGGGCGTCGGTCTCTTTCTTGCGAAATTACTTGCCCCTAAGGGAGCTGCTGCCATGGCGGCGGGCGCCATCGCCGGGGTGACGGCAGGGGAGATCTGTGCCCTGTTGGCGCTGATGCCCATGCTTCTTCGCCTTCGAGGTGCATCCGCAGAAAAGGGATGCGGCCGCAGGCTGTATCTGACGGCGCTGCCGCTGACCGTTTCCTCCCTGGTGCATTCTCTTGCCGGAATTTTTGATACCCGCATACTCATTTCCGCGCTGCGATACATCGGCTATACCGCCCGTCGGGCCACAGAGGTATTCGGCATCTATTCCGGCTACTGTATGACTCTCTTTTCCTTTCCGCCAACCCTCATTTCTGCCCTGACCGCCAGCGTCATGCCCGCCGCCGCAGAGCGCTATGCCGCAAAGGATCGTGGGGGCTTATCCCGCCTTGCCCTGCGGGCATATTTTATCGCCGCGGCCATCTGCATTCCGGCGGCCTACGCCTTTATGGCAATGCCTGCGGAGCTGCTGGGGCTCCTATTCCGCCGGGAGGCGGATGTTCTGCTGGCCGCGCCGCTTCTGGCAGCGCTGGCGCCGGGGCTTGTTGCCCTGGGGTTTTCCGCCGTTTCCCGGGCGCTGCTCATCGCCTGCGGAAAGACGAATTTTACCCTCGTTTCCGGGCTGACCGGCTGCGCCGTACGGCTTCTTGTTACCGCATTGTGCGTCCGCATGCCGGAGATCGGCATCTTCGGCGCGCCTCTTGGCAGTGCGGCAGGGATGATCGCCTCCGTCATTCCCGAGATGATCGCCGTATCTCACCTTGGTATCGGTTTTTCCCGAACCCTGCGCTGTGCGCTGCCGCCCCTATTTGCCGGATTGCCCATTTTGCTTCTATCTCCGCTTGTGTTTCGCGCGCTTGCGGGCATTCTGCCAAAGGGAATTGCCACCATTGCGGTGGTTTGCCTCTTCGGACTTTTGAATCTTGCATTGCTTTTTTTGCCCAAACTGCTCCGTTCCGGCACTTTGGGACGAAAATTCGATAAATTAAAAAACACTGAGGATAGGCCACTTTTTTCGATTATTAATCCGTAATTTGGCCCAAACGCAGCAGAAGTTTTAAAATACCACTTGCGAAAGGAAGAGAAATATGGTAAAATTTAATAAAAAGGACAGGTATGATTTTGACGATTTGGTCAAAATCATGGATATTCTTCGCTGCCCGGAGGGTTGCCCCTGGGATCGCGAGCAGGATCATGCCTCCATCCGCAAGAATCTGATTGAGGAAACCTACGAGGTTTGCGACTGCATTGATCGCTCCGATCTTGCCGGCATGTGCGAAGAGCTGGGCGATCTGATGCTGCAGGTGGTCTTCCATGCAAAGATTGCCGACGATGGGGGAGAGTTTACCCTCACCGATGTCACCGACGGCATCTGCAAAAAGCTCATTCTTCGCCATCCCCATATCTTTGGCGATGTCAAGGCAGATACCTCCGACGAGGTTTTGAAAAACTGGGATCAGATCAAGCGGGTGGAGAAGCATCAAACCACCTTCACTGATACGCTGGAGCAGATTCCCGCCTGCCTGCCGGGACTGATGCGGGCGGAGAAGGTGCAGCGCAAGGCGGCCAAAGCAAATTTTGATTTTGCCGATGTAACTGAGGCCTCGGCAAAGCTCAGCGAGGAGATCGCAGAGCTTGCCGCAGCAAAGAGCCCGGAGGAGGCCTGCGAGGAATTTGGCGATGTGCTTTTCTCCGCGGTCAATGTCGGCCGACTGATGGGCCTTGACAGTGAGGAGGCCATCACCGGCGCAACCAATAAGTTTATCCGCCGTTTTGCTACTCTGGAGCGCGCCTGCATGGATGCGGGCAAAAACATTTCGGAAATCCCAATGCAAGAGCTTGATACCATATGGGAACAAATTAAAATTAAGGAGATACACAATGAACAAGACTGAACTCATCGCAGAAGTCGCCAAAAAAACCGGCATGACCAAAAAGGACACTGATAAGATTGTCGATGCCGTTCTTGTCACGATTGCCGAGACCCTTGGCAAGGGCGAAAAGGTTTCTATCTCCGGCTTCGGTGCTTTTGATGTCCGCGTTCGCCCCGAGCATGAGGGAAAGAATCCCCGCACCAAGAAGACCATCATCATTCCTGCCTCCAAGGCTCCTGTTTTCAAGGCAAGCAAGAACCTGAAGGACGCTATCGATAAATAAACTGAGGATTTCCTATGCGCATTGACAAATATCTCAAGGTAGCCCGGCTCATCAAGCGCCGCACTGTGGCAAATGAAGCCTGCGACAACGAACGCGTCAAGGTTAACGGCCGGGAGGTCAAAGCCTCCTATCAGGTCAAGGTAGGCGATATCATTGAGATCGGCTTCGGCACCCGCTCCCTGAAGGTTGAGGTCACCAACATCTCCGAGCATGCAAACAAGGCCGATGCATCCTCCCTCTACCGCGAGATTTTATAAAGCTTCTATGGGCATTTGCCGCCGGCAGATGCCCATTTCCTTTGTCTATTTTTGCACACCGGCGCATAATCTGTAGGGAAACAATCCATGGGAGGTTATGCGCATGATGCAGGATAAGGAAAAGAACCACTTGCCCCACAGCCTCATTCTCGATGGGCGGGAGAGAGGAAGCGTCACCGGTGTACTCGGCGTACTTGCCTATGACGCCCGCGCCATACGGATGAAAACGGCCGGGGGAGAGCTTGTGCTGCAGGGGGAAGGCTTGCATATTGAGAACCTGTCGGTGGAGTGCGGGGAGCTTTCCTTCACCGGGCGGGTGGATACACTTGCCTACCGCGGTGTGGGTGAGAGGCAGTCCCTTTTGTCCCGTCTGTTTGGCTGATGGGTATATCACTGACTTCGCAGGGGTTGGCCTTTCTGCTATCCCTGCCTGTTGGAGCCGCCCTTTCTGTCATTTATGGCATGCTGCGTATCCTGCGTCTGACACTTAAGTGGAGGTCTGAGGCGCCGGCAGATTTGATCTTTTGCATGGTATCCTGGGCAACTGCCTTTCTATTTTTGCTCTATTCAGCCGACGGGGAGCTGCGGCTTCATCTGCTCATCGGCTTGGCCGGCGGCTTTTTTCTCTGGCGTTATACCCTCGGAGATTGTCTTGAAAACGTATTCATTTCAGCGGTTCACAGAATATTCAGGATTATTTCCAAAATTTGGCGTTGTATCTGCTTGCAATTCCGCAGGCTTTGGGCTATAATACAAAAGAGCAAATGGATACGCAAATTTTCTGCGTGGAGAGAAAGGAGACGGAGATCACATGAAGCAGAATCCCAGAAGCAAAAAGGTCGGAATTCTTCCGAAGCTCGTGCTGCTCGCCGTCTTTATCTACACCGTCGTGGTGCTCATCACCATGTACGGACGCATTGAGGATGCCCGCTCGGCTGTCGATCTTCTCCAGCAGCAGGTGGATTTGCAGAAGGAGCAAAATGAGCTTCTTTCGGCCAACAACCGCGGCGAGCTGACCGATGAGATCATCGCAAATATCGTGCGCGACAAGCTCGGCTACGTTCTCCCCGGCGAGATCATCTTCAAGGACGAGGCCGGCAAATAAATGATGTCATTTGCGGACCGCTTTTTGCGGTCTGCTTCTGTTTTTCGAATAAAGGAGTTTAGATCCATGCGCGAAATCTCATCCGATCTCATCCGCGATACCGTAGCTCTGCTTTGCCGGAAGGCAAACCGGGAGCTCTCGCCGGATATTGCCTTATCCCTTGCTTCCGCAAGGGATAAGGAGCAATCTCCCGCCTGCCGGGCAGCCCTCGGCATGATCTGCGACAATCTTTCCTGCGCGGCACAATCCGGGCTTGCTGTCTGCCAGGATACCGGCATGGCCGTTGTTTTTGCCGAGATAGGGCAGGATGTCCACATCATCGGATCCTTTGAGGATGCCGTGCATGCCGGCGTGGCAAAAGGATATACCGAAGGCTATTTGCGGGCATCTGTGGTGTCCGATCCCCTGCGGCGCACGAATACGGGGGATAATACCCCGGCGGTCATCCATACCCGCCTTGTGCCGGGGGATCGCATCCGCATCACCGTGGAGCCCAAGGGCTTTGGCAGCGAGAATATGAGCGCCATGCGCATGTTCACCCCCGCCGCAACGGCAGAGGATATCATTGATTTTGTCAAGGATGTGGCGCGTAATGCCGGATCCAACCCCTGTCCGCCCATGATTCTCGGCGTTGGCATCGGCGGCACGATGGAAAAGGCTGCCCTGATGGCAAAGCACGCCCTCACCCGACCGCTGGATCGTGAAAATCCCGATTCCTTTTATGCAGCTCTTGAGAAGCGAATGCTTGCCGCCGTCAATTCCTGCGGCATCGGCGCACAGGGCTTCGGCGGCACCGAGACCGCCCTTGCGGTGCTCATCGAGAGCTATCCGACCCATATCGCAGGTCTTCCCGTCGCCGTCAATATGGGCTGCTATGTCACGCGCCATGCGGAGGCGGAAATTTAGTAAAAAATTTGTGAAATTTGCCAAATGCCTATGGTAATTTCCTTCGAGATGTTGTATAATATGATTGGGGATAGATTGATCCCTAATACTCTGAAGGAAGTGACACACGAATGAAGATCCAGTACCAGGAAAGAAAACCCGGCGTCGATGGCGGATTCTTTGCACGCGCAGACAGAAAGCTCGCCAAACTCGATCGCTACTTCAGTCACGATTCGGAGGCGGTCGTCAAAATTGACCGTGTGCGCGAGGCATACAGTATTGAAGTAACTGTATCCTCCCAGAGCATGTACTTCCGCGCAGAATAACGCTCGGAAAACAGTTACGCAGCACTTGATGATGCCGTTGATGCCATTGAGCGTCAGATCCGCAAGCATCGCACCAAGCTCGGCAAGCGCATCCGGGACAATGCCTTTGATAAGGCAGTCATGCCGCCGGAGGAGACCCTCCCCGAGGAAGATCCTCTCGACATCGTCCGCAAAAAGCACTTTACCCTCAATTCCATGACGGCGGAGGAGGCCGCCCTGCAGATGGACCTTTTGGGTCACAAGTTCTTTGCTTTCCGCAATTCGGAGGCAAATGATGCCGTCTGCATTGTCTATGTGCGTACCGACGGGGATTACGGTATCATCGAAACGGAATAACCGGTATAAATTCATCGGCAGAGGAGAGATCCTCTGCCGATTTTTATGCCCTTGTCAGTCTGCCGCCTACAATTCGGTAAAGGCTGTCGGCCCGACGCGCAGCCTGCAGATCATGGGTGATGAGAACCACGGTTTTACCCTCGCGCCGCAGGCCTTCCAGCAAATCAAGGATCTGCGACGATGCCTCCGGATCAAGGTTGCCTGTTGGCTCATCGGCCAGCAGGATTTCCGGCTCAGTAATGATTGCCCGGGCAATGGCAACCCTCTGCATCTGACCACCGGACATCTCCCCGGGTCGGTGCTTTGCCCGCGCGGAGAGTCCCACCCGCAGGAGCGCATCATTGGCCTTCTCCGCAATGTCATCCCTGGAAATGTGCCGATAGAGCAGCGGAAGGGCTACATTTTCCTCTGCCGTCAGGCGCGGAATGAGATGAAAACGCTGAAAAATAAAGCCGATGTAGGCGCGCCGAAGCTCCGCAAGTTTTTCCGGCGATGCATCGGTCACCGATTCGCCATTGAGACGGTAGGTACCGCCTGTTGGCTTGTCAAGACACCCGAGAATATTCATCAAGGTGCTTTTTCCCGAACCGGAGCTTCCGATAATCGCCGTGAAAGAGGCGCGTTCCAGGGCAATATCGGCGTTCACCAGTGCATCTACAGATCCGCCGCCGCCGCTGTAGCGCCGGGATATGCCTCGGGCATCAATAATCGGTGTATTCAAAATCAAATCACCCCGCACATAGTTTTTCCGCGTTGCCGGATGAATTATGAATGCATGAATTTTCCTTGTTTACCGGCGAGGATAGTGCGCATACTGTCCTCGTCGGCAGGGACATGAATCAGATGCCGGCGAGGAGTGATGCCATGAAGCAAAATGCAAAACGGATATTACTCCTGACCCTCATTCTGTCGGTAATTTGCCTGCCTGTATCGGCGGCGGGCACAGATGGGGGAATCCCCGCAGATTATGCGCCCGAAAGGCTTATCTGCGGCGGAATATGCTGCGGTATCCGGCTCTTTTCCGATGGCGTGATCGTAACCGGCTTCCAGGATCTGTCCGATTCCGGTAAGCGTGTATGTCCGGCAAAATCCGCCGGTCTGCGGGTTGGGGATGTCATCCTCGCAGCGGACGGCGTCAGACTCAATTCCTATTCGGAATTGCGTAGTGCGCTGAACAGCGGCGGGGAAAGCGTATTGCTTAGCCTGCGGCGTGACGGAAAGACTCGCGAAATCACCGTAAAACCTGTGATGACAGAGGGTGTGATGCGAATCGGTGCCATGATGCGTGACAGCACGGCAGGCCTCGGCACGGTAACCTTTTATGACCCGGAAACGGGGCTGGTTGCCGGACTTGGCCATCCGATCTGCGACCGAGACAGCGGCGAGATCTTCGAAATTTCCTCCGGCTCCCTGGTGGATATCACCGTTGCGGGGGCTGACAGGGGAAAGATCGGTGATCCCGGCGAGCTCATCGGCACCAATTTCGGTACGGATGCGCGGGCAAGCCTCTATCGCAACTGTGAGTCCGGAATCTTCGGCTATGTCACGGACACTGCCCCCTTTTCGGGCGGTGCGCTGATGGATGTGGCTACGGATGAGGAGCCTCACAAGGGACCTGCGGAGATCATTTCCTGCACGAAGGGCAATAACGCCCGAAGCTTCGCGGTGGAGATCACCGCGGTGCGAAATCTGACGGATGGGGATATGCGAGATTTCGAAATCCGCATCACGGATAAAGATCTTCTGTCCGAGACAGGAGGAATCGTTCAGGGAATGTCCGGCTCGCCCATTATCCAGGACGGACGGATCATCGGCGCTGTAACCCACGTGCTGGTCAATGACCCCACGCGGGGATACGGAATCTTCATCGGAAATATGCTGAAGGCCGCAGCATAAGCAAAAGGCGTGGGATTTTCATCCCACGCCTTTGTGCGTATACGATTTATTTTGTGCGGATGCGGAAGGTCTCAACACTTTGGGGAGAGAGCTTGGCGGTGAAGCTGTTGCCGGTAAAGGAGATTTCCTCCCGCTCGTTTTCCAGATCGTCGGTGCGGTGTACCGCGGCGATCTCCCGGCAGAGGGTAATGGTGGCGGATGCTGTCTTTCCTTCGGTCTCGCAGAGGCGAAGGGTGATGCCGCTTTCATCCTCAGCGCACTTCAGGCAGCTGACCTCGGCGCCGGAAACGGTGACTGCGCTGCCGGAAAGGGGCAGCCGGCCTTCGTTTGCGCGGGTAAAGGATGCGTAGGCAATGGGGTGATTGAATCGGTCGGAAACCGATTTCAGCTCCTTTAGTCCGCAGAGGGCGATGCCGATGCGAATGTTGTGAATATCCCGCTCGGGGTAGGGATCGGGATCACAGGCGGAACGGATGAGGGTGACGGAGGCGGTACCTTCATGCATGCGGAAGCCGTATTTGGTGTCGCAGAGAAGACCGAGGGTACGCTCGCTGCCTTCGCGAATCACGCCGAGCATGCCGATGGAGGGCACGTCGTGGGCAATCTCCGGGCGGATGAGGCGGCCGTAGGGAATGGCATACATCGCCTTGCCGGCAGCCCCTGCGACGCCGGGCAGCATAAAGGCGAGCTGCGGGATGCGCTTTCCCTTTTCGCCGCATTCCTTCCAGTCCACCCGGGCGGAAAATTCGAGAACGGAGCTGCCTTCGTTGAGCTGCACCGTGCAGAAGAGGGTGGAGGCTTCAAATTCAATGGTGTAATCCACGGCGGTATAATGCTCGCATTTTGTAATACGACCGCGGCGGACGGCATGGGTGCGGTTGAGGTTTTCAGACTTCATGATGGGGCCGACGCGCCAACTGGTCATGTTATAGACGGGGTTTTCCTCCGCAAGGCGGAACCAGCCGGTGGGAGCAGTGATAAGATTCTCGCCGCTGCGCCGATCGATGAGCTCGCGGATCTCCATGGTCTCGGGATCAAGCTCCGCCCGGATGAGCCCGTTCTCCAGGATGATGGGGTTGTCGTTGACATCGTGATCGGCATGCTCTGCCGTGAAGAGATTGACGCTCATATGGCCGTCGGCATTCTTCGGGGAAAGCACAACGGTAGTATAGCCGTAGGGGGAGAGAGGGGCACGCAGGAGGATCCGATGGTATTTATGTCCCCAATAGGAGCTGCCGCGGCCAACCTCGGCAAAGGGAAGCGAATTTCCCTCCCCATCGCGAATTTCGCATTCCGAAAGGGGCAGCGGATAGTCCCAGATGACGATTTCGGAATATTCATCCCGCGGCCAGGGGGTGGGATTTGCGAGAAGAAGCGCACGCACCTTGCCGCGTCCGCGCTCGGCGGAAGGAAGACGGAAGCTGTTTTTCTGATCCTGGAAATAGCCGACACCGGCGCCCTCCGACCGATCCTCGCCGTCGCCGTCAAAGGGGATGGAGGTGGTATCGATGCGGGACATCAGATGGCGGATCGCGGCGGTGGAGGCGGTGCTGACATCGGCCATGAGCTCCTGGAAGCGGCCGAGGGCAAATTCCCGGGTCTCGATGGTGCCGGAGCCGGGAAGTATGTCGTGGAAATGGTTGAAGATGAGCTTCTGCCATGCACCGTCCAGGCGGCGGGGAGAATTTTTGCCGCCGGCCAGAATATTGTCCATGGCCATCAGCGCCTCGCACTCGTTGAGGCGTGCCTCGCCGATGCGGTTGGCCATTTTGATGCGGGACTGGGTGGTATAGTAGCCGGTGAAGACAAAATTCAGCTCATGCGCAAGGCAGGGACGCTCCCTGCACTGCGCCTCCACGGCGCGGAAGTATTCCCGGAAGGTGCCAAAGCGGATCTTCGGCGTATAGGGCCAGGCGGCATATTTCAGAATGCGCTCAATATCCCTGCGGGTGGGGCCGCCGCCGTGGTCTCCGACGCCGTAAACGGCGAGCATGGTATCCAGCCCGTAGTCCTTACAGAAGGTGGGGACGATTTCGAACTTTTCCGGGGTGATATCGGCATTGTACCAGGAATATTCCCGGCTGGTCAGCACGCTTGCGCCGGAGGGAGCGGCAAAGCGGTAAATACAGGGGGTCTCATAGCCTCTGCAGTGGTAGAAATAACGGATTCCGGCGCCGGCGAGGATTTCCGGCACGTTTGCATTGTGGCCAAAGGTGTCGGGCACAAAGCAGAGATCCATGGACGCCTCCGGAATCTCAAGAAGCTTTGAGAGATACCGCTTGGTCTGCAGGATCTGCCGCGTCAGGGATTCGCCGTCGGGCATGTTTTTATCCGGCTCCACCCATTCGGAAGCCGTAACCTCCCAGCGACCCTCGGCAATGCGCTGCCGTATCTCCGGAAGCATTTCGGGTGCATATTTTTCAATGATCTCATAGGTGGAGGCCTGGGACTGGGCGAAGGTGAATTCGGGGTATTCCGCCATCAGATCGAGGATGGTGCGGAAGGTATCCACGGTGACTGCTGCGGTCTCGTTATAGCCCCACATCCAGTTCATATCGATATGGGCATGGGAAACAAAGAGCAGATTGTAGCGCCGGGCAACATCCCGCATGGGGGAGAGCAGGGACTCAGCCTCCGACACGGCATCCTTACAGATGACGCCGTCCTGTTCAATCCGGGAAAGAAGGTAATCCGCGGCCGATTCGATCACGGAATTCCACATCCCGCCATCGGCCTTGGAAATGGCATCCAGATAGATGAGCTCGGAGACAATGCGCTCGGAATAAGCGCTTTCCCCGCGGCGCAGATTCAGCTCCTGCAGCTTGGATAAATAGTTCATGGTACAAACCTCCGACGAAGAAGTCATATCAAGACCCATTATAGCACAGGATGCGGAGATGCGCATCAGAAATTTCAAAGATTTATTGCAATCCGCGGCATTCTTTAGTAAAATAGGAGAAAGAACAACTTTCACAGGAGAGACATGCCATGCCTTTTGAGAAATTTCATTATAAATCCCTGTCCGAGCTGCAGGAAGCCTTTGCCGCCGAGGGGCTTTCCATCCCCCTTTCGGAGGACTGCGAAAATCTGAAGGCGCCGCTCTTCATCCGCGGCCGCAGGCTTCCCAACCGCCTGGCCTATCATCCCATGGAAGGTGCCGACGGCTGCCCCGACGGCTCCCCTTCGGAGCATACCCGCCGCAGATATGAGCGCTTTGCCCGCGGCGGTGCAGGCCTCATCTGGTTTGAGGCCGTGGCCGTGATGGAGGAGGGGCGTGCAAATCCCCTGCAGCTGTGGATCCATAAGGAAAATATTGCCGAGTTCAAGCGCCTCAATGATGACATCCGCGCCTGGGCGCGGGAGACCTTCGGGGAGGAGCACCGCCCCCTCATCATTGCCCAGCTGACCCATTCCGGCCGTTTTGCCCGTCCCTATGCCGTCGATCAGCACGACCCCATCATTTCCTACCACAATCCGTACTTAAACCGCAAGCTGGATATTTCCCCGGATCATCCAGTGGTGACCGATGAGCATCTCGACGAGATCCGCAACGCCATCATCGATGCCGCCGGTATGGCCCTGGAGGCAGGCTTTGACGGCGTGGATATCAAATGCTGCCACCGCTACATCACCTCCGAGCTCTGCTCTGCCTTCGAGCGCGAGGGCAGATACGGCGGAAGCTTTGAGAACCGCACCCGCATGGTTCGGGAATGCGTTGCCGGTGTCCGGGAAAAATACGGCGAGGAGCTGCTGGTCTGCTCCCGCCTGAATGTCTATGACGGAATTCCCTATCCCTATGGCTTTGGCACCGACCGGGAGGACTATACCAAATATGACCTTACCGAGCCCAAGGCTCTCATCCGCGATCTTTGCAACGCGGGGCTGGATCTTCTGAACATCACCATGGGAACGCCCTATTACAATTCCCATGTCAACCGTCCCTTCGATTCCGGCCTTTATGTGCCGGAGGAAAGCCAGCTTGCCGGCGTATCCCGCATGATTTGCGGCATCGGCGAGATCGCAAAGGAATTCCCTGAGCTTCCCATCGTCGGCACGGGCTATTCCTGGCTTCGTGAATTTGGCGCCAATGCTGCAGCCGGCGCCCTGCGCGACGGACTCTGCACCGTGGCCGGCTTTGGCCGCCAGGCCTTTGCATATCCCGATTTCGCCCGGGATATCTGCGAAAAGGGTGAAATGGATCCCAAAAAGGTCTGCATCGCCTGCGGAAAATGCTCCGATATCATGCGCCTTGGCAATTTCACCGGCTGCGTTGTGCGCGACGGTGCCCGCTTTATCCCCATGTATAAAAAATACGTTGCAAAGTAAGGAGAACCACACGATGTTTGAAACCCCTGTTGCTCTGGTGACCGGCGCCAGCCGCGGCATCGGGCTTGGAATCGCAAAGGAGCTTGCGAGTGCAGGCTTTTTCGTCATTCTCTCCGCTACCCGTCCCGCCGCGGAGGATGCCCTTGCCGCGGTGCGCTCCCTTGGCCCCGGCGCGGATTATATTCCCGCAAATATCGGAGAGGCAGCCGACCGCGAGGCACTCTTTGCAATGATTTCCGAGCGCTACGGCCGCCTCGATCTCCTTGTTAACAATGCGGGCGTTGCGCCCACCGAGCGCCGGGATATTCTCACGACCACGGAGGAGAGCTTTGACCGGGTGCTGGGCATCAATCTGCGCGGAACCTTCTTTATGTGCCAGCTCGCGGCAAACCTGATGATCTCCTGCCTGGATAAGAACATTGCAGGCTATACGCCCCGCATTGTGAACATCAGCTCCATGTCCGCCTACACATCCTCCACAAACCGCGGAGAATACTGCATCTCCAAGGCCGGCATTTCCATGACGACGGCACTTTTTGCCGACCGGCTCGCCGAATACGGAATCTGCGTTTACGAAATCCGTCCGGGAATTATTGCCACGGATATGACCTCCGGCGTTATGGAAAAATATGACCGGCTCATCGCCGACGGCGTTACCCCCATCCGTCGCTGGGGAACTCCGGAGGATATCGGCCGGGCGGTGCGCGCCATTGCAGAAGGCGCATTTCCCTTCTCCACGGGGGAGGTCTTCAATATTGACGGCGGCTTCCACCTGCGCAGGCTGTGATGATGAAAAGCTTTGCATATTCGGGTAAGAATTACCCGGTTTTGTCCTACAAGGCTGTGGTTGTCGGCACCGGTGCCGCCGGGTATGCCGCGGCGGACAACCTCTTTGATCTCGGTGTGACGGATATTGCCATCGTCACCGAGGGCATCCGCATGGGTACCAGCCGCAATACCGGCTCCGATAAGCAGACCTACTATAAGCTCACCCTCTCGGGCGATGCGCCCGACAGCGTGGCGGAGATGGCGCAATCCCTCTTTGAGGGCGGCGGCCGGGACGGGGATACTGCCCTTTGTGAGGCGTCACTCTCTGCCCGCTGCTTTTACCGGCTGTGCGATCTCGGCGTTCCCTTTCCCCACAACCGCTTTGGCGAATATGTGGGCTATAAGACCGACCACGATCCCCGTTCGCGGGCATCTTCCTGCGGACCGCTGACTTCAAAGTATATGACAGAGGCGCTGGAGGCCTCCTGCGCCCGGAAAAAGATCCCCGTACTGGATGGGATGCTCGCGGTGGCTGTCATTCGAGACCATTCCCGCGCGCTTGGCCTGATCTGTCTGGATACAGAGAAAAATTCACCTGTCATCCTCCTTGCCGGAAGCATTATTTTTGCCACCGGCGGACCTGCGGGCATGTATTCCGCCTCGGTTTATCCCGAATCCCAGACGGGCGCCACGGGAGTTGCCCTTCGCGCCGGAATCTGCGGCGCAAACCTCTGCGAAAGCCAGTACGGCATTGCGAGCACATCCTTCCGCTGGAATCTTTCGGGCACCTATCAGCAGGTTTTGCCCCGCTATATCTCCCGAAATGCCGACGGAAGTGACGAGCGTGAATTTTTGCAGGACTGGTTTCCGGATGCGCAAAGCCTCTCCGGCGCCGTCTTCCTCAAGGGCTATCAATGGCCCTTTGACGTGCGCAAAATCGAAAATTACGGCTCATCCCTCATTGATATTCTGGTCTATAACGAAACTGTGCTGCGCGGTCGGGAGGTTTTTCTCGATTTTCGCGAGAATCCCGAATGCCTTTCGGATGGTGACGGGCTCATCCCGGAGCTTCTCTCGCCGGAATGCAGAGATTATCTTACCCGCAGCGGAGCGCTGGAGGGGAGACCCATCGACCGCCTGCGCAGGATGAACCCCGCCGCCATAGATCTCTACATGGATCACGGCATCGATCTTTCCCGGGAGCCGCTGCAGATCGCCGTCTGCGCCCAGCATAACAACGGCGGCCTCTATGCCGATGCGAACTGGCAATCCGATCTATCCGGTTTCTATCCCGTGGGGGAGGTATGCGGAAATTTCGGCCTTTACCGCCCCGGCGGCAGCGCCCTCAACGCAACTCAGGTCGGCGCCCTCCGTGCGGCGCAGCATATCGCCTACAACGGCGCAGAAGCCCCGGCGCAGGAGGAAATAGCGCAGCAAATTTCCTCCGCCCTCGGCGAAATTTGCGCCTTTATCGAGGCGCAGCGAAATTCCGGCAAGGTCACCTGTGCTTCTGCCCGGGAAACCGCCGCATCAGCCATGACCCGCGCCGGCGCGCACATTCGCGCCAAGGATGAAGCCCTGGCAGCAAAGCAGCTTGCGGAAGATATGCTTTCCAAACTCTCGACGGGCAGCCTCCTCTCCGACGGCGCAGGCCGCCTTGCGGATGCCTTCCGTCTGCGGGATATTCTGACCTGCCAGGTGGTTTATCTCTCGGCGGTGATCGATCACATTTCCGCAGGATTTGGCAGCCGTGGATCCTATCTTGTGGAGGATCCCGCCGGCCATCTTGCCCATGAGAAGCTGCCGGAGGTTTTCCGCTACCGCCTGGATGGCGGCGGAAGGGATGTTGTGCGGCTCTACCGACTGAATCCCGATACCATGGAAACCGAGTGTTTCTCCCGCCCGGTTAGACCTGTACCGCAGGAGGACAACTGGTTTGAAAATGTGTGGAATTCCTACCGCAGGGGAGAGGTATTTCGCTGATTATAAAAAGGAAGGCCTTGCTCTTTTTGCAAATTATGGTATAATTATGGGTGCGTGAGTCGGCCGGACAGTCGCGCGGCAGAAATACCGTGAGGAAAGTCCGGGCTCCACAGGGCAAGAATAACGGGTAACGCCCGCCGAAGGCGACTTCAGGACCAGTGCAACAGAGATATACCGCCGCAGAATCTTCTGCGGTAAGGGTGGAAAGGCGAGGTAAGAGCTCACCGGCGGCCGGGAGACCGGTCGGCCATGTAAACTCTATTCGGAGCAACACCATAGCGGGACTACGGGCCGCTTTTTGCGAGCCTGAGGCGCTTGCCCGGCGCGTCTCCATAGGGTGGCTTGAGGCGAGCAGCAATGTTCGTCCCAGATAGATGACTGTTCAAGACAGAACCCGGCTTACAGGCCGGCTCACGCATTTATTAGCAAGGGTTTGATGATGATGAGAAAACTGCTTTGCGGCCTCTTTGATGACAATTCCATACCGGTGATCGCGCTGGATGACCGGGCGGTTATCTATGCAAATCCTGCCGCCTGCGACTATTTTGCGAAAAGCTTCGAGGGGCTTTCCTGTGCCGATCTCGGTGAGCTTTGCGATGATATCCTCCGCGTTGCGGATGGGGAGACCGAGATTTTAGAGGGCATTCTCTGCGCGCGCTTTGTCACCTGCCATGTCACGGCGCAGGGCACCTGCCGCATTCTTCGCATTCCTGCGCAGGATGTTGTATACGGTGCCGCGGCGGAGATCGTCAATTCCGTGGATGCAACCATCCGATCTGCCCTTTCCATTGCCATGCTTGGCCTCGGCGGTCTGTCCAGATACATCCCTGTAAAGGACAAAACCGATGCAAGCGTAAGCCTTTCCGCCGTGTATCAGGGATTTTACCGCGTGCTCCGCACGGCGGGAGATCTCGGCACCATTGCCCGCCTTCGCATGGGCTGCGAGTATACAAAGCCTGTGAACCTCAATGTTTTATCCTATGTGTCGGAATATGCCGAAAAATGCGCTACCCTCCTGGAGAGCCTTTCTGTGGATGTGCATCTGACCTACACCGATGGGGAGTGCGTATTTGCCCTGGATGAGTATCAGTTTGAGCATCTTTTCTATGCGCTCATTGCAAATGCCCTCAGCCATCGCGGTCTGAAGGAGATTCATATCCGCCTCACCCCCCAGAAGGATTACCTGGATTTATCCGTATCGGATGACGGCGAATTTGATGCCGGGGCTTCCACCGCCCTGCATTCCGATCCGCTGGCCCCGGCGGGTGAGCGCGTATCTCACGATCTGCCGCTGGCGGCGGCCATCGCCGCAAATTATAGCGGCCGCGTCATGCATTCCGGCGGAGGAAAAGGAAACTGTGTTACTGTCCGTCTCCGCCGCATGAAGGATGCACCGGATGTGCTTCGCGGCGGTGTGGTAGATTATTCCGGTGGGCTGGATGTGGCAAGAATCGCACTTTCGCCCTATCTGCCGCTGGAAGCGTACAAGGGACTTTGAATTATATAGCAGAATGCCGTCCTTCGGGGCGGCATTTTTATTTTCATCCCTTCATAATATGGTAAAAAAAGCGAAGGGAGCAAAATGCATATGGTACTATCCAAACGGCATCTCATCATCGCCGGAGTTCTCGCGGTTGTGTGCGCAGTATTTATCTCCGGCGCCATTCTCGGGGTGGGGGAGAAGGCGGTCAGCGCCGCAAAAAAGGAAATCCCCATCTACAGAGTGGAGAGAGACGACAATACCGTCGCGCTGACCTTTGATGCCGCCTGGGGCGCGGAGGATACGCAGCAGATCATCGATGAGCTGGCAAAATATCAGGCGAAGGCAACATTCTTCGTCGTGGGCGACTGGGTGAAAAAGTATCCCGAGGCGGTGAAAATGCTTCATGATGCAGGACACGCGGTGATGAACCATTCCGACACCCATCCCCACATGGCAAAGCTTACAGGCGAAGAAGTTCTGCGGGAGGCAAATGCCGCCAGTGACAAGATCGAGGCCATCACCGGTATCCGCCCGCGGCTTCTGCGCGTTCCCTACGGCGAATACAACGACAGCGTTATCCGCACCCTGCGGGACGGCGGATACGAGGTCATCCAATGGGATGTTGATTCGCTGGACTGGAAGGATCTCTCGGCGGGGGAAATTGTTCGCCGGGTGACGGGAAAGGCAAGCTCCGGCTCCATCATTCTTTTCCATAACGCAGCAAAACATACCCCCGAGGCTCTGCCGGAGATCCTGCGCATACTCACAGAGAGGGGACTGCGCTTTGTCGGGGTGGAGGAGATGCTCTACCGGGAGAATTATTACATTGATCATACCGGTGCACAGCGACAGGTGGAACCCTGAGAAGAGGGGAGAAGGGGCGGAGATTTCCGCCCCTTTTGTTCATTTTGCCGGGGGCTTGAAAATACACAACTCCCACAAGGAATGGTGTCTCGGGTGCGAAACCAAATCAAGATGCAGTGGTAGACATAACGAAGTTTACATAATATTTGTTCTGTTATCGCTATAATGCTGAAAGTTGCCTTGTCGCCTTGCATTTTCGGGCAAAATGGTGTATATTATTTGGGCGGTATTATGTCAATCTGATTATGACAACCGCAGAGGAGCCCCTATGAAAGATTTCCATTACGGTTTTATTGCCTGCGGCAATATGCAGTCTATACTGATCCGCGCACTGCTTTCCTCCGATTTTGCGCCGAATGCGTCCAGAATTGCGATTTTTGAGCCAAATGATGCTAATATCAAACCCTTCACCGAGCTCGGCTGCAAGCGCGTTTTTGATTATGACGATCTGATCGAGCGCTCGGATATCATTTTCATCGGCGTTAAGCCACAGATCCTTCCGAAGGTACTTTCCTCCATCGATGCGGATGCCATCGGCCCGGACAAGGTCTTTGTCAGCATCGTGGCCGGTGTAACGGCAGATTTTCTTTCCCACGCCTTGGGCGATCGCTGTGCCGTTATCCGCGTTATGCCCAATACCCCCATGCTTCTCGGCAAGGGAGCCATCGCCATCGGTTCCTCTGCCAAGGCATCGCCGGAGGTCTTCCGCCTTGTTTTCGATCTCTTTTCCTCCTGCGGTCTCTGCCGCGAGGTGGATGAGAGCCTTTTGAATGTTGCCACCGCCCTGAACGGCTCCGGCCCTGCCTACTTTTACCGCCTGGCCGATGATATGGCAAAGTTTGGCGCTGATAAGGGTATGGATTACGATACAGCTCTTGCCCTAGCCATTCAGACCATGTCAGGTGCTGCGGAAATGCTCAGAAGCTCCGGCAAATCGCCGGAGGAGCTCTGCCGCATGGTCATGAGCCCCGGCGGAACCACGGTCGCCGCCATGAATGCCTTTAGTGAAGCCGGGCTTGACGATGCCTTTTCTGCCGGAATGCAGGCCTGCCTCGACCGGGCAGAGGAGCTTGCGGTCTAAACCATAACTTGTCCGCATAATCATGTAATAAGATTATCGGACTTGGAGGTTCAAAGACCATGCATAAGCTTTCCATCCTTCCCGATTGGCTGCGCGCCGATCTTTTCCGGCAGAATCTTCCGAATTTTTTTGCCGCCGGCATTGGCATACTCTTCGGTGTATCCTCCCGTGCCGTATATGCCGGGGAGGAGCTTGCCCGCTTTGCGAATTCCCTTCGCGGTGTTTTTCTCTATGGGGACAGGCTTTCCCCCTCCAGCCTTCTGGTTCCTGTTTTCATTCCGTTTCTTCTCTTTTTTCTGTTGGCGTTTACCGTCTATGGCCGCCACATCACTCCGGCGGTCTTCTTTTTTTACGCCCTTTTGCGCACATCCGCCCTCTGCGCCTGTATCCGCGCATTTTCTTTCCAGGGGCTTCTGTATGCACTGGCACTCTTTTGTGCAGGAGATTTGATTCTTCTTCCCGGCATGTGTATTGCAGCGGCTCTTACCGTTAAAATCTCTTCCGGAATTTTTCATGCCGTTACCTCTGCAGACTCGCTTACCCTGAAAACTTATTTACCGGATTTTTTGCCGACGCTGCTCTTTCCCGCTGCCGCAGCGCTTATCTCCCACATTCTGGTTACGCTTTTTACCCGACTGATTATCTGATATTCTACGAAAGGAGGACCTGGCCTTGCATCAGCAGATCGAAAATTTCATTCTCTATATGAAAAAGGAAAAAAACGCGGCTGAGAATACCATATCCTCCTATCGCCGGGATCTTTCCGCCTTTTCCGATTATTTGAAATCCCGCAATATCGGCGCCCTGTCCCGCGTGACGCCCCTGGTCATCGATGACTATCTCTCCGGGCTTTCCAAGGCAGGGAAGAAGCCCTCCACCGTTTCCCGTACCGGCTCATCCATTCGTTCGCTTTTCCGGTATCTCGGTCTCCACGGGGATATTTCCGTCAATCCCGCGCGAAATATCCGCCCCGGCCCCAGCACCCGGCAGCTGCCCCATGTGCTCTCCGGCGCAGAGGTCGATCTGCTGCTATCTCAACCATCGGAAAACAGCGCAAAAGAGCTGCGCGACCGGGCAATGCTGGAGCTTTTATATGCCACCGGCCTCCGGGTGACCGAACTGATCAGCCTCAATGTCGGCGATGTCAACACGGAGATCGGTTTCATCCGTGTTATGGGGGATAAAGAGCCCCGCATCATCCCGATTTACGATTCCTGCTGCCGGATCCTTCGCAAGTATATCGATCTTGTGCGCAATATTATCGCCGCTGCCGAGGGTGAGCCGGCGCTCTTCCTTAATCTTTCCGGCACGCGCATGTCGCGCCAGGGCTTCTGGAAGATCCTGAAGGGCTATGCGGAATCCGCCGGCATCAGCAAGGATATCACCCCTCAGACCCTGCGGCATTCCTTCGCGCTCCATCTTTTGGAGAACGGCGCAGACCTGAAAATGATCCAGACCATGATGGGCCACGCGGATATTTCCTCCACCCAGGTTTATAACGAGATCATCCGTTCCAAGGTCCACCGTACATACACCATGTTCCACCCCCACGCAGCACGATAAAGGAGACAGGATTTGAAAAAGAACCTTTACGATTATTTTTACGGCACAAAAAAGAACCAGAAGCCTCTGACCAAGGAGGATACCGCCTCCGGCAACCGTTTTGTCGAATTCTGGAAGATTTATTTCCGTAAATTTTTTAAGTTTATCACAGTAAATCTTGTATATACCATTTTTACCTATCCGCTCTTCTGCGGTGCTCTGGTTTATCTCGTGCGCCACAGCGAGGGCTTTTTGAAAATGCTTTCCGATGAGGCCATCATTTCCGCCTTCCCCTGGCTTGCCGTGATGACCACCGGCTCCATTGAGATCCTGAGCTCCAATTTCGCCTGGGTCGGATATCTGCTCTTTGGCATTGCCGCCCTGCTCTACGGCCCCCTCACCGCCGGATATTTTTACTACCTGCGCAATTCCGCCCGCGAAGAGCATGTCTGGTTCTCCGATGTGTACACCAAGGCAAAAAAGAACCTCAAGCAGGGGCTTCTCTTCGGCATTCTTGACCTTGTCATTGTCTACAGCCTTCTGACCTATGCCATCTCCTACGCCACCGGCGAAGGCGCGGCTGTGAATATCTATCAGTTTACGAAATATCTCGCATACTTCCTCGGAATTCTCTATTTTATCATGCGCTTTTATATCTACACCATGATTGTCACCTTTGATATCACGGTGATGAAAACCCTGAAGAATTCCGTCATTTTCTTGGTGGCAAACCTTCCCTGGAATCTATGGATCCTTGTCATCACTGTTGCTGCCACTGTTGTCACCTTCCTCATCAATTCCATCGCGAGCTTTATTCTTTTCCCGATGCTCTATCTGACCCTTGTTCATTTCGCCGGCGTATATTACGCCTACTGGCCGATTGATAAATACATGATTCAGCCCGCGCTGGCCGAGAAAGCTGCGAAGGGCGAAAACAGCGCAGAAGAAGAGCCCCTTTTCAAGGATTAAAATGAACATCGGAGGAGCTATCCATGTTTTCACAGCATGATAATGCCCTGGTTTGCAGGTTCAATGATGAGACCCTTATACTGAAGCCCTGGGGAAGGGATAGTCTTCGCGTCGTTTCCCGATTGATGACTGAACCGGATTTTCCCGATTGGGCGCTTCTCGAGCCGGAGGAATGCGAATCGGTCATTACCTACAGCATTGAGGATAAATGCGCCTCCATTGCCGTGGGTAAAATCCGGGCGGATATCGTTTATTTCCATGGAGCATTGCATATTACCTACACCCGCGATGACGGCAAGGTGCTGCTCTCGGAGGCACGCTATCCCAACTGCTTCCTGCGCTCCGGCCGCGAATTTGTCTCCACCGGGGACGACGGCTTCCGACTCTCCGTGCAGTTTGCCGGTTCCTATGCCGACGGGGAAGAGGAGAAGCTCTTCGGCATGGGACAGTATCAGCAGGATTTTCTTGACTTGAAGGGCTGCCATCTGGAGCTTGCCCATAGAAACGCCCAGTCGAGCATCCCCTTCGTGCTTTCCAGCCGCGGCTACGGCTTCCTTTGGCACAATCCCGCCATCGGCGAGGTGTGTTTTGGCAAAAACGAGACCGTCTGGAAGGCGAGATCCACCCACCAGATGGATTATTGGATCACCGCCGGTTACAGCCCTGCGGAGATCCTCGGAAAATATACCGCCGCCGTTGGCCGTGCGCCCAAAATGCCGGAATACGGCCTGGGCTACTGGCAGTGCAAGCTGCGCTACTGGAACCAGGAGCAGGTTCTGAAGGTTGCCCGCGGCTACCGCGATCGCGGTATTCCTCTGGATGTCATTGTCATCGACTTTTTCCATTGGCCGCATCTCGGTGATTTCTGCTTTGACCCCGAGTTTTTCCCCGATCCCAAGGCCATGTGCGATGAGCTTCACGCCATGGGAACCAAAGTTATGGTCTCCGTTTGGCCGCAGATCGGACACGACAGCGTCAATTTCCGCGAAATGAAGGAAAAGGGCTACCTTGTCCGCTGCGACCGCGGTATCAATGTTATGATGCTCTGCGGCGGCCCCTCCGTCTTCTACGATGCCACAAATCCCGAGGCACGCAAGTATGTTTGGGAAAAATGCCGGAAGAATTACCGGGATGTGGGCGTCGATTTCTTCTGGCTGGATGAAGCCGAGCCGGAATTCACACCCTACAGCTATGACACCTACCGTTACCACAGCGGCACGGTGCTGCGCACGGGAAATATCTTCCCGCAGATGTATTCCCGCGGCTTCTACGAGGGCATGAAGGCCGACGGCGACGAGGCGGTCGTCAACCTTGTCCGCTGCGCCTGGGCGGGCAGTGCGCGCTACGGCGCCCTGGTCTGGTCGGGTGATGTGCACTGCGACTTCGAGACCCTTCGCAACCAGCTCTGCATCGGCCTTTCTGCCGGTATTGCCGGCTTACCCTGGTGGAGCTGCGATCTCGGCGGCTTTACCGGCGGCGATATCAACGATCCTGCCTATATCGAGCTGCTGCTGCGCTGGTTTGCCTGGGGTGCCTTTAGCCCGGTTATGCGTATGCACGGCAACCGCAAGCCCTATGAAAGCGTTGTCAGCCCCAGCGGAAAGGTGGGCTTTTCCTCCGGCAACGACAACGAGGTATGGAGCTTTGGCGAGGAAGCTGAGAAGATCCTCACGTCTTACATCCGTATGCGCCAGCGTATGCGCGATTATACCCGCCGCCTGACGGAGGAGGCCACGGAATTCGGCCATCCCATGATGCGCACCATGTTCTACGAATTTCCTGAGCAGGCGGAGAGTTGGAGCCTCAACGACCAGTACATGTACGGTCCCGACCTGCTTTGCGCGCCTGTGATGTATGCCGGCGCCACCAGCCGTAAGGTTTGGCTTCCTGCCGGCCACACCTGGACGGATCTTCGCAGCGGTACTGTCTATTCCGGCGGTCAGACGGTGGAGATCGATGCCCCCATTTCCTATATGCCTGTTCTCTTAAAGGACGGAAGCCACCCCGACTGGATCGGAACTCTGTAATAAAAGCAAATAAACACCGGCGTACTGAACTTTTGGGCAGTACACCGGTGTTTTTTAATCAGAATTCGTATCTTTTGCGCCGGAAAGTGGATTTTTCATAAAGGCTTCCCGGACGGATGCATTGTCAATGTGGGTGTAAATTTTGGTTGTATCGAGATTTTCATGCCCCAAAACCTCCTGAAGAACGCGCACATCCACCCCGTTTTGGTACATCAGCGTGGCTGCGGTATGCCGCAGCTTATGGGCAGAGTAGCCTTCGGCAGAGATGCCGGCGGCGGAAAGGTGCTTTTTAACCAGCCATTTGACGGTGGATGGACTGATCTGCCGGCTTTGCCGGGTGATAAATAAGCGGGGAGAGGTGGAGGAGGGGAGCTTTGCGCGGACGGCCATCCAGCTGTCAATGGCAGCTTTTGTTGCGGGATTGAGATAGACAATGCGCTGCTTATTTCCTTTACCGGTAATAACCAGCGTGTCCTCCTTGATGTCCGAGAGGGAAATGGCGCAAAGCTCGGATACGCGGATCCCGCAATTCAAAAATATCGTCAGAATGGCGAGATCCCGCTCGGTATTCGGGCCCGTGACGCCGGATAAGAGACCCAGCGACTGATCAACCGTCAAATATTTTGGCAGCGATTTGCGCCGTTTCGGAGGCTCAAGGTTTGCCACCGGGTTTGTCTCAATCTGATGGGTGGTGACGGTTAGATATTTGTAGAAGGAGCGCAGGCTCGCAACCTTGCGCGCACGGGCGGAGGCGCCGATGCCGTAGCCCTTGTTGGGATCTCGGGGATGGGACGGACGCTCGCGGGAAAGAAAATGCATGTATTCATATACATCCGAAAGCTCCACCGCTGCAAGAAGCTCCACATTGACCGGAGCAATGGAAATCTCATTGAAGGGTGTATCCTTTGCGACCAAACCGCGATACCAAAGAAGCCAGCGGAAAAAGATGCGGAGATCGCGGTAGTATTCGTCAGCCGTCCGGGGAGATTTACCGCGTACCGTTTCGATGTAATTGTAAAACTGGCGCAGCACCTGCGGCGCATCGTGGTCAATCAGCAAAGAAATCACCTCCGAACAAATGTATGGTGTAGGACAGTGTGCGAATAGTATCCGCGAAAGGGGCAAATCACAATTATGGTTGCGACAAAGCGTACAAATTAACTACTGATAGATATCGGAACGAAGGAGTCTGCGCACATATCCATGGATCACGCACAGAAGTCAGCGCAAAAACACGGCAGCATGTGAAAATCGGCGGATTGACACTTTGATGGAAATTTTCAAAACGATGCAAACCCCATCGGAAAAATTTCTATCAAAGTGGAATCGGAATAAAATTGGAATACGAATGCCGGCCGGAGCGCGGCACGGCTCGAAAAACACACAGGTACAATAAAATGTGTTGCAGCGAAGGAATCCGACCAAATCAAAAAAAAGAAACAAGACTTGTGGCTTGTGATCAAGCCCGGAAACACATTATATTACGATAGATGTAATTGATCCGGCTATAGGAAATGCATGGCATCATAACCGCACAACCGGGTCTATCCATACAAATCCATCATATTCCGTCTTTTCCCCTCCTCCCAGTTGAACAAAATATTCATTTTGATGAATCGCCAGTGTGAGAAAAGGGGTATGCCCTGTCGGGCGCAGAGCGCAGAATGTGCATGAGAATTCAAGGTCCCATTCCGCGTATCTCTTACTTCAGCCGCCGGCGCTTATACATCAGCGGCGAGAAGCACGCAAGCATCGGGAAAATCTCCAGCCTGCCCAGGAGCATTTCCAGAGAAAGTACGATTTTGGACAGTGCGGATAGGCCGGCATAATTCTCCATCGGTCCAACTCCGCCAAAGCCGGGGCCGACATTGGAAATGGCCGTCAGCGAGGCCGAAAGGGATGTCATCATATCCGGACAGTCGGGTGAAATGATCAGTCCGCACAAAATGACAATGATCATATAAACAATGACATACACCGCGGTCATGCCGAGGGTCTCCTGCCCTACCACTTTACCATTTAGGCGCGGCAGAACAACCGTTCGAGGATATATGCTGCGGGTAATGTGGGAGCGAATGTATTTTAAGCACAACACGACACGAGATATTTTCAGTCCGCCGCTTGTTGAGCCTGCACATGCACCAAAAAAGAACAATAAGAACAGAATAAACTTGGAAAAAGTCGGCCAAAGATCGTAATTCGCCGTACTGTAGCCCGTAGTGGATATGATGGAAGCCACCTGGAAGAATCCATGCCGGACAGCCTCGGACAGCTTCTCCCCTTCCATAGCAAGATTTGTGGAAATCAGTGCCGTAGCCACTGCGACGATGATAAAATACGTTCGAAGCTCCTCATTTTTAAACACCGAGCGCATATCCCGCAGCAGTATGAAGAAGTAAATATTAAAATTGATGCCAAAAAGGAGCATAAATATCGCAATTACCCACTGGATATATGCGCTTTGGTACGCTCCGACCGACAAATTCATAATTGAGAAACCGCCGGTTCCGGCTGTACCAAAGGTATGGATGATGCTGTCATAAACCGGCATGCCACCAAGCACCAGCAAAACAAAAAGCAAAAACGAAAGCGCAAAATAGGTCACATACAGGATCACGGCTGTGTTCTGCATCTTCGGCACGAGCTTTGAAACCACGGGACCCGGCATTTCGGCACGGGCAAGCAGAAGAGAGCTCTCTCTCGACACCGGAAGCACCGCCATGACGAATACCAGCACGCCCATGCCGCCGATCCAATGTGTGAAGGAACGCCAGAACAGAAGTCCCCGCGGCAGGATCTCTACATCCCGGATGATGGTAGCACCGGTGGTTGTAAAGCCGGAAACGGTTTCAAAAAAAGCGTCGATATAATTTGGAATAAAACCCGAAAGAACAAAGGGCAGACATCCGATGGCAGAAACAATGATCCAAACCACCGAAACGATAAAGAAACTTTCTTTTGCAAAGAATTCTTTGACTCTCGGCCGGAAGGTCAGCAGAATTCCCGCAGCCAAGAAAAAGATGCCTGAGGTAATTACAAAGGGCAGCAGCTCTTCGCCATAAATAGCACAGATAAGCAGCGGCAAAAGGGTCAGCGCGCCCATGCAAAGAAGCGTCGTGCCGATGGCACGGCAAACCATACGAATATTCAAAGCCTCTTCCCTGCCTTATGCCAGAATGTCGTTGATCTCGGAGATTGGCATACTCCTTGAGACGATAATCACGGAATCTCCATCTAAAATTGCATCGTTACCGCCGGGATAAACGATCCGTCCGCTGCGGATGATGCAGGCGATGAGGATGCCCTTGCGGATTTTCAGCTCCTTCAGGGGAATGTTCAGCCCATCAAAGCCGCTGTGAATACGGAATTCCATGGCATCAACATGATCATTTGCAATGCGCGAGAGGGCGATCATATGGCTGCCTTGCTTATTCTCCATGGCGCGGACATAGCGCAGCACCTGCGCCGCGGAAATGACATGGGGGGTTACGATGCATTCAATGGCCGACTGGCGCATGATATGGCTCATGGGAATGTGGTTGATCTTTGCCACAACCTTTCGTATGCTGCGGGTATTTGCAAACATGGAGGTGACGATATTTTCCTCGTCAATTCCCGTTAGCGCCACCAGGGCATCCGATTGGTCGACCCCTTCCTCAATGAGGACATCATGGTCGGAGCCGTCGGCCTCAATGACCAATGCCTTGGGGCAGGCCGCAGCCAGCTCCTCACAGCGCTGTCGATCTTTTTCGACGATTTTCACCGTCATGCCGGCATCGATGAGCATTCGGGTAAGGTAATAGGAAACCTTACCGCCGCCGATGATCATAACATTCTGTACGCGCTGATCCATGCGGCCGGATTTGCGGAAGAAGGTGGCAATGGTGTTGGGCGTTCCGGTGATGCTGAGGACATCACCCTCGGCAATGGTGAAATCACCGTGGGGAATAAAGACCTCGTCACCGCGCTGAACGGCGCAGATGAGGGTACGAACGCCGGTCAGCGCCTGCAGCTCATTGAGTTTGTGGCCGATGAGGCGGGAATTCTGCCGGACGGTGAATTCAACGATCTCTACCCTGCCCCGGGAGAAGAATTCAATATGGGTGGCGCTGGGGAAACGGAGAATTCGGCTGATCTCCGATGCGGTGGACTGCTCGGGATTGACGGCAAAGTTCAGGCCGATATCTTCGCGGATGAGCTGCAGGGATTTCGCGATCTCCGGGGAGCGCACACGGGCAATGCTTGCGCCTGTACCGAGTTTCCGGCAAAGATGACAGGCAACGATATTCTGCTCATCGCTGCCCATGGCAGCAATAACCAGATCCGCATCCGCAGCGCCGGCATCCGTAAGCACGCTGACATCCATGGCATCTCCCTGCAGAGTGATGACATCCTGCTTCAGCTCGGAGGGACGCAGTGCCTCGGCGTACCGATCCACCACGGTGACATTGTGCTTGTCTTCGCAAAGCTTACCGGCAACGGCAAAGCCAAGCTTTCCGTTACCGAGAACGATGATATTCATAACCGAATCTCCTGGGTTTTGAGCTTCACGGCCCCGGATTGGCATCCGGAGCCGTGAGGGTCTGAATTACAGATTATAGCGGACGTAGCGCTCGTCATCGGTGACATAGATGACATTTTCACCACCATAGAGACGGAATTTGCGCTCGAGGCTCCGTCTGCCGTTGACGCAGACAATGCGGTCGGCATAGTCCTTATGCACCTCAAAGGTGGCACACTGGCCTTCGGGAACGGTGACATTGATGATATAGTCATCACCGGACTTCATCCAGCCTGCCTTGACAAGACCGAGAACGGTGTCAAGCTCTGCGCGGGCATAGGTAAGATCGGGCGCAAGCCAGGGCTTGAAGTTGATGGGCGTTTCCTTGGTGTGGTCAATGCGCAGACCGGCAAGGGTGGTGTAGAAGTAGGAATCGCCCACGTCAAACATGGCGTGGCAGCCGGAGCCGCCGCCGTTCCACTTCTCAGGCAGGGTGGAGCGACCGGAGAGCAGCTCTCTCCAGCTGGGATACTTGTCCTGCATGAAGAGGGAGTAGATGACATCCTGACGGTCGTATTTCTCCAGCGCCTCCAGCACAAACTTGGTGCCGAGAATGCCGGTGTCAAAGCAGCCGCCGGTGGCCTCAAGATTTGCAAGCAGCGCGCGCAGCACCGCCTCCTCATCTCCCTCGGGGCAAAGACCGAGCATGAGGCCAAGGGAATTGGCGCACTGGGAGTTGGGCTTGAAGAACTTGCCTTCGGCGTCGTAATATTTGGCAAGGCAGGTGGCGCGGGCGCCATCATAGTCGCGGTCAAGCTCGGCAATGACCTCTTCCCTGCCGATGCGCTTTGCAGCCTTGCGCAGAATATCGGTGATCCAGCAGAAGAGCATAACGGTCAGGCAATCGGGATCGCCGCGGACAAAGCCCTCGATCACGCTCATCCAGTCGCCGTTGCGGGCGCGGGCGATCTCATAATTCTCGCTCTCGTCCCGGATGCAGCGCTGCAGGGCATGCATGGAATCAAAATACTCGCGGAAGATGGAATCATCACCGTAGGCCATGTAGTAGAACATGGCGAGAACGGGATAACCCGCCGTCCAGTCAAAGGAGGGCTCGGTGTGGGGACGCGGGCAGATGAGGGAAATATTGCCCGCTTCATTCTGGGTATTACGCATATCCTCCATGAAATTCATATAGAAGGAGCGCATATCAAGGTTATACACGCAGGTCTGGCCGGTGATATAGGCATCTCCCAGCCACCCAAGGCGCTCGTCGCGCTGGGGGCAGTCGATGGGAACGCCCATCAGGCAGTCCATCTGGGTGCGCATGAACTTCTCATGGAGGGTGTTGATCTCCGGCTCGCTGCATTCAAACTTGCCGACAAAGGGAATGTCGGAGCGGACATTGATCTGCTCAATGGAGATAATCTCAATGGCCGGATCGGACAGGGTGACGGCGGCATACTGGAAGTTATGCCAGGTGAAGGTGGGCTCAAAGGTTTCGATATCATTGCCGGAGAGAATGTACTCATCCTCATTGTTTGCCTTGCGGTTGGTCATGGCATTGAGGGTTCCGTCGGCATTGAGATTTTCAGATTGGTTAAGGGTGATCTTCGCGCCGCGGGGACCTTTCACGCGGATGCGCAGCCAGCCAATGAGGTTTTCGGCAAAGGCATATCCCTTCATGCCGGGAACGATCTCCCAGGTGCGCAGGGGGAATGCCACGCCGAGGCGGCGAACAGGGGGATAGATATTCTCAAGCATCTTTCCGCCGGGAGCCTCGACCTCCACAGCCTGCGCCCAGTCGGAATCGTCAAATCCGTTGCGGTTCCAACCGGGAAGCTCCAGGCGGGCATCATACTTCTCGCCGGCAAAAATGCTCATGAAGGTGACAGGGCCGTCATGCAGGCGGAAACTCTCGTCACTGACAATTTTTTCCACGGTGCCATCGTAGTAATCCAGCTCCAGGGAGAGGATAAGGCGCTGATTTCCGTAGAAGAAGAAGCGCCAGTCGGAAAATTCGGGATCGGGGGCAAACCAGCCGCCGCCAAGCTCATAGGCAAGGGTGTTCTTACCGGGGGTGAGCATGGCGGTCACATCGTAAACATCGTAGAGGATCTTCTTGGAGAACTCGGTGGTGAAGGGGGTCAGCACCTTATCCCCCACGTGCCGGCCGTTGATATACATTTCATAAAAGCCGAGTCCGACGGTATAGACGGTGGCGCGTCTGACATGCTTCTGAATATCAATTTCCCGGCGGAAATACTGCGAATTGCAGCGGGGAACGCCGGCATCGCGGGCAGCGGCCGCAATGGGGCCGAAAACCTCGCCCCGATCCAGGGCATCGCGGCAGGGACACTCTCCCGCAGCGCGGCCGATCCATTTCGCCTCGCCGAAATCATAGGAGGACGGGAAAAGCCTGGTGGTATTCATGGTGAATCAACCTCGATTCCAACATAATAATACATATATTTTCTGTGCATTTCATGCACATAGAGATTATAGCATTCAGGAGAGATAAACACAAGAGAATTTCCACAAAAAAGCAGAGGAAAATGCACATTGACTTTTCCTGAATGCGGCGTATAATATTAAGAAGAACACAGATTTTTGAAAGGAAGGTTTTATCTTGACTAGACGCTCTCCTATCTCTGTTATTGTGCGCATTCTGATCACGCTTGCCGCACTCTTTCTCGTATTCTGGTTTACGCTGCCTGCCATCAATCTTGCCAGCGCAGAGTTTCGATCCACCCTGGTTTTTGCCATCCTTCTCATCACGCTCATCAATTTCACCCCCGATTTTCGTGAGGTCGGCCGCTATTTTGAGATGAAGCTCAAGGGGCAGAATTATTCCGGCCCTGTGGCAAAGCTTCCCGGCGTCATCAAGGGCGCACTCTGTCTCATCATCGGCATCATCCTTGCAAGCATACTCATCTCCTTTGCCGGAGCCCCCCTCTTCAATGCCGGCGCCTATCACGATCTCATCACCGTGGAAGAGGGCGATTTTACCGCCGATGTTGCCGAAATCGGCATGAGCTCCATCCCCGTGGTGGATCGGGCAACGGCCATCCGCCTCGGCAGCCGCAAGCTCGGCGAGATTTCCGATATGATCTCCCAGTTTGAGATCGAATCGGACTACACCCAGATCAACTACCGCGGAACGCCCACCCGCGTAACTCCGCTGATGTATGCAGACCCCATCAAGTGGCTCTATAATATGAAGGAGGGTATCCCCGCCTACATCACCGTCAACCTCGTCACCCAGGAAACCAACCTTGTCCGCCTGGAGGAGGGCATTCGCTATTCCAGAGCCGATTATTTTATGCGAAATATTGACAGATACCTTCGTTTCAAATACCCCACCAAGATCTTTGATGAAATTTCCTTTGAAATTGATGATAACGGCGCCCCCTACTGGGTGGCACCCACCATCAATTACGAAATCATGCTCTGGAGCGGCAAAAATATTGACGGCGCGGTGCTTGTCAATGCCGTTACCGGCGAATCTAAGTTCTATCCCTTTGACGAGATCCCCAGCTGGGTTGACCAGGTTTGTATCTCCGACCTTGTCATCGAGCATCTCAATTACTATGGTCTCTACGGCTCCGGCTTTATCAATTCCATCTTTGGTCAGAGGGGCGTTCTTGCAACCACCGATGGATACAACTATCTTGCCATCAACGACGATGTCTATCTCTACACCGGCCTCACCAGCGTACTGAGCGATGAGTCCAACATCGGCTTTGTTCTGACAAATCTCCGCACCAAGGCGACGAAATTCTACCCCGTGCCGGGCGCCGAAGAGTATTCCGCCATGAGCTCCGCCGAAGGTCAGGTGCAGAACCTGAAATATACTGCCACCTTCCCCATTCTTCTGAATATTGCCGGCCGCCCCACCTACTTCTTAAGCCTTAAGGATAGCGCAGAGCTTGTAAAGATGTACGCCTTTGTTGATGTGGAGCAATACCAGATCGTCGCCACCGGCGTTTCCGTTGCCGAGGCACAGAAGAATTACCTTGCAAAGCTCAGCCAGTCGGATGTGCAGATGGAAGCCCCGGAATTTAACGATGCCACAATCACCGGCACGGTATCCGCCGTTTCTCCCGTAGTTGTATCCGGCACAACCGGTTACTATTTCAAGCTGGATGGGGACGAAGGCCTCTACTTTGCCTCCATCACCACCGACCATAAGCTTGCCTTCCTTTCCCCCGGAACGCAGCTCACCCTGACCTATACCGAGGCCGACGGCCTGCGCACCGTCAGCAAAATTCTGTGGAACTGATTATAAAAAGCCCCGCCGACCGGCGGGGCTTTTTCATATTTATTCAGGCCTGACCAAAACTTTCACGATCTCACATTTCCCATAGGCGCCGAGCTTCTGATCGAATATGCGCAGCACCACAAACCAGGCAGCCGCAGACACAATCGAGCACAGTACGGCATACGGTTCCGGCAGCCAGATCTTTGCAAGAAAATACGCGCCGACCATAACAAGCAAAGGAACCGCAAATACAAGCAGCGCAAGCACCAGAATATTGCGCGACGGGCTTGCAAACTCGACCCTGTCACCGACCTTTGCCCCCGCAGTGTTTTCCATCCATATCTCAATGCTTCTCAGGGCGGAATCACAGCCGTGGCACTCGCCGCAGCCGCCCTCGTGCATCATACCGCAGGCGGATTCACGCTTGACCATAACCTCGGCCATGCCCTCCCTGAGGGCAATCACATCTCCGACACCGTTCATTTTCCTTCTCCTTTGATGGGTGAAAACTCGCGCATGATGCGCAGGGCGCAGCGCAGGCCGTCCGCTGCGGCGCTGGTGATGCCGCCGGCATAGCCGGCACCCTCACCGCAGGGAATGAGCCCTGCGCAGGATCCCGATTCCAGACTCTCTCCCCGCAGAATACGCACCGGCGATGAGGTTCTCGTTTCAGGCCCGCACAGCATGGCATCCGGCGCATCAAAGCCGCGGATCCTACGGGCAAAGCGCGGGATCGCAGCCCGGAGATCCGCAGCCGCCCCCGGCAGGAAAAAGGGTGAAACCGACTGCCAGGAAACGCCGGCGGAATAGGTGGGCAGAATACGGCCGGGGCCGTTGGAGGAAAGATGATCCTCTAAAAAATCCGACAGGCGGCAGCAGGGGGCGTGGTAGCTCTCCCCTGCGGCGCGGAATGCCGCCCGTTCGACCTGCTCCTGAAGCTTCAGGCCGGCCAGCGGATGGCCGTCGGAGAGATCTTCGGGAAGCACCTCCACCACCAGGGCGGAGTTGGCATTCTCTCCCGATCTGCGGCTGTCACTCATGCCGTTTGTAACGATGCCGCCGGCCATGGAGGCCGCAGCGACCACCGTTCCGCCGGGACACATACAGAAGGAATACACCCCGCGGCGTCCGGTGCGGTCCCAAAGCTTATAATCCGCCGGGCCGAGTGCCGGATGACCGGCGTAGGAGCCGTAAAGGGCTGTATCGATATCGGCCTGCAGATGCTCGATGCGAACACCCATGGAAAAGAGCTTTGCCTCCATGGAGATTCCGTCGGAAAAGAGCTGTCGGAATAGATCCCGCGCGCTGTGGCCGGTTGCAAGTATGCAGTGGGAGGCGGGAATCTCGCCTTGATCGGTCAGAACTGCGCATAAACGGCCATCTTTCATCCGCAAAGAACGCAGAGCCGTGCGGAAGCGCACTTCTCCTCCACATTCAAGAATACGCTTGCGGATAGATACAACGATCGACTTCAGCGCGTCGGTGCCGATGTGGGGCTTTGCGGATACAAGGATATCCGGATCCGCACCGAATCGCACAAGAATGCGCAAAACCTCCCGGCACAGGGGGGAATTGACGCCGGTGTTGAGCTTTCCGTCGGAGTAGGTTCCGGCACCGCCCTCGCCGAACTGGATGTTGCAGTCCTCATCCAGAATGCCCTCGCGGTTGAATCGCTCCACACAGGCATCACGATCAGAAATATCGCCGCCGCGCTCCAGCACAACGGGGCGGAAGCCCGCCTCCGCAAGGGTGAGGGCAGCGATCATACCTGCGGGGCCAAAGCCAACGACAACCGGCCGCAGAGAAAGCTCTCTGCGGCCGCAGGTGTAATCGATATATTCCTCATCCATGATGCGGATATGCTCGCCTGCGCGGTATTTTGCGCCCTGGGGCAGGGTAAATGCCGCGGACCAAACCAGCTCCACCTTGCCCCGCCTTGCATCCACGGAGCGGCGGGAAACTGCGCCTTCCATGCTGCGGGAAAGACCGGCTCTGCGCCGGGCAATCTCGACGACCTCAGCGGAGGTTGCCTCCGGTGAGGTTCGGATATCGCTGACGGTAAGAATCATTTTGCGTCGATGCGGACGGGCATCCGGTAGGTGGCCGCAGGGATGAATCCGCCGGCGGTGTCATCCACCACGATCTCGGCCGGAACATTCTTTTTACCGGTGGAATTTGCATAACCGGACAGATCCAGCACCAGGCAGATATCCGAATCGGAGATGGAGGCAAGGAAGCTCTCGCTTCCGCGCAGGGTGATCTGCTTTTCGCGCTCCAGCACCGTGGCGGATTTATCCTCCGGCTGGTTGATAAATCTGAACCGGGTGACGGTAAAGGATTTGCTTGTAATGTTCTTCAGCACTATATTGACATCCGCCTCGGTGATTTCCGAGACATTGACGATACCTTCCGGGATATTGATGGGCAGGGTGGCTTTGTAGCCGGAATCGGTGATATCGGTCAGGTTGACATTTCCGAGGGAAAGGGAGTCGATGGAATCCAGCGCCGCGCGCTCACCGGCCAGGGTGATCTCCCGCGGGGTGATATTGACGGAGATATTATCCTGAGAGAGGGCTCCAAGCTCATGCAGGGAAATGGCAAGGGGTACGGTCTTTGTAATATGCACGGGGACGGTGGCGGAAATTTTGCCCGTCTTCTTCACTGCGTAGGAGGATACAAATTCCGAACCGTCATGATTGACAAGGCTGTAGGAATACTCGCCGAAGAAGCTCTCGGAGATGGTGCCGGTCTTGATATCCACAAGGGCGTTGGAGATATTCATAACCTCTGTGGAGGGGCCGCTGATTTTAACGGTGGAGGGAGAGAGCTTTGCCGCGCCGAGGGTGCAACCTTCCGCAGGATAACCCTGAATCTGGGCAACAACGGGAACCTCGACCTCCTTGAGGGCATCAATAAAGAGAGATACAGAAAGCTTTTTATCCCGTACAAGGGAAATATCATCCATCGGAAGCTTGACATCACACGGAATGACATGGGTTCCTGCAGAATCCACCGAGCTGACATCGACATTGACGATGATATCCGAGCTCTTCAAGCCCAGCAGCTTGCTGCGGGCACCGGAAACGGTGACATTGATGGTGGAAACACGGCCGGAGAAGATCTGATAGTTATAATCCACCGCAATGCCGCCCTCGCCGATATAATTGACGGGGACGCGGCGGATGGTCATCTCAATTTCGGGGTCGTTGATGCCCATGACAAAGAACCAGCAGGCAATAGCAAGCACCACGGAAGCAATCTTAATCCATCGATCATTTTTAAGAAAAAAATCACGCATTGATCATTCCCCCTTTCGGAAGATTCTAAAGGAAAAGCCCTTCTTATTCTCCTCGGGGATGTCATGAGTCAGGGCTTTTTCGATAATGCGGGTGAGGGTTTCCGCATTCAGATGTCGCTTAAGCATACCGCCCTCCGCGACGGATATGGTGCCTGTTTCCTCGGATACAATCACCGTTACAGCGTCGCTCTGCTCGGTGATGCCGATACCTGCACGGTGACGCGTGCCCAGCTCTTTGGAGAGCATATCATTCTTGGACAGAGGCAGCACACAGCCGGCGGCGAGGATCTTATTGCCCTCGATGAGGACGGCGCCGTCATGCAGGGGGGAATTATGGAAGAATATGTTTTCCAAAAGGGCTGCGGAAATATCGGCGTTGATCGCCGTGCCGGTGTTGGCGATCTCCGCAAGATGGGTGCGCATCTGGATCACGATAAGGGCACCGGTCTTCTCCCGGGACATTTTCGCACAGGCCTCGCTGATGCGGACAGCCGTATTGAGAAGATCCGCCGTGCCGTCCCGGTCGGGGCGGGAGATGTAGTGGCGGATGTTGAAGCCGCGGCGGCCGAGACGCTCAAGCATGCTGCGAAGCTCCGGCTGGAAAACGATGACTACCGCAATAATTCCGATTTGCAGTGCACCTGAAAAGATTGAATTAAGCAGATAGAGCTTAAGCCAGCCGGAAACCTGGCTGACCACCATGATGAGTATGATGCCCCAAAGAATCTTAATGCCGCTGGTGTTCTTGAATACCGACAGCAGTTTATAGAAAATAAAGGCAACAATCAGGATGTCAACAACATCCTGAACCCGAAACGTAACAAGGGCGTTGCGCAGCGTATACAGGAATTCCATCTGACCCTCCTACACCTGTTCTTATTTATATCATAACATAATTTCTCTCTAAATGAAACAGATTCGGAAGGTTTTTTATAAGAATATTTCTCCTTCAGCCGCCAAGGGCATCCCTTGCCGCGGACAGTGCGCGCAAGAGAGCATCGGCATCCGCCGCGGTGTTGAAAATTCCGGGACTGATGCGCAAGACGCCGGTTTCAAAGGTATGCGCCGCGCGATGGGCAAGGGGTGCGCAGCACAGACCTGCGCGCACGCAGATGCCGGCATCGGAAAGAAACTCCGCCACCTCTTCACAGCCGGCAAATACCGGCAGAAGCGCCAATACACCGGTTTGGTTTTCATCCCTTCCCCGCCCGGGCGCGGTATAACCGGCAGGAAGATTGTCAAGGATCCGGCGGCAAAGCGCTTGCTCCGCGCTGAGGATCTCCCCCTTTGGATGGGATTTCACAAATTCTATTCCCGCACAAAGTCCCGCAATGCCCCAGATATTCTGTGTACCCGCTTCAAAGGCGTCCGGCAGATGCTGCGGCTGACGCTCCGACGCGGAATGGCTGCCTGTGCCGCCCTCGATGAGAGTTCTCGGAATACGTTCCCCCGACAGAAGCAGCAGCCCCGTGCCCGCAGGTCCGTAAAGCCCCTTATGGCCGGGAATGCAAAGGGCATCCGCGCCGATGCGCTCCACCGACAGCTCTAATATTCCGGCGGCCTGCGCTGCATCCACCACAAAGGGAATGCCCCGCCGCCTGCATATCTCGCCGATTTCCCGTATGGGAAGCATCGTGCCGAACACATTGGACACCGCCGTGCAGACGCAAAGCCTTGTTCGCCGGGTGATGCTTCTCTCTAAGGCAATTACTGCATCCTCCGGGCATTCGGGCGGAAAATTTGCAATTTTGATCCGCCGTCCGCCGCTTGCCAGCGGACGTACCACGGCATTGTGCTCAAGGCAGGATATGACCACCTCATCTTCCGGCTGTGTAAACCCTTTGATGGCGATATTTAAGGCCTCTGTAGCACTTTTTGTAAAAATACAGTACTTTTCATCCGAAAGAGAAAACATCTCTTTTGCCAGCCCACGCGTCTTAAACAGCAGCTCATCAGCGGCAAGGGAAAGCCCATATCCTCCGCGTCCCGGCGATGCGCACATCTCCGATGCTCTGCGAATCGCCTCCATGACGGCAGGAGGTTTCTGAAAGGTTGTCGCGGCGCAGTCAAGATAGATCATCTGCCTCTCCCCTTGTTTATGTGATTTTAATTTTCGCCTGCGCATATCCCTGTCCCGCAAGGATCTCTGCCGCAAGCGCTGTGTCGCCGTGGGGAATTTCCACGGCCTGGGTGCAGCCGGAGGCGGAAAAGCCCCGGGGCGCACGCACCATGCGCGCCCAAATTCCCTCTCTGCGCAGAATATTGCGCAGCTGCAAGCCTTCGGTTGCCGTGGAAATTTCAATCAAAGCCCGCCCGTTCATACCTTCATACCACCTCCCTGCGCATAAATCCTATGCGACTGACGGTGTTCTTGAGATAATTTGCCGATTTTGCATTGCATGCGGCGCAATCCGGGGGTATAATATACCAAAAGCTTAGATACAAAGGACGGAAAGCATGAGCTATAGAAAAATTCTTCTGCCCAACGGCCTGCGCGTACTCTGCGAGGAGATTCCGCATTTCCATACCGCGAGCATCGGCGTCTGGGTGCAGAACGGCAGCCGGCATGAGCCCGCACGCCTGTCGGGCATTTCCCATTTCATCGAGCATATGGTCTTTAAGGGTACGGAGGATATGCCCGCCGCCGAGCTTGCCGCCGCCCTTGACCGCATCGGCGGACATGCCAATGCCTATACCACCAAGGAAACCACCTGCTTTTATACAAACTGCCTCTCCCGGCATCTAACCTTTGCCGCGGAGCTTCTCTGCGATATGCTGCTTCGCCCCGCACTTCGGCCGGAGGATATCGAATGTGAGCGCGGGGTAATTTTTGAGGAGATCAGCATGTACGAGGACACGCCGGAGGATCTTGTGGCGGAAATTCTCAGCCGCGATTCCCTGGCCGGCTGCCCGGTGGGACGGCCGATACTCGGCAGCCGTGCCGCCCTGCGTCGCATGGGTCACGATGAGATGGCCGAATATATGCGCAGCCATTATACCGGCGCGAATATGGTGGTTTCCGTCTGCGGGCGCTTTAGCGAGGCGGATATCGACCGCATCTGCAGCCTTTTCTCCGCATTTCCCGCAGGAAAGAAGAATGCCTCGAGAAAATGCGTCTATACCCCCTCCCGTTCCGTCCGCAGGAAGGATATCGAGCAGGCTCACCTTGCCCTGCGCTGGCCGGGGCTCTGCGCAACGGATGGCGATCGCTATACCCTGCGCCTGTTAAACACCATCTTCGGCGACGGCATCTCCTCGCGCCTCTTCCAGCGCGTACGGGAGCGCGACGGAGCCTGCTACTCCATCTGCGGGGTTGCTGCCGCTGTGACGGATGCCGGATTTTACGATATCTACACAGCAACCGGCTGCGAGAGCCTGCGCTCTGCCGAGGCCTCCATCCGGGATGAGATCGACAGGCTTCTTTGCGACGGCGTGACCCAGGAGGAGCTTGACCGCGCCCGGGATCAGACGGAGGCGGGTATGCTCATCTCCCTTGAGGGCACCGGCCCGCGCATGAGCCAGCTTGCCCGCACAGAGCTTCTCTTCGGCAAATTTCCCGACCTTGAGAAAACTTGTGAGCGCTATGCCGCCGTCACCCGGGAGGACATTCTCACCCTCGCCCGCCGCATCTTCCGGGAGGAGCTAAAGTCGCATGCCCTGGTGGGCAATCTGCCACAGGATCTATAGCGAAAATCATCGGGGCCGCAGGCTATCTGCGGCTCCTTTCTTTTTTGGCGCCTGTCTTGCAATTAATTACTAATTATGGTATAATATCATGAATCAAAACACAACATTTGGAGGAACACATGGCAAAAGAGACGTCCAAATCCTACGGTGACGAGAGTATCGTTTCCCTGAAGGGAGCCGACCGCGTACGTAAGCGTCCTTCGGTTATTTTTGGCTCTGACGGTATCGACGGCTGTGAGCACTCATTCTTTGAAATACTTTCCAACTCCGTTGACGAGGCCCGCGAAGGCTACGGCAACGAAATCATCGTCACCCACTATGCCGACAATTCTCTCCAGGTGGATGACTTTGGCCGCGGCGTGCCCGTGGACTATAACCCCAAGGAAAAATGCTACAACTGGGAGCTCATTTACTGCGAGCTCTACGCCGGCGGAAAATACAACAACCAGGGCGGCAAGGATTACGAGCTTTCCCTCGGTATGAACGGCCTCGGCGCCTGTGCAACCCAGTATTCCTCCGAGTTTATGACCGTCACCTCCTATTACGACAACACAAAGTATACCCTGAATTTCAAAAAAGGTGTTAACGTAACCAAAGCGCCGAACAAGCTCCTCAAGGAGCCGGCTGACCGCAAAAAAACCGGCACCACCCATTACTGGCGGCCGGATCTTGCCGTTTTTACCGATATCGTCATCCCGGAGGCCTATTTCCACGATGTGCTGCGCCGCCAGGCGGTGGCAAACGCCGGCATCAAGTTTATCTTCCGGGAGCAGAAGGGCTCCAAATTTGAGACCACGGAATATCTCTACCCCAACGGCATCACGGACTACGTCGCCGAGCTTGCCGCCGGCACGGAATTTACCTCTGTGCGCTCCCTCTCTGCCGAGCGCATCGGCCGCGACCGCGAGGATAAGGCAGATTATAAGCTGAAGATCAACGTTGCCTTTACCTTCACAAATTCCCATCCCACCCTGGAGTATTACCACAACTCCTCCTGGCTTGAGCATGGCGGCAGCCCCGATAAGGCAGTGCGCTCCGCCTTTGTCTATGCCATCGATGCCTACCTGAAGGGGCAGAACAAATACATCAAGAACGAATCCAAGATCCAGTTTGTGGATGTGGCCGATTGCCTGCTTATAGTCACCAACTGCTTCTCCTCCGTGGCCTCCTATGCAAACCAGACCAAAAAGGCCATCACAAACAAGTTCATCCAGGATGCCATGACGGAATTTTTGCGCGCATCCCTGGAGGTTTATTTCATTGAAAACCCCGCTGAGGCGCAGAAGATCGGCGATCAGATCCTCGTCAACAAGCGCTCCCGCGAGAGCGCCGAAAAGGCACGCGTTTCCGTCAAGAGCAAGATGACGGAAAAGATGGATATCAAAAACCGCATTGAAAAATTTGTCGACTGCCGCACCAGCGATCTTTCCCGCCGCGAGCTCTATATCGTGGAGGGCGATTCCGCCCTCGGCTCCTGCAAGCAGGCCAGAAATTCCGAATTTCAGGCCATCATGCCCGTGCGCGGCAAGATCCTCAACTGCCTGAAGGCAAGCGATGCCCAGATCTTTGCCAGCGAGATCATCACAAATCTCATGCGTGTCCTTGGCTGCGGTGTGCAGATCAAGTCCAAGGCCGTCAAGGATCTGCCTCCCTTCCGGCTGGAGGCGCTGCGCTGGAATAAGGTCATCATCTGTACCGATGCCGACGAAGACGGCTTCCAGATCCGCACCCTCATTCTCGCCATGATCTACCGCCTGGTGCCCGATCTCATCTCCGAGGGCTTTGTCTATATTGCAGAATCCCCGCTGTATGAGATCACCTGCAAGGACGAAACCTATTTTGCCTACAACGAGCAGGAAAAGGCGGATATTCTCCACGAGCTTGGCGACAAGAAGGTCACCATCCAGCGCTCCAAGGGACTTGGTGAGAACGAACCGGAAATGATGAGCCTCACCACCATGGCGCCCGAGACCCGTCGCCTCATCCGCGTCACCACCGACGAGGCCGATAAGACGGCGCAGGTGTTTGATCTGTGGCTTGGCGACAACCTGGAGGGCCGTAAGACGGCCATCGCCCAGCACGGATACGAATATCTCGATCTTGCGGATATTTCTTAAGGAAAGGAAGGTATAAGCTATGTCCGAACGGATGGATGTATCCCAGACCCGGGATCAAAGAATCACAGAAACCTTAGAGACCAACTACCTTCCCTATGCCATGAGCTGCATCGTCTCCCGCGCCCTGCCGGAGATCGACGGCCTGAAGCCCTCCCACAGAAAGCTTCTCTACACCATGTATAAGATGGGGCTTCTCAAGGGCAACCGTACAAAATCCGCCAATGTTGTCGGCCAGACCATGCGCTTAAATCCCCACGGCGACGCCGCGATTTATGAGACCATGGTTCGTCTTGCCCGCGGAAACGAAACGCTGCTTCATCCCCTGGTGGATTCCAAGGGAAACTTCGGCAAGGTCTACTCCCGCGATATGGCCTATGCCGCCGCCCGTTATACCGAGGTCAAGCTGGAGGGCATCTGCGAGGAATTCTTCGATTCCATCGACGAGGATACCGTCGATTTTGTGGATAACTACGACAGCACCATGCAGGAACCCACCCTCCTGCCCGTCTCCTTCCCCAACGTGCTGGTCAATCCAAACCTCGGCATTGCCGTCGCCATGGCCTCGAACATTTGCTCCTTCAATCTCCGCGAGGTCTGCGAAACCACCATTGAATACATTAAAAATCCCGATCACGATATTGCCTCCACCCTGCTTGCCCCGGATTTTTCCACGGGAGCCGAGCTTCTCTACGATAAAAAGGCACTGGATGAGATCTATCGCACCGGCCGCGGAAGCGTCAAGCTGCGCGCCAAGTGGAGCTATTCCAAAAAGGACGGCTGCATCGAGATCACGGAGATCCCCTACACCACCACCATCGAGCAGATCATCGATAAGGTGGTCACCCTCGTAAAGACCGGCAAAATCCGCGAGATCACCAACATCCGCGATGAATCCGATCTCTCCGGCCTGAAGCTGACCATTGATGTCAAGCGCGGTACCGAAGTTGACAAGCTCATGGCACGCCTAAATAAGCTCACCCCGCTGACCGATTCCTACTCCTGCAACTTCAACATTCTCATCGAGGGCCGTCCCTACACCATGGGCATTTCCGATATTCTCGATGAGTGGGTCTCCTGGCGCACCGAATGCATCCGCCGGATGCTCTACTACAAGGTGCAGAAGATGAAGGAGCGGCTGCATCTTCTGGAGGGTCTTTCCAAGATCCTGCTGGATATCGACCGCGCCATCGCCATCATCCGCAACACCGAGGAGGATTCCGAGGTAGTTCCCAACCTCATGATCGGCTTTGGCATCGATGAAATTCAGGCAAACTACATTGCCGATATTAAGCTGCGCAACATCAACAAGGAATATATTCTCAAGCGTCTGGACGAAACCGGCAAGCTTCGCGAGGAAATTGCCGATATGGAGGATGCCATCGGCTCCCGCCGCAGAGTGCGCGCCATGATCATCGAGGATCTCAAGCGCGTATCCAAAAAATACGGCAAGGAGCGCAAAACCGAGATTGTTTACGAGGATACGCAGGAATATGTGGAGGAGGCCGAGGAGATCCCCGACTATCCCGTCACCTATTTCCTCACCCGCGGCGGATATTTCAAAAAGATCACCCCGCAGAGTCTGCGTATGTCCGGCGAGCACAAGCTCAAGGAGGGGGACGAACTGGCCGTCACCTTCGAAGGCTCCAACCGCGACGAGCTGCTCATCTTTACCGATAAGGCGCAGGTCTACAAGACCCGCGGCTCCGACTTTGAGGATACCAAGGCCAGTGTCCTCGGCGATTATCTCCCCACAAAGCTCGGCATGGACGAGGGCGAAAGCGTCTTCACCATGATCCCCGCCGGGGATTACAGCGGTTTCCTCATCTTTGCCTATGAAAACGGCAAGGTGGCGAAGATCGAGAAGAAGGGCTACGATACCAAAACCAACCGCAAGAAGCTCATCAACGCCTACTGCGACAAGTCAAAGCTTGTGGGCGCCTTCAGCATCGCCGCAGATGAGGAATTTGTCCTCTTCACCGATTCGGAACGCGCCATTCTCTTCTCCTCTGCCCTCATCACCCCCAAGGCGGCAAAGAATGCCCAGGGCATGCAGGTCATCACCCTCAAGGCAAAGCACTTTGTACGCAGCGCAGCGCGGGTCGCGAGCTCCGGCATCATCGCCCAAAGCCGCTTCCGCGTCCGCAAAATTCCTGCCGCCGGCGCGCTCATCCGGCCGGAGGATATGGGACAGGTTCAGCTCACCCTTGCATAATCAAGCTACGGAGGTCTAACCATGGAATTTGATGCTCTTATTGTCGGCTGCGGCTTCTCCGGCGCGGTCTGCGCCCGGGTGCTCGCAGAAGAATTCGGTCTGCGGGTGCGCATTCTCGAAAAGCGTAATCACATCGCGGGAAATATGTACGATGAGATGGACGAAAACGGCATTCTCGTCCATCGCTACGGCCCCCATATCTTCCACACCAATTCTGCGGAGGCCTTTGCGTATATCGAGCCCTTCTCCGACTGGTTTTTCTATGAGCATCGGGTTCTTGGCCTTATCCGGGACGAGCTTGTGCCCATCCCCTTCAATTTCAAATCCATCGATACCCTCTTTGCAAAGGAAAAGGCGGAATCCCTGAAGGAAAAGCTTCCCGCCGCCTTCCCCGGCCGGGAAAAGGTGACGGTTTCCGAGCTTGTGGGGGCGGAGGATGCGGAGCTTGCCGAGCTTGGCCGCTTTGTTTTTGACTATGTGTTCAAAAATTACACCGCAAAGCAGTGGGGAACCCCCGTGGAGACCCTCGATTCCGGCGTTATCAACCGCGTGCCTGTGGTGCTCTCCTATGACGACCGTTATTTCCAGGATTCCATCCAGATGATGCCGAAGGAGGGCTTCACCGCCCTCTTTGAGAGGCTTCTCTCCCATCCGAACATCAGCATTGCCCTCTCCTGCGATGCAAAGCTGCACCTCACCCTCGATCCCGAAGCCGGAACCATGCAATTTGACGGCCGTCCCTTCAACGGCATCTGCATCTATACCGGCCCCGCCGATGAGCTCTTTGATTTCTCCTACGGCCCCCTGCCCTACCGCAGCCTGCACATGGTCTTTAAGCACCACGAAAAGACCTCCTTCCAGCCCGCCTCTGTGGTAAACTATCCAAACGACGGGGATTTCACCCGCATTACCGAATTCAAGAAGCTCACCCGGCAGAAAAAGCCCGGCTCCACCACCGTTATGTACGAATACCCCCGCGCATATGCCCGCGGAAGCGAAGAGGCCGGCATTCCCTACTACGCCATTCTCAACGACGAAAACCGCGCGCTGCACGCAAAATATGCCGACCTTGCAAAGAAGATCCCCGGCCTCCATCTCTGCGGACGGCTGGCCGATTATGCCTATTACAACATGGATGCGGCAATTCTCGCCGCCCTGCGGCTGGCAAGGAGCGTGGTAAAATGATCAAAAAGCTTCTCGCTGTATACCGTTCCAATCCCATATGGCGCCAGCTGCTGCTCTATGCCATCATCGGCGGCACCTGCGCCGGCATCGATTTCTGCGTTTTCAGCCTCTGCAACCACTTTCTGCCGATCAACCCGCTGGTTTCCAACTGCATCGGCTGCATTGTGGGAATGCTCTGCTCCTTCTTTCTCAATTATTACATCAATTTCCGCGCAAAATCCCATTTCTGGCGCCGTCTTGTCTCCTTTTTGATCGTCGGCTCCATCGGACTTCTTTTCTCGGAGATCATCATGCACGTTGGCGCAAATCTTCTTTCCGCCAACGAATATCTCACCAAGCTTCTTTCCCTGG
>JAFXIE010000103.1 GCA_017533425.1 Clostridia bacterium | reverse complement strand
TAACCATGAAACATATCAAGACCATCAAGACCCGCAACCTTTGTGAGAGCGCCAAGAAGGGTGGCTGCGGCGAGTGCCAGACCTCCTGCCAGTCTGCCTGCAAGACCAGCTGCGGCATCGCAAATCAGCAGTGCGAGAACTCCAAGGAGACCAAGTAACCGAAAACCGAGAAATGCCGCCGATAACCCGGCGGCATTTTTTATTGAGAGGTAGATAGATATGATCCATCAGTACAAGCTCGGCGGCTATAACATCGTGCTGGATGTCTGTTCCGGCGCGGTGCATGCCGTGGACGATGTGGCCTACGATATCATCGCCCGCTTTGAGAGCGCTGGCCGGGAGGAGATCCTCGCGGAGATGGCGGAAAAGTATGCCGACTATACCCCCGGGGAGATTTCCGAATGCTATGAGCAGGTGGCGGCGCTGGCGGCGGAGGGGCAGCTCTTTGCACCCGATACCTTTGCGCCCGCGGCCGGCAAGCTTAAGGAAAAAACCGCCGGCGTGGTCAAGGCGCTCTGCCTGCACATTGCCCACACCTGCAACCTAAACTGCGCCTACTGCTTTGCAAGCCAGGGAAAATACCACGGCGAGCGGGCGGTCATGAGCTTTGAGGTTGGCAAGCGCGCCCTGGATTTCCTTGTGGAAAATTCCGGCACCCGAAAAAATCTCGAGGTTGACTTCTTCGGCGGCGAGCCGCTGATGAATTTTGAGGTGGTCAAGGATCTCGTGGCCTATGCCCGCTCCATCGAGAAGGAAAAGGGCAAAAATTTCCGCCTTACCCTCACCACCAACGGCCTGCTTATTGATGACGACGTCATCGAGTTTGCAAACCGCGAATGCGCCAATGTCGTTCTCAGCCTGGATGGCCGCAAGGAGGTTCACGACCGTTACCGCGTGGATTATGCCGGCAACGGCTCCTTTGACCGCATTGTGCCCAAGTTTCAGAAGCTGGTGGCGGCCCGCGGCGGCAAAAATTATTATATGCGCGGCACCTTTACCCATGAAAATCCCGATTTTCTTGAGGACATCAAGACGATGCTGGATCTCGGCTTTCGGGAGCTGAGCATGGAGCCGGTGGTCTGCGCCCCCGGCGATCCGGCAGAGCTGACGGCGGAGGATATGCCGGTGCTTTTCGATCAGTACGAGAAGCTGGCGGAGCTTATGCTCCGGAAGGATAAGGAGGGGGATCCCTTCACCTTCTATCACTATATGATCGATCTGGAGGGCGGCCCCTGCATTTATAAACGTATCTCCGGCTGCGGCAGCGGCACGGAGTATATGGCCGTCACCCCCTGGGGCGATCTCTATCCCTGCCATCAGTTTGTGGGAGATGAAAAATTCCTCCTCGGCAATGTCTTTGACGGGGTGAAAAATACCGCCTGCCAGGCGGATTTTGCCGCCTGCAATGTCTACGCCCGCCCGGAGTGCCGGGATTGCTGGGCGCGGCTGTACTGCAGCGGCGGCTGCGCCGCCAATGCCTACCATGCCACCGGCTCGGTGCGCGGGGTGTACAAATACGGCTGTGAGCTCTTCCGCAAGCGCATGGAATGCGCCATCATGGTGGCGGTGGCCCGCGCCATGGAAGAGGACGGCGAATGAGCACCCCCATTCTGGATTTTATCCGGGAGTATGCCGGCCGGGAGGGCCTGCGCATGCATATGCCCGGGCATAAGGGCAAGGGCGCGCTGGGCATCGAGAGCTTTGATATCACGGAAATTGCCGGCGCGGACAGCCTCTATGCCCCGGAGGGCATCATTCAAGAAAGCGAAGAGAATGCCGGCAAAATTTTTGGCGCGCATACCCTCTATTCCACTGAGGGCTCCTCCCAGTGCATCCGGGCAATGATCATGCTTTGTGCCCTCTGGGCAGAGGCGCGCCGGCTGCCCCGGCGAATTCTTTGCGGGCGCAATGCCCATTCCGCCCTGCTTTCCGCCGCGGCTCTCACCGGCACAGAGGTGGAGTGGCTTTGGCCGGCGGCGGAGGAGAGCTACCTTTCCTGCCGGGTTTCACCGGATTTGTTGGAGGAAAGGCTTACAAAAGAGGCCTTTGCGGCCGTCTATGTCACCTCTCCCGATTATCTCGGGCAGATGCAGGATATGGCCGCCCTGGCAGAGGTCTGCCATCGGCACGGGGTGCTGCTTTTGTGCGACAATGCCCACGGGGCCTATCTGAAATTTATCTCACCCTCGCTGCATCCCATGGATCTCGGGGCGGATATCTGCTGTGATTCCGCCCACAAGACCCTGCCGGTGCTGACCGGAGGGGCCTATCTGCATATTTCCCGCCGTGCTCCCGACCTGCTTTGGGAAAATGCCCGGCGGTGCATGGCCATGTTTGGCTCCACCAGCCCCTCTTATCTCATTCTGGCCTCGCTGGATGCGGCCAATGCCCGCCTTGCGGGGGATTTTCCTGCGGCGGTGCGCAAAATGGCGGCGGAGATCGAAGGGCTGCGCCCCCGGCTTTCGGCGCTGGGGTATGCATCTGTGGGAGATGAGCCGCTGAAGCTCACCCTGCGGCCAAAGGGGCGCGGCTATACCGGCACGGAGCTTGCCAAGCTTCTGCGCGCAGAGGATATCGAGTGCGAATTTGCCGATCCCGACCATATTGTTTTCATGCCCTCGCCGGATACAGGCTCCGATGAGCTTTGCCGGCTGGCGGAGGCTCTCGGGAGCATCCCCCGGCGGACGCCGTGCCCGGAGACCCCTCCTGCGATGCCCCGCCCGGAGCGGGCGACGGACATCCGCAGTGCGGCCATGGCGCTGACAGAGCGCCTTCCGGCGGCACAGGCCGTGGGACGGGTGCTGGCATCCCCCTCGGTTTCCTGCCCGCCGGCGGTGTCCCTGGTTATGTGCGGCGAGCGAATCCCCGCAGGGGCGGAAAATGCTTTTGCCTATTACGGCATCACGGAATGTGCCGTGGTGAAGGAATAAAAGGAGAGATGACCATGCGTTTTGCGGAAAGCGGAAAGAAAAAGGCCGTTACCTTTTCCTATGATGACGGCATCACCCAGGATATCCGGCTCATCGAGCTTCTGAACCGGTATGGGCTGAAGTGCACCTTCAACCTCAATTCCGGCCTCCTCGGCAAGCCGGGTATTCTCTGGCGGGAGGAGCAGCACATTTCCCACTATAAGATCCACCCCTCGGACGTCAAGTCGGTCTACGAGGGTCATGAGGTGGCGGTGCACACCCTGACGCACCCCTGCCTGCCCGATAAGGATGAGGAATTTATCATCCACCAGGTGGAGGATGACCGCATTGCCCTCTCGGAGCTGGTGGGCTACGAGGTGGTGGGCATGGCCTATCCCTGCGGACCCAATGACGACCGCTGCGCCTCCATCATCCGGGAGCATACCGGCGTTAAATATGCGCGCACCGTGACCGACACCGACAGCTTTGCCCCCCAGACCTATCTGCACCGCTTCAAGCCCAACGCCTATCACCTGGATTTTGACAGGCTCGATGCCCTTACCGACCGCTTCCTTTCCGAGGAGAGCGACGAGCCGCAGATCTTCTATGTGTGGGGTCATGCCTATGAGATGGACTACCGGCCCGATTACTGGGTGAAGCTGGAGGACTTTTTCCGCCGCATTGCCGGGCATGAGGATATTTTCTACGGCACCAACGCGGAGATTCTTTTATAAAATGCATACGGCGCCCGGATTTCCGTATATGGGACATCCGGGTGTCCTTTTTTTGGCCGGCGGGATGATTTACATTTGAAGCGGCAGATGGTATAATCAAAAAAACTGAGAAATTGCGGAGGATATGACCATGCGCTTTCGGGACAGCGGCAAAATGAAGGCCGTTACCTTTTCCTACGATGACGGCATCAGCCAGGATATCCGGCTTATCGAGCTTTTCAACCGTTACGGGCTGAAAAGCACCTTCAATATCAATTCCGAGCTGCTCGGCACCGGCAGGATCATCTTCCGACCGGATATGCGGGTAGCGCACTACAAGGTTTTTCCGCAGGATATCCGCCTCATCTATGAAAACCACGAGGTGGCGGCGCATACCCTCACGCATCCAAACCTCACCCAGATCGAGGAGGATGCGGAGGTCATCCGCCAGGTGGAGGAGGATCGCCTCAAGCTTTCGGAGCTGGCGGGCTACGAGGTGGTGGGCATGGCCTATCCCTGCGGCGGCGTCAACAATGACGACCGCGTGGCAAAGCTCATCCGGGAGAACACCGGCGTGAAATATGCCCGCACCATCACCTGTACCCACGATTTTGAGCCCCAGGAAAACCTTTATCGCTTTAATCCCACCGTTTACCACATTGAGGACTTCGATGCGCTGATGAAGATGGGCGAGAGATTTATCGAAATGCAGTGTGATAAGCCGCAGATCTTCTACATCTGGGGGCATGCCTATGAGATGGATTATAAGCAGGATTACTGGGTGCGCATGGAGGAGTTCTGCCGCCTGATCTCCGGCCGGGAGGATATCTTCTACGGCACGAACAAGGAGGTGCTGCTCTGATGCCCGGAAAGATCATTGCCGACCTTGCGCCCACGGCGGAAAATTGCCGCAACAGTGAAGGCGCTTTTCTGGAACTGAAGGACGGCTCTGTTCTGTTTGCCTGGTCCCGCTACGGTGTGGGCGACGGCGATGACGGAGATGCCTGCGAGATCTGGGGTATGGTGTCCCGGAATGACGGAGAGACCTTCGGTGCACCCCGACGGCTCATCGCCCGGGAGGATGTTTCGGACGATACCGACAACATTATGTCGGCTTCCCTGCTGCGCATGAAAAACGGAGACGTCGGTCTGTTTTTCCTTGCCAAAAACCATGCAAACCACCGCTGCCGCGTCTATTTCTCCCGCTCGGCGGATGAGGGCGAAAGCTGGTCGGTACCCCTGCTTTGCAGCGCACCGGAGGGCTATCACGTGGTCAACAACGACCGTGTAATCGCAACCTCGGCAGGACGTATTCTTGTCCCTGCCGCCCTGCATCAGTCCCGCTATTCCAAGCGTGATCCAAATAAGATCACCGGTGTAGGTCCGGGATCGCTGGTGGTGTATTATTCCGACGATGACGGTGCCACCTTCCGTGCATCAAAGCCGGTGACCATTCCTGTTTCCTCCGGCTGCCGCACCGGTGTGCAGGAGCCGGGTGTGCTGGAGCTTGCCGACGGACGCCTCTGGTGCTTTATCCGTACCGATGCGGGACGGCAGTATGAAAGCTTTTACGAGGACGGCGGCGAGACATGGACGGAGCCGCTGCCCTCAAAATTCACCAGTGCGATATCCCCCTTGTCGGCAAAACGCCTGCGGGATGGGCGCATCGTCGCCGTGTGGAATCCCGTGCCGGTCTATAACGGCCGGTCGGAATGGATCGGCCCGGCATGGCAGGGCGGCACCTGGACGGGTGCACGAAATCCCCTGGTCATGTCTTTCTCAACGGATAATGCCGAAAATTTCCCTGAGCTCATTACGCTGGAGGATGACGAGAACCGCGGCTTCTGCTATGCAGCCATTCAAGAAACCCGGGACGGCGGACTTTTGCTTGCCTATTGTGCCGGAGGTGTTGGGGACCGCAACTGCCTGCGCAGAATGTGGATCCGGAAGCTTTCGCGGGATGAAATCAAATAGAAAAAGAACTCGGATCCGGAGTGGATCCGAGTTCTTTTTGTGCCTTATTCTCCGAGAAGGATATTTGAGGTGATCTGGTGCACGCCCCAGGCGGCAAGCCGCTCTGCCTTGGCGGGGTCGTCCACCGTCCAGGCGTTGAGGGTGAGCCCAGCATCGAGGATGGCGCGCACCTTTTCTTCATCCAGCGCACCGTAATGGATGTCGAGATCCATCTTTTTTTTGATGAGGGTGGGCAGCAGCTCCTCCGTCCATTTGGAAATGAGGAACTGCACCGTGCAGGCGGGGTCGAGCTTGCGCAAGGTATCGAGATTTTCCATGAAAAAGGAGATGTAGATCATGCGGTCGCGGCAGCCGGCGGCCTCCACCTCGGCCAGCAGGCGTTGAATATCCGCCGGATCAAAGCGATTTTTGAGCTCGAGAACGCAGACCTTGTCGCCCTCGCGGCAGATATCAAGATAATCCCGAAGGGCGGGGATGCGGAGCTCCCGGGGCGCTCCGTCCTTGCCCAGCAGCCGAACCTCGGCAAGCTCCGCTGCGGTGGAGCCCTCCACGGAGAGATCCCGGTCACCGACGCGGCCGGTGGTGTCATCGTGGATGACGACAAACTTGCCGTCACGCGTCACATGAACGTCGGTCTCAATGCCAAAATAGGGAAGCTGCGCCGCGGCGCGGAAGGCCTCGCCGGAATTTTCGGGGTAGAGGGCGGAAAGCCCGCGGTGGGCAACGCTTTTTGCGCCGCCGGCGGCAAAGGGGGTGGGTTTCATATTTGTCAGTACTCCAATCCGAAATATGTTTTGAGGGCAGTGCGGAATTCATCCTCCGTTCCGGGGGTGAAAACCTCTGCCGAGTGGCCGCGGAAGATGCGGAATTCCCGTCCGGATACGGTGCTGCGTCCCTCCTCCGTGCGGAGGGCGACCATCAGCCCCTGGCGGAAGAAGGAATCGGGATGGGTCTCGCAGAAGTAGCTTGTGGTGAGAAAATCCTGGGGGAAGCAGTGCTCGTCGGTGAAGGCGTAGACGTCGGAGAGCTCGCCGTCCTTCTCCTCACAGAGCACATGGCCGAGGATTTCATCCTCCCGGAAGCACCAGACGCCGCGCTCCTGCCCCTGCCGCCGGGAAGAGAGCTCCACGGGATGCAGGGGGATGGGCGCACCGACGCCCACATCGCAGAGGAAGCGCCCCTCCGGCAGCTGCACGGTGAGCACCTCGTGGCGGCGCTTGGGGATGTCCTTCTCGCCCCGGAGATAGCGGGCGAAATGCAGCCGCACGTCAAAGCCGAGGGAGGCGAGCAGCTCCCCGAAGAGGGCGTTGAGCTCAAAGCAGTAGCCGCCGCGCATTCGGCGGACGATCTTGTCAAAAAGGGCGGGGATGGAAAGATCCAGCGGCACGCCGTTCATGATATCCAGCGTTTCATAGGGCACGGAGAAAAGATGGCAGCGCTGCAGGCGGCAGAGGGTGGGAAGATCGGCCTGTGCATCACCCGAAAAGCCGATGCGGGCAAGATAGAGGTAGATCTCATTTGCGGAAAGCACAGAATCACTCCTTTTCCGAAAGGGTAAAGCCGTAGGGGAAGAGCTCGCCGAAGGGAGTGACGGTAAAATCGCTCTCCGTGCGCAGGCGGATGATGGGCATGTCACCTTCGCAGAATTCTGCGAGAGCCTGCAGGCAGGCGCCGCAGGGACGGGTGTAATCGGGACCCTCATCCGCGCCGATGGGGGCGGCATAGACCGCAAGGGCGGCAAATTCCCGCTTTCCGGCACCGATGGCGGCAAAAAGGGCATTGCGCTCGGCGCAGACCGTCAGCCCGTAGGAGGAATTCTCCACATTGACCCCGGTGAAAATCTCACCGTCCCGGCAGAGCAGGGCGGCACCCACGGCAAAGCCGGAATAGGGAGCGTAGGCGTTGTACCGCGCGGCGGCGGCGCGGGCAGCAAGGGCAGAATGCTCCATTATTTTTTCTCCTTTAACAGGGGGAAGGCGCAGCCGTGCTGGTATTCGTAGAGCTTATCCCAGAAATAGAGCCAGTTGCGATAGCCGCCGACATAGCGCACCGGGCGTTCCGGGCGACCCTCCAGCACGCGGCAGGCGGAATGGACGATATCTCTCGTAAAGAAGAAGCAGCCGAAGCGCTCGGTTTCATACCAGGTGGCCCATTTGCCGTATTCTGCCTGGTGCAGCGCGGAGATGAGCTCCTCAAGGCTGCGCAGGGCGGTGCGGGCGCACACGGCGGCCACGGTGGCGGATTTTTCATAGGCAAGCAGCGCATCGCACAGGGAGATGACCGCTTCGTTGCCAAGCCGCAGCACGCGGATCTGGGTGAGCACCTGGGTGAGATAGATGAGCTTTGCAGGCTTTGGAATGCGGCCCTTGAGCTCCTCGGCAAGCTCGGAGAGATGGGCAAACTCCCGGCGGCATTTCAGCAAAAAGCGGCGGAATTCCGCGGCATCCAGCAGCCAATCCTCCGAGATTCCATCCTTGGGCGCGGCGATGAGGGTGCGGGACATGCCCTGCAGCATGGCATTCTGCTTTAGGTCGGACATGACCTCCCGGCCGTCGCGGAAAATGCCCGTCACATAGCCAAAGCAGGTGCGGCTGGTGGGGGCTTCCCCTGCGGGAAGGCGTTTGTGATAGGTGAGACCGTGGAAGGCGCGGTACAGCCTGCGCATGTCGGGCAGGAGCTCTGCGCCGTAGTGGGTCGTGAGATAGGCATCCAGCCAGCGCTTTGCCGCGGCGGCGGGGGAGGAGGCGGCATATTTTTCCGCATTCCAGAGATAGTCCATGCCGGCGGCCACGGAAAGGGCAAGATGCCGCAGATTGGAGACGTTGAAGAGGCAGAAGGAGGTGGCGCCCACGGCATAGTATTTGTGCAGGCTCTCAAAGACCGACTGGGGGCTGTGATAGTCGGTGTAGCGGTTGCGGGCGGCGCCGGTCAGGTGGAAATAAACGCCGTCGCCGGGGCCGGTGCGCACGGCGGCCGTCTCGTCAAAGCAGCCGGAGCCCGGCCAGACGCGGATGATATCCTCCGGCAGGGAAATGAGCCCGGCGCGGTAGAATTTCGCCTGCTCGTTGTACATATTAAAGCAGATCACGGCATCGGGATCGGCGGCGCGAATGAGGTCGATCTCGGTGCGGATGGCTTCCTCAATCTCGGCGGCGCGGCCGGCATCGTCCTCGGGGGCGAAGGGATCCTCCTGCCAGTAGGGGTGGTCGTTTTTGCCGCGGAAGGAAACCGTCCACACCTGCTCGTAGTCCTTCAGGGTGTCCACGCAGGTCTGCCAGCACTCGCGGAGGTATTCCTTGCCCCGGCTGTAGGAGAAGGGCACATCCTCCGGCCAGCGGTACATATTGAGGCCGAGGGGCGTGACGTGATGATCGTTTAAAAGCAGACCGCGGGCGGCGGCAAGGCGGCGCACGTCCTCATCGGGCATGGCAAAGGAGCCGGGGACGATCATATTGCCGCCCAGGCGCAGCAGCGCCTCCATGATGGCGTCAAAGCCCTCGGGGGACATGACGCCGTCAAAGGTGCGGTTGGGGAAGAAGCCGCCGAGGATATCCTCATCGTTGATAAACCAGCCGCGATAGCGGAAGGTGGGAGAGGAAACGCGCAGCGTATACCGGGCGGAGAGCTCCACCGCCGTCTTGCGGGTGGGGGTAAAGTCGTTCCAGTACCACAGGGGATCCACGCCGAGGATCTCCCGGGAAAAGGCATAGATGGCATAGATGGTGCCGCGCAGATCCGCGCCGGCAAGAATAAAGCGGTGGCCGGAGATGCGCAGGGTGTGGCTCTCCTGCCCGACTGGACGGAGAGAGGGAGGAAGCAGCGTGTTTTCGCAGTCGAGCACCAGCTCGTCCCCGTCATTTTCGCCGGTGAATTCCGTCAGCACAAGGAGGGGATAGCCAAAGACCTTGTACCAGTCGCGTTCCAGATCCCGCAGGGCATTGCGCACGGGAAGCGTGGGCTCTCCGAGAATGCGCAGGGGCGTGTGGGCATGAACGGTGAAGTTTTTTTGCATGGCAAATGCCTCCTTTTGGGGTTGTGATATCCTTTGCCTATAGTATAATCAAAATCCGACAAAAAGAAAAGAGGAAGAGAGAAAAAAACGCGTCCCGGAAAGGGGATTTCCGGGACGCTGGTTGTGCCGCGGGGCTGTTTTGAAAAGGCAAGAGAACCGTCCTCTGCCGGGTGCCCGTTATCTATCCTTCAAGGGCACGTATTCTGTTTCGTCCTTTACACTTATGTAGGTAGGACGTATGATCTTTCCTGCGTTCTGTATTTCTTCCATACGGTGTGCGCTCCAGCCTGCGATTCTTGCAATAGCGAAAATCGGGGTGAACAATTCATAAGGAAGTCCGAGCATTTTATAGACCATACCAGAATAAAAGTCTACGTTTGCGCTTACACCTTTATACATTTTGCGCTTTTCGGCAATGATTTCGGGAGCCATTTTTTCAATGGTTTCGTAGAGCGCAAATTCTTCCTGCATGCCTTTTTCTTCCGAGAGCTTTTTGGCATAATGTCGCAGTATATCGGCTCGCGGATCGGACAGAGAGTAAACGGCGTGGCCCATACCGTAAATCAAGCCGGCTTTGTCAAATGCCTGCTTGTCAAGAAGACTGACAAGATAATCCTTCACAGCCCCCTTATCTTTGGTATCAATGCTCGATTTCATATCGTCGAACATTTGCATTACCTTTATGTTTGCGCCGCCGTGACGAGGGCCCTTTAGCGATCCGAGCGCAGCTGAAATGGCGGAATAGGTATCTGTTCCCGACGACGTTACTACATGCGTTGTGAAGGTTGAGTTATTGCCGCCGCCGTGCTCTGCGTGCAAAACAAGAGCCAGATCAAGAAGCTTTGCCTCAAGCTGCGTATACTGTCCGTCCTCGCGGAGAATGTAGAGCAGGTTTTCGGCTGTGTTCAATTCCTTTTTCGGATAGTGGATGAACAAACTCTGATCATTGTGGTAATGCTGATAAGATTGGTAGCCATAAACGGCAAGAAGCGGAAATTGCGCGATCAGCTGTAAGCATTGGCGAAGAATGTTTGCTGTTGAGATTTCGTCGGGATTCTCATCATAGGCGTATAGTGCCAATACGCTTCTTGAAAGAATATTCATCATATCCTTGCCGGGGGCTTTGAGGATCATATCACGGACAAACGATGGCGGCAAGGAGCGATAGAGCGAAAGATGCTCGCAAAATTCATCAAGTTCGTTCTTGGTCGGAAGCTTTGAGAAAAGAAGCAAATAAACCGTCTCCTCAAAGCCGGGCCGGTTGTCAGACACGAAGCCTTTGACAAGATCGCGAATGTTGATGCCTCTGTAATAGAGCTGACCCTGACAAGGTATCTCGTTGCCGTCTGCATCTTTATCCTTCGCTTTGATGCGAGAAACCTCAGTAAGGCCTGTGACAACGCCGTTACCGTTGATGTCACGTAGCCCTCGCTTAACGTCGTGCTGTGCGTACATTTCCGGTACGATGCGGTTGCTTGCATCCGAAAGAGCGGATAAATTTTTGATATATGGTGTAATTTCCGAATAATTCATATAGGTGCCTCCTAACAAAGACGAAAGACGGGAGCGGCTATCCTAAATCCCCGGTTTTTTGCGGTTTTTCTATTCCGTTACGGAGCTGACGGAGGAGGGGGCGGGATCGGGCGCGAGGGTGGCGCTCCAGTTCCAGCGGCCGGCGGCGATCTGCCAGATGAGCAGGCCGAGAACGGCGAGGGAGACCAGAAGCATGCCCACGGTTAGGGCTATGATGCGGCGCTTGTTGCGCCGGGAGGGGGTCAGCATAAGAAAACCTCCGGAAATTCAGCGGATTTTGCGGGAAAACTTCGTTCCGCAGCGGACACAGCGGATGTTCATCAGTCCCTTGCGGCGGGGGACCCGCAGCATGGCGCCGCAGGAGGGACATTTGAAGAAGCGGTGGGTCTTTCGCTGGGAAAGGCGGTCGGCCCAGGCCTTCACGCCGGCGAGAAGTGCCGCGGGCTTCTTTGTAATGCGCAGAAAGAAGGCGTTTTCCTTCTGCCGCGCGGCAATGTTGCGGGAAAAGGTGCGGAAAAGCACATAAAAGCACAAAAACCACACGAGATAGAGCAAAATGCGCCAATCGACGATGATGTGCAGAATGGCAAGGCCGACCCACAGGCCGGTGAGGAACTTGTTGAAGGTGTCATTGCCGTAGCGACCGGCCATGAAGCGGTAGAGAAAGTTTTTCATTTGGTTTCGCAATTATCCTTTTCTTCGGTGCGGGCGGGGTCATCTTCGGGGAGAACTTCCCGGAAGGCGAGGATGGCGCATTCGATCATGCCGTCATCCGGCTCGCGGGTGGTGAGATGCTGCAGGGCAACGCCGGGGGCGGAGACGATGCGGGTGATGACATTGTCGTGCTTGCCGGCGAATTTGATGAGCTCATAGCCGATGCCCATGGTGATGGGCAGCAGCGCAAGCTTCACAAGGGTGCGCAGCAGGGGCTGCGTCAGGGGAATAAAGAGGCCGATGATGATGCCGACCAGCAGCATCAGGATCATAAAGGAGGTGCCGCAGCGGGGATGGAAGCGGCTCTGGGCGCGGACATTTTCCACCGTCAGGGGAAGGCCGCGCTCATAGCAGAAGATGGTCTTATGCTCGGCGCCGTGGTAGCTGAAGGTGCGGCGGATGTCCTCAAAAAGCAGGGTGAAGCAGAGATAGCCGATGAAAATGAGAATGCGCAGAACCCCCTCAAAGACGCTGCGCCACAGCCGGCTGTCCAGCTCCGGCAGGGCACGGGAAAGCAGGGAAAAGAGGAAGGTGGGCAGATAGAGGAAGAGGGCAAAGCAGAGCACCAGGGAGAGCACAAGGCTTGCGCCCATGATGAAGCCGTTGAGCGCCTTGCCGCGCTTTTCGCTCTTTTCTCGGTCGGCTGCTGCCTCCTCGGGCAGGGCGATATCCGCCGAGCGCATGAGATATTTATAGCCGGAGGCCATGGAGGAGATAAAGGCAAAAATACCCCGGGCGAAGGGAAGCTTTGCCAGCTTTCCGCCAATGAGTTTGGGGGTTTCGCCCACCTCGAGAACGATTTTGCCCTCGGGATCGCGGACGGCCATGGCGGATTTCTCCGGCCCGCGCATCATGATGCCTTCGATCAGTGCCTGACCGCCGATGGAGGTGTAGGCGCAGGCTTTTTTGCAGTTTTTCTTCATATTCCAACTCCCTTTTGAAAAGGAAATAGTCTCACAAATAAACTATAGCATTTTCCACCGGGGATTGCAATGAAAAAATTGTAAATACTGCGGTGAAATGGCTATTGACGGCGGACGATCCCGGTGCTACAATTAATCCGCAAATTCTTTTGAAAAAAGAGGAGAAGTATTATGATCGTCACACGTCCGCCCCTGGGTTGGAATTCCTGGAACACCTTCGGTAAGGATATCAATGAGCAGCTCATCCGCGACAGCGCCGATGCGCTGGTGTCCTCCGGCCTTGCCGCCAAGGGCTATGAATATATCGTCATCGATGACTGCTGGTCGCTCTATGAGCGCGATGAGAACGGCCGCCTTGTGGCCGACCCCGAAAAATTCCCCTCCGGCATGAAGGCGCTGGCCGACTATGTCCACTCCAAGGGCCTGAAGTTCGGCATGTATTCCTGCGCCGGCACCCTCACCTGCGCCGGCTATCCCGGCAGCTTTGACCATGAGTTTATCGATGCGGCCACCTTTGCGGAGTGGGGTGTCGACTTCCTGAAGTATGACTACTGCTACCACAGCGATTTCATCCGCGGCGACCGGCTCTACCGCCGCATGGGTCTTGCGCTGGAGAACTGCGGCCGCGATATTCTCTTCTCCGCCTGCTCCTGGGGCGTGGATGAGACCCACAGATGGATCAAGACCACCGGCGCGCATATGTGGCGCTCCACCGGTGACATCCACGATGGCTGGGAATCGGTCAAGAAGCTCATCCTAAAGCAGGATGATATCAGCGAATACAACGGCCAGGGCTTCTTCAACGATATGGATATGCTCATC
>JAFXIE010000102.1 GCA_017533425.1 Clostridia bacterium | reverse complement strand
CTTCCGATCTGCGCCGGACTCGATGAGGGCGCCGTAGCGGCGAATGAAGGAGCCCACGGCGCGCTCGCGGCAGATGACCTCGAGACCGTTGGCGAATGCCTTGGCGGGGAGGACCTCCATGGTGGTGTCGGCAAGATTTGCGCTGATGTAGTGGGTCTTGATGCCGGCGGCATTGATCTTCTCAAAGAAGTAGATGGACATGCGCAGGTTCACATCGCCCACACCCTCGATGGTCAGACCGACCGAGTTCTCGCCGGGATCAAAGACGCCGTCCTTGCCGGTGCAGTCATCCTTGAACTTCAAAAGGTAGTTGCCGTTATCCAGGGCGTAAACATTTTTGGTCTTGCCGGTGTATACGAGATTCATGGATCATCCTCCTAAAACTTAACTTCCGAGGTTTGAATGTATATTCCATATTATAGCTCGTTTTTCTTCGAATTTCAACAGGAGGCGCGCAAAAAATACCATACAGGTTGGAGAAAATCATTGACGCAAGGCAGCCATGCGTACTATAATGTGTACAATAACGGCGTAAGGAGAGGCTCCATGAACTACCGCAGGGACAAATACGGAAATGAAATATCCATTCTTGGGTTTGGCTGCATGCGCTTTCAGAGCACCCTCGGGCGCATCGATATGGCGGAGGCCGAGGCGGAGATCCGCGATGCGGTATCTGCAGGCATCAATTATTTTGACACGGCCTATGTCTATCCCGGCTCGGAGGCCGCCCTCGGCGAAATTCTGGAGCGCACGGGTCTTCGCGACCGGGTATATATTGCCACCAAGCTGCCCCATTATCTCATCCGCTCCCCGGAGGGGATGGAGAAGATCTTTGCCGAGCAGCTGCGGCGGCTGCGCACCGACCGCGTGGACTACTATCTGATGCATATGCTGCCCGATACGGACACGTGGGAACGGCTCAAGGGGCTGGGCATTCTGGACTGGCTGCAGGAAAAGCAGCGCACAGGCGCCATCCGGCAGATCGGCTTTTCCTATCACGGGAATTCCGATATGTTCTGCCGCCTAGTGGACGCATATCCCTGGGATTTCTGTCAGATCCAGTACAATTACATGGATGAAAACACCCAGGCAGGCCGAAGAGGGCTGCATTACGCCGCCGAGCGGGGAATTCCGGTCTTTATTATGGAGCCGCTGCGGGGCGGCAAGCTGGTAAACCGCCTGCCGGAGAAGGCAAAGAAGATTTTTGCCGCCCATACCCAGCGGGATACCCCCGCCGGCTGGGCCTTCCGCTGGCTTTGGGATCAGCCGGAGGTCACCTGCGTGCTTTCCGGCATGAACAGCCGGGAGATGGTGGCGGAGAATGCTGCTGCCGCCGGTGCTGCCCTGCCGGGCTGCCTTTCCGATGCCGACCGGGAGATGCTGATGCGCGTTGCCGCCGCCATCAACGAGGGCATGAGGGTGGGCTGCACCGCCTGCGGCTACTGCATGCCCTGTCCCGCCGGGGTGGATATTCCCGGCACCTTTGCGGCCTACAACCGCCGCTATGCGGAGGGAAAATTTGCGGCGCTGGTGGATTATGCCATGTGCACCGTCGTCCGGAAGGAATCCACAGCGGCCTCCCGCTGCATCGGCTGCGGAAAATGCGAGGGGCATTGCCCTCAGCATATTCACATCCGGGAGGAGCTTAAAAACGCAAGACGGGAGCTGGAGGTTCCCATCTTGCGCGCAGCAAGAAAAATCATTGAAAAGGTCAAATTTTTTGGTTAAATCTCTGTGGAGGCGCATATGAAAAAGCCCTTTGTTATCGGAATTGCTGGCGGGTCGGCCAGCGGAAAGACAACATTTACAAAGCATCTGGAAGAAGCGCTGGAAGGTATTTCTTTGCAGATCCTGCACATGGATTCCTATTTTAAACCAAAGGCAGAACGGCCGCAATCGCCGGCACCCGTCAGCGGTAAGGTCTATATGGATGATAACCATCCCGAAACGATGGATCTTGACCGCCTGAGCCATGACCTTTCCGACCTGATTGCGGCTGCGGAGGTGCAGGTTATCATAGTTGAAGGGCTGCTGACGCTGTGGCATGAAGAGATATGCAGGCTTCTCGACCTCAAGCTGTTTGTGGAGTGCCGCGCAGATGAGCGCATTGTTCGCCGGCTGCGCAGAAACATGGGATGGGGGCTATCCTTTGATGAAATCGCGGATGTGTATCTTGACCTTGTCCGGTACCGCCACGATGAATATGTGGAACCCTCCAAGTGGAAAGCCGATTTTATCCTGAACGGCTCCAACGATACAGGGGTTGCGCTGCGCATGATCGCGAAATATGTGCGGGATGCGCTCAAGGCAGAATGAGCAAAAAGGCATACCTATCAGTAAAGATAGGTATGCCTTTTTATCGTATGAATTGCCGTGGTTTGATTATACCTTGTAGCGCAGCATGTTGAAGGAATGCTTTTTCAGCAGGAGCGTATCGCCCACAGGAACCTCCGCGGGGGCGACGGTTTCGGCATCTTCGGTATTGACCGCCTTGAGATCGTCGCAGTAAAGCTCGGTGTGGCCCACAAGCTTTGCGCCGGCAAAGCCCTCCAGCGTGACGGAAAGCTCCATATCCTCCTCCAGGGAGCGGTTCGCGGCAAAGATGACCACCTCGCCCGCCGCCTCGTTATAGATGACGGAGGATTCCAGGTAGGGAACGGCCTTGATCTCGCGGGTGTCATAGCGGTCGCTTGTGACAATGGGCTTCATCACCGTGCCGCGGCCGTGGAGAGAGGCAAGCATGAAGGGATAGAAGATGGTCTGCGCCCAGGCACCGCCGCCGGTGCGGGTCATGATGGGGGCGATGACATTGACCAGCTGGGCAAGGCAGGCCATGCGCACGCGGTCGCAGTTGTTCTGCAGGGTCATGAGCAGGCAGCTCACCACCAGCGCATCCTCAAAGGTGTAGATATCCTCCAGCTGGGGCTGGGCGACACCCCACTTTTCAAATTCGGCGCCGTGGGAATGGAACCAGACATTCCATTCATCAAAGGAGAGCATCATGGTCTTTTTGGAGCGCTTCTTTGCCTTGACGGTGTCGCACACGGCGATGACCGATTTGATGAACTGATCCATCTGCAGGGATCTGGCAAGAAAGGTGGGGGTGTCGTTATTGGGATTTCCGTAGTAGGAGTGGAGGGAGAGATAATCCACATGGTCGTAGGTGTGCTCAAGCACAATGCGCTCCCAGTCCACAAAGGTGGGCATGCCCAGCCCGGAGCTTCCGCAGGCCACCAGCTCGATGGAGGGATCGGTCCATTTCATCATCTTAGCGGCCTCGGCGGCAATGCGGCCGTATTCCTCGGCGGTTTTTGCGCCCATCTGCCAGGGGCCGTCCATTTCGTTGCCAAGGCACCAGACCTTGATGCCAAAGGGCTTGTCATAGCCGTTTTTGCGGCGGAGATTGGCAAAATGGGTGTTTGTGTCGGCGTTGCAGTACTCCACGCAGTTGCGTGCCTCCTCAGGACCGCGGGTGCCGAGGTTGACGGCCATCATAACCTCGGAATTTGCCCGGCGGGTCCATTCCTGAAACTCGTCAATGCCGACCTCGTTGGTCTCGGTGACGCCCCAGGCAAGCTCCATCCGGCGGGGACGCATCTCCCGGGGGCCGGTGCCGTCCTCCCAGTTGTAGCCGGAGACAAAATTGCCGCCGGGATAGCGCACGATGGGAACGCCGAGCTTTCGCACCAGCTCCAGGACATCCTTGCGGAAGCCCTGGTCGTCAGCCGTCTCGTGCCCCGGCTCGTAGATGCCGCCGTAGACGGCGCGGCCGAGATGCTCGATAAAGGAACCGTAAAGCCGCGGATCAATATCCGCAACGGTAAAGCGGCGGTTTGCGTAGATTTCAGCCTTCATGGTGTATTCCTCCAAAGGTTTATTTCTTCAGATATGCTTTAAATTCAGCTGCGGTGAGGGACTTTTTCGGGGAAAATTCCGGGGACATGGCATAATTGATGAGGTGGCGGATGAAGTATTTCACCGCGGGATCCTCCATATCCCGGCGGCTGTGGTTGAGGGTGCAGACGAGAACGCATCCCCTGCCGAGGCGGAACTCAAAGAGGTATGCCCGGCGGGACAGATCCTTTCCGAGGCCGAACAGAGGCGCCTCCGCATCCAAGCCCAGCGCATCCAGATTGACGGCGGGCGCTCCCTCCACCGCGGGGAAGAGATCCAGCTCCCAGGCACCCCGGTAGGGAAGCGGATATGTGGCGGGATGGTCGGCGACGATGCCGCAGGCCTGGGAATTGTTGGTGTGGTTTAAGTACCAGATCTCGCCCGTTTCCCACCAGGGGGATTTGAAGGAATTGCGCATGACCGTCTCGCGGAAGGTATCCGCGCCGGCAAAGAGCAGCAGGTTTGCGCCCCGTTCCACCGCCTGCGTTATGCCGCCGTAGAGATGCTCGGTGACGATGAGCTGCTCCGCGCCGATGGGCTGCGGAATGGTGAAATGCCGCAGGGGAATCTCGCCGGCAAAGAGATGCCGGGAGAGGTAATTGATATAGACCTCCCGCGCATCGGAGAAGGCGGGGGTTGGGTAGATGTAGAGAGGCCACGAATTTTCCCGCTCGCCCATGCGCGCCGAGAGGATGAGGGAGAGGGGTGCGTCGGTCGCGGGAAGCTTTACCCGCCAGCGGGCAAGCTCGAAGATGCCGTGACCCTCCAGGCGGATGAGGAAGGTGCAGCTCTGCCCGTCAGACAGGGTGAGATATAGGGTCTCGCAGAGGGGGGAGTCCGAACCGAAGCGGGAAAGACGGATGCAAAGCTCGGCCTCCGCGCCGGCGGAAAAGGTGACCCGCTCGGTATCCCAAAGCAGAACCTCCTGCCGGTTGAAGGCGGAAAATTCCGCCGCCGTGAAGGCCTTGTCGCCGTAGAAGGGATCGAGAATGCCCTGGGTCGTGCCGTAAAAATCGGTGATGGTCCAGACGTGGTAGCCGGCAAAATGGGGGGAAAGGCGGGCTTTCTCGATATTCAGCTTGTGGCAGAGCTTTTGCAGCTTCCGGGTGGCGGCCAAGCCCTCCCGGTAGAGGTCTGCACGCCCGCCGGTGAGGGAATCGGCCAGCGCGGCAAAGGATTTCGGTATAAACCGGGGATTTTTGTAGCCGGAAAGGAGATCGACATCGGGCAGGGTGGTATAATTTCCCATTTCGTGCACGATCTGCGGCTTTCCGCAGCTGTCCCGCAGGAACATATCGGAAAGCTCGCCAAAGGGAAGATAATCGGTGTATTCCGCCGGACAGACGGAGGCATAATCCTGCGAATCGTTTACATCGCAGGCCATGAAATTTCCGTCGGTGGAGGTTGCGGGGCGCCAGGGATCCAGCGCTTTTGCAAGGCCGTAAAGCTCCGCATCAAAGGGAAAGCCCCATTCCATCTCATTTCCGCCGCACCAGGCTGCAATGCAGGGGTGGTGGCGGAATTCGCGGATCATGCTCTGCCATTCGGCCAGGAAGGGAGCCTTGTTTTCGGCGTTCAGCAGTTCCTGGGGGACATTTGCCAGCGAAAGCTCCGGCTGGATGAGGATACCGAGCTCATCTGCCGCCGAAAGAAAGCTCTCAAAGGGGAGATGGCTGTGCTGCCGGGCAAAATTGAAGCCGTATTCCCGGGCGCGGGATAGGGCGCGGCGGCAGTAATCGGGATCGTGAATGTCGGCAAGGCCGCCGGGATGCACAAAATCATCGCCGTAGCCGAGCAGATAGTAGGGGCTGCCGTTGAGATAGAATTCCTCGCCCCGGCATTGCAGCCGCTTGAAGCCTGTGCGGCCGCGGAGGGTATCGCAGCTTTCGCCCGCGGTGAGCTTTGCGCAAAAATCGTAAAGGAAGGGATCCTCCGGGCTCCACAGCCGCAGGCCGGAGAGATGAATGGGCAGCGAAAGCTCGCTGTCCCCGGGGGAGAGGGTAAAGCCGCAGCCGAGGTGCGTATCCCCGAAATCGATGGAAAGGGTTGCCTCGCAGGGGGCGGAAAGATCGCTGTGCACGGCAAAAATGAGCAGCGCCTCATCCGTTTCGGGCAGGATGGGGGTGTAGAGTGAGCGAATAAAGCAGCCCTCGGAGATCTCCAGCCGGATTTCCCCGCAGAGACCGGCAAATTTCAGGGGCAGAATGTCAAAAAGCGGTGCGTTGGGGGGCGCGGCGGCATCGCGGCGGCTGTCAATGCGGACGGAAAGCTCGTTTTCGCCGGCGCGCAGGCGGCCGGTGAGATCCATCCGCCGGGGGGCGGCGCCGGTGAATTCGCAGGGGAGAGCTTCACCGTTGAGAGTGAATTCCGCCCGGCGGAATACGGCATCCGCCCGCAGCTCCACATGGGCGGTGCTTTCCGCCTCGCTGAGGGTGAATGTGCGCCTCAGCTCGGCCACGCCGTCAAAATCCGCAAAGCGTTTGTCCTCCCGCCAGGAGCCGGGAAGGGAAAGGGCAGCATATTCCCCCGCGCCCTCGGGTCGGAAATCCCAGGAGCCGGAAAGGGAGCAATAGCGCATGTAGCATCACCGCCTGTTTTCAAATCGCGTATCTTTAAATTCATTCTAACCGATTCTATGAGAGGTGTCAAGAAAAACTCGGCACACACAAAAATGATATTTTTGCTGTTTTTACGTATGAATTCGAACCTTTACAAAATGATATATCGCTACGCGATGTGATATACGGCTAGCACCGTATGATATATTTCCACTT
>JAFXIE010000101.1 GCA_017533425.1 Clostridia bacterium | reverse complement strand
TATTATCCTCTTTGGCATGGAAAGCCTTCGCCGCGACCATATGAGCCACTACGGCTACAAGCACATGACCACCCCCCACATCACCGAATATGCCAAGGGCGGCGTGACCTTCAATAACCTGATCTCTGCCCACATTCCCACCACCCCCGGCTATTCCTCCATGCTCACGGGTATGGACTGCTTCGGCAACGGCGTCGTTGCCCTCCATCAGAACAAGATCCCCGTGGATACCCCGGTGCTGGCGGAAATTCTCCGCCGCGAGGGATATACCTCCACCTGCGTCGGCTTTGAAGGCAATGCCGCCGGCGTCGGCTACGATAAGTATCTGGGTTTCCAGGGCTGGGGTCCCGACCGTGAGGATGGCCGCGCCCATAAGTCCGAGAATATGAACGAGGTTATCCTGCCGGAGCTGGAGCGTCTTGCCGGTCAGGATCAGCCCTTCTTCCTCTTCCTGCGCCATATGGATCCCCACTCGCCCTATCTTGCGCCCGCACCCTACCAGGATATGTTCTTCCAGGGTGATGCCTTTGATCCCGAAGATGTGCGTATGCAGAAGGTCTACGATTTCAAGCCCTTCGGCGATTATATCGGCAGCTGGGTTCCCAAGGGCTGCACCAATCCCGACTATGTCATCGGTCAGTACGACGCCGCCATCGCCTATATGGATGCCTGCATCAAGATCGTGCTGGAGAAGATCCGCGCCCTTGGCCTCGAAGAGGATACCATCATCATCTTCAATGCCGACCACGGCGAGACCCTCTACGACCATGACTGCTATTTTGACCATCACGGCATGTACGATCCCACCCTCATCGTTCCCTTCATCATGTGCTGGAAGGGGCATCTGCCCGAGGGCATTCGCATTGACGATTACTGCCAGCATAAAGATCTCGTTCCCACCCTTATGGAGCTTATTGGCATCGACCCCGGCATCAAGTTTGACGGCCGCAGCCTGATGCCCCTCATCCGCGGCGAGAAGCTGGAGGCGGAAGAGGAGATCTACATCACCGAGTGCACCTGGATGCGCAAGCACGGCTGGAGAACCCCCGAATGGAAGCTGATCGTCTCCCTGGAGCCCGACTTCCACTTCAAGCCCATGGTTGAGCTCTATAACCTTTACAAGGATCCCGAGGAGCTTCACAATGTTGCCGAGGAGAATCCGGAGGTTGTGGAGATGCTTCGTACCCGCCTGGAGAACCATGTGGCAAAGCGCGAGGCAGAAACTGGTCGTCCCGCGCCCATCAAGGTCAATTTCCTCATGAACGGCCGTCCCTTCGTCAGCTCTCAGGAGGCCTATGACAGCAAGTACATCGGCGGTATCGAAGATGCCGTGAAGCTGCAGAAGAAATAAGGGAGGCGCATAGTCATGCTGCGCGTATGCGTCATCGGCCTTGGCCCCATTGGCAACCGCCACGCCTCCATTTATGCGGAGGATGAGCTGGTGGATTTGGTTGGCCTCTGCGACATTCAGAGAGACCGCGCGGAGGCTGCCGGTAAGCGGTTTGGCGTACCCTATTATCTGGATGCGCCGACCATGCTCAAGGAGCTGAAGCCCGATATCGTCTCCGTCTGCACCGGCGGATATGAATACTCCTCCGACCATTACCTGCCCACCATTCAGGCGCTGGAGGCCGGCTGCCATGTGCTCTGCGAGAAGCCCATCAGCAACTCCATCGAAAACGGACAGATCATGGTTGACACCGCAAAGCGCCTCGACCGCTGCTTTGCCCTGGATTTTAACCACCGTTTCACCCCGGCGGCTCGTGCCGCCAAGAAATGGCAGGAGGAAGGCCGCATCGGCGACCTGCTCTTCTGCAACATGGCGCTCTGGATCGGCAAGCCCCAGGATTTTGAATCCCCCTATTATCACCTGAAGGCCCTCAATCCCCACAGCATGGAGATCATCCGCTACTTTATGGGCCCGGTGGAGAGCGTCCAGTGCTTTGCCATGAAGGCTCCCGGCCGCACCATCTGGTCAACTGCATCCATCAATATGAAATTCAAATGCGGTGCCGTCGGCCACCTGACCTCCAGCTATGATATTGCCCGCGGCCATCCCATGGAGCGCTGCGAGGTGGCCGGTACCCGCGGCCGTCTGGTCTTTGAGGATATGTGGCGCGAGGCAACCCTCTATCCCGCCGGCGATCCCATCAAGCAGGTGTATACAAATCCTGTTTTTGGCGGCTATGAGGGCTTCTATGACACCTTCAAGGAGCGCCTGCGCTGCTTTGTCCGCCAGGTTGACAGGGGAGACCGGCCGGAGGATATCGACGGCAGCGGTCTGCAGGGTCTTGAGGCTCAGAAGGTCATCCACGCCGCCATCCGCAGCCTGGATACGGGCGCGGTGGTGCATCTTGATGAAATGTTTCCCGATAAATAAAGGAGGAACTTGAATTATGGCATTGAAAGCTGCAATTGTCGGCATCGGCGGCATCGGTAAAAACCATGCCCGCTGCTACCGCGACAACCCCCTCTCGGAGCTGGTGGCCATCTGCGACATCGATAAGGCGAAGGCAGATGCCGCCGCTGAGGAATTTGGCTGCCGCGCCTTCTATGATGAGGTGGAAATGCTCCGCGAAATGCCGGAGATCGATGTGGTTTCCATCACCACCTCCGGCCTGGAGAACGGCTCCTTCCATTATGAGCCGGCGATGATCGCCCTGGACTTCAAAAAAAAGGTACTGGTCGAGAAGCCCATCTGCGCCGATGTGCGCGATGCCCGTGAGATGGTCAACTATGCGCTGAATAACCATCTGTATCTTGCCTGCGACCTCAACCACTATTTTACCGGCCCTGCGGCGGATGCCAAGGCCATGCAGAATGCCGGCGAGGTCGGCGAGCTTCTGTACTGCGTGCATAAGGTCGGCTTCAACGGCGGCGAGGCAAATTACGGCGGCGCTCCGGCCAAGGATTCCCGCTGGAATTCTCCCTATGCCCATCTGAAGGCCTTCTGTGCCCATCCCTTCTCGGTCATGCGCTATTTCTGCGGCGATATCACCGGCGTTCAGGCCTTTATCGACCGTCCCGGCTTCCGCCGTTCTGCTGAGGATCCCATGCTTTCCCTGAACTCCATCCATGTGCGCTTTGCAAACGGCGGCTATGGCCATCTCATCACCCAGCGCGGCGACGCCATGTTTGGCTACGGCGGCTGGTGGAGCTATGAGCACTGCGGCACCAAGTCCACCTTTGCCATTGAAAACTGCGTGGAGAAGCTGCACGTCTGGAAGCCCTCGGAGAATGCCGGCATGGCAACTCCCGCCCCCACCACCAAGGATTACGGCGTTTCCGACTTCGGCGTCACCTTCGGAAACCGCATCAATGCCTTCCTGGAGGATATCACCAACGGCGTACATCCCGAGGCCATCCGTGCCTCCGGCCGTGATGCGCTGGCAACCCTCGAATATACCTTTGCGGCCATCCAGTCCTATGACAACGGCGGCGCACTGGTCGTTCCCGAGATGCTGCCCCCCATCCGCGGTCACGTTTCCTTTATCAAATAACAATCCGGCATATAAAAAGAGGCTTTCCGCATCGGAAAGCCTCTTTTTTTTGCGTTCAAGTCAGCCCAGCAGGATGTCAAAGACCAGCATCAGGCAGAAGCCGGCAAGCAGGGCATAGGTTGCGCCGCGCTCGCTGCCGTGGGCATGGGTTTCGGGGATCATTTCATCGCTGATGACATAGAGCATGGTGCCTCCGGCAAAGGCCAGGGCAAAGGGAAGCACCGCCGTGGAAATGGAGACAGCGAAATAGCCGAGCATGGTGCCGATAACCTCCACAACGCCGGTGGCAGCGGCAATGAGAAATGTTCTCCCCGGGCGGATGCCCGCGGCCAGCATCGGCGCGATGATGACCATACCCTCCGGAATGTTCTGCAGGGCGATGCCGCCGGCGATGGTCAGCGCCTCGGCCATGTTGCCCGTGCCGAAGCCGACGCCTGCGGCGATGCCTTCCGGCAGGTTGTGGATGGCGATGGCGATGACAAAGAGCAGAACGCGGGATAAATTCTCGCCGCCGTGCGGATGCGATTCCTGATCGGCGCCGGCAAGCTTGTGCAGATGGGGCACAATTTTGTCAAGCACATTGACCGTCAGCGCACCGGCAAAGATACCGATGACGGT
>JAFXIE010000100.1 GCA_017533425.1 Clostridia bacterium | reverse complement strand
TGAGGGTGTCCAGGGAGATCTCGCAGCCCCGGACAGCCTTCATCAGCGCGGCCTCAAAGGTGGAGGCGATGGACATGACCTCGCCGGTGGCCTTCATCTGGGTGCCGAGGTTACGGCTGGCGCCGGCAAACTTGTCAAAGGGCCACTTGGGGAACTTGACCACCACATAGTCCACGCTGGGCTCAAAGTAGGCGCAGGTTTTGCCGGTGATGTCGTTCTTGATCTCGGGCAGAGTGTAGCCGAGAGCCACCTTGGTGGTGATTTTTGCGATGGGGTAGCCGGTGGCCTTGCTGGCCAGGGCGGAGGAGCGGGAAACGCGGGGGTTGACCTCGATAACGGCATATTCAAAGCTCTCGGGGTTGAGGGCAAACTGGCAGTTGCAGCCGCCGACGATGCCGAGGGCGTCAATGATCTTCAGAGAGGCGGCGCGGAGCATCTCATACTCCTTGGGAGAGAGGGTCAGCGCCGGGGCAACGACCACGCTGTCGCCGGTGTGGACACCCACGGCGTCCACATTTTCCATACTGCAGACGGCGATGGCGTTGCCCGCGCTGTCGCGCATGGTCTCAAATTCGATCTCCTTCCAGCCGAAAATGTATTTTTCGACCAGAATTTGGGTGATGGGGGAACGGTCAAGGCCGGTCTGGGCGATGACGCGCATCTCCTCCTCGCTGTAGGCAACGCCGCCGCCGGAGCCGCCGAGGGTGAAGGCGGGGCGGACGATGACGGGATAGCCGATGCGGGCGGCGATGGCGAGGGCGGTGTCAAGGTCGTTGGCAATATCCGAGGGGATGCAGGGCTGATCGATGGACTCCATGGTGTCCTTGAAGAGCTGGCGATCCTCGGCGCGGTCGATGGCCTCGGCATTGGTGCCGAGAAGCTTGACGCCCATGCGGTCGAGATAGCCCTCCTTGTCCAGCTTCATGGCAAGGGTCAGACCGGTCTGACCGCCGAGGCCGGCAAGGATGCTGTCGGGCTTTTCCTTTTCAATGATGCGCTTGAGGGTGGTCTCGGTGAGAGGCTCAAGATAGATCTCGTCGGCAAAGGCCGAGTCGGTCATGATGGTGGCGGGGTTGGAGTTGACCAGAACGACGTTGAGACCCTCTTTTTTCAGAATGGCGCAGGCCTGGGTGCCGGCATAGTCAAACTCTGCAGCCTGGCCGATGACAATGGGGCCGGAGCCGATGACGAGAACTTTACGGATGTTTTTCTGCAGAGGCATTAGCGGACTCCCTTCATTTCGTTGATAAAGCGGTCATACAGATTGGTGAGATCCCGCGGGACGCGGCAGGTCTCCGGCGCAAACTGCACCGAGAAAGAACGGTGGTTTTTGTAGACGAGGCCTTCGCAGGAGCCGTCGTTTTCGTTTTTGAAAAGAACCTCGGCGGTGCCGGCAAGGCTGTCGGCCAGCACGGCATAGCCGTGGTTCTGGGCGGTGATGTGGGTGTTGCCGCCGGGCTCGGTCACCGGCTGGTTTGCGCCGCGGTGGCCGTATTTGAGCTTTTCTGTCTTTCCGCCGTGGGCCAGCGCCAGCACCTGATGGCCGAGACCGACGCCGAAGACGGGAAGCCGGTAAATCAGCCCCTTCAGGGCGGTGAGATCAACCTCTGCGGGGTTGCCGGGGCCGGCGGAAAGCACAAGGCCGTCGGGTGCGGCGGCGAGGATATCCTCCGCCGCGGCAGTGGCGGGGAAGCGGGTGATGCGCACGCCCTTGCGGCTCAGCTGGGCGATCAGGGGCTCGGCCGCGCCGAGATCCAGCAGGGCTGCGTGGGCAATTTCCTCGCCCTGGGCGGGAATTTCCGAAACGGATTTGCAGGTCAGCGTCACGACGCCGCCCTCGGCGAAATCCCGGCCCTGCAGGGAGGCAAGATCGGCGGGAATTTCGTCGCAAAGCATGGCGTTCATCACACCATGCTCGCGGATGTGGCGGGTGATGGCGCGGGTGTCCACGCCGCAGAGGCCGGGAATGCCCTCGCGGCGCAGATATGCGTCAACGGTCATGTCGCAGCGGAAATTCGAGGGGGTTTCGCAGTATTCCCGCACCACATAGGCGGAAAGAGCGGGCTTTGCGAGGAGATCCTCCTCGATGATGCCGTAATTTCCGATCATGGGATAGGTCTGCAAAACGATCTGTCCGTAAAAAGCGGGATCGGTGAGGGTCTCGCCGTAGCCGACAACGCCGGTGGTAAAAACCAGCTCGCCGGCGGCGCAGAGATCGGCGCCGAAGCGGGATCCTTCGAAAACCGTGCCGTCCGCCAGTACCAAATAGCCTTTTTTCATAGTGCCTCCGTCAGTTTTTGGATATGCCGCCGCCCCACACGGCCTTTCGTGCGGGGCGATGGGTGGATTTTATTTCTTGCCCATGCAGAGAACCATAACGGCCTTCTGCACGTGCAGGCGATTTTCTGCCTCGTCAAAGATCTCGTCGGCATGGGCCTCAAAGACCTCGTTTGTGATTTCCTCGCCGCGGTGGGCGGGGAGACAATGCTGAACCATGGCGCCGGGATTGGCGGCGGCCATGACGGCGTCGTTGATCTGATAGCCGGCAAAAACCTTCTGCCGGTGAGCGGCTTCGTCCTCCTGACCCATGGAGGCCCAGACGTCGGTGTAGAGAACATCGGCACCGGATGCGGCGGCGAGGATATCGTCGGTGCAGGTGAAGCGGCCGGTTTCGGCAGCCCAGGCGCAGATGTCCGCATCGGGCTCATAGCCCTTGGGACAGGCAACGGAAACCTCCATGCCGGCCTTGATGCCGCCGACGATGAGGGAGTTTGCCATGTTGTTGCCGTCGCCGACAAAGCAAAGCTTGTTGCCGGCGAGAACCTTCTTGTGCTCGCGGATGGTCAGAAGATCGGCCAGCACCTGACAGGGATGGCAGTAATCGGTCAGGCCGTTGATGATGGGAATGGAGCCAAAGCGGGCAAGATCCTCCACCTCCTGCTGGGCAAAGGTGCGGATCATAATGCCGTCAAGATAGCGGGAAAGCACGCGGGCGGTGTCCTGCACGGGCTCGCCGCGGCCGATTTGCAGATCGTGGGAGGAAAGGAAGAGGGCGGAACCGCCGAGGTCATACATACCCACCTCGAAGGAGACGCGGGTGCGGGTAGAGGACTTCTGGAAGATCATGCCCAGGGTCTGTCCCGCGAGATGATGGTGGGAAATGCCGTGCTTCTTTTCATATTTCAGCTGGTCGGCAAGGTTGAGGATCTCGGTAATTTCCGCGGGGGAAAGATCGCCGAGCTTGAGAAGATGTTTCATTGTGCAAGAACCTCCTTGAGGATGCCGATGGCCTCGGCCAGCAGCTTTTCGTCAATATTTAAGGGGGGCAGCAGGCGCACGCGGGATTTTGCGGAGAGCACCAGAACGCCCCGCTCCATGCAGGCGGCGATGACTTCCTTTGCCGTCTTTCCCTCCGGCTCGATGCCGATCATCAGGCCGAGGCCGGAAATATCTGCGACGCCCTTTGCGCCGGAAAGCTCGCGGCGGATATACTCTGCGCGGGCGCGGACACCGGCAAGAAAGGCATCATCCAGCCGCCCGATGACCGAGAGGGCGCCGGCGCAGCAGATGGGGTTGCCGCCGAAGGTGGAGCCGTGGGTGCCGGCGATGAGGGCGCCCTCGGTCTTTTCCGAGAAGAGGGTGGCGCCGAGGGGAAGACCGCCGGCAAGACCCTTGGCGGTGGAGAAGATGTCAGGCGTGACGCCGTAGGACTGCCAGGCATAGAGGCTGCCGGTGCGGCCGTTGCCCGTCTGCACCTCGTCGATGAGAAGCAGCGTGCCGGTCTCATTGCAGAGCTTCCGCAGGAAGCGGACATATTCGACATCCAGGGCGATGACGCCGCCCTCGCCCTGCACCAGCTCGATCATGATGCCGGCAGGCTCGTGCTGCCGCACCAGGGCTTCCATCTCTTCGCGGTCGCCGGCGGTGGCATAGACAAAGCCCTCGGTGAAGGGGCCGAACTCCGTGTGGAAGTGATCCTGTCCCGTGGCGGCAAGGGTGGTCACCGTGCGGCCGTGGAAGGACTGGCGGAGGGTGATGATGGTGGAATGCCCCTCGCCGCGGGTGTGCAGTGCGTGGCGGCGGGCGCCCTTGATCATGCATTCGTTTGCCTCGGCGCCGGAGTTTGAGAAGAAGACCTTCTGCATTCCCGTGCGCTCGCAGAGGGCGGCGGCAAGCTCCGCGCAGGGGCCGGTGTAATAGAGATTGGAGGCGTGAGCCAGGCGGCCTGCCTGCTGTGCCACGGCGGAGACCCAGGCATCATCCGCAGCGCCGAAGGTGTTGACGGCGATGCCACTGCCCAGGTCGATATAGCGCTTGCCCGCCTCGTCGTAGAGCTCAGCGCCCTTGCCGCGGACGATCTCCTGCGGGAAGCGGGCGTAGGTGGGCATGATGTATTTTGCATCCAGTTCCTTGGTGGTCATGAGGATACCTTCTTTTTTTAATAAAACATGGTGCCGATACCCTCATCCGTCAGGGTTTCGATGAGGATGGCATGGGGTACGCGGCCGTCGATGATAAACACGCGGTTGACGCCGCGGCGGATGGCCTCGATGCAGCAGTCCACCTTGGGGATCATGCCGCCGGAGATGATGCCGTCGGCCACCAGGGCGGGGGCATCGCTGACGCGGACGGTGGGGATGAGGCTTTCGGGATCGTCCTTATCCCGCAGCAGACCGCGGATGTCGGTCATGGAGATGAGCGCCTCGGCCTGCAGCTCGCCGGCGATGCGGGCGGCGGCGGTGTCGGCATTGATGTTGTAGACATTGCCCTCGCCGTCCACACCCACGGTGGAGATGACGGGGATATAGCCCTTGTCCAGCACATCGAGAATGGGCTGGGTGTTGATATTTGTGATCTCGCCCACAAAGCCCAGGCGGGGATCGCGGGGTTCGGCCTCGATGAGGTGGCCGTCGGCACCGCAGAGGCCGATGGCGCGGCCGCCGGTGTTCTGGATGAGGTTGACAAGGTTCTTGTTGATCTTTCCGGCCAGCACCATCTGCACGATTTCCGCCGTTTCGGCATCGGTGACGCGCAGACCGTCCACAAAGCGGGATTCCTTGCCCACGCGGCCGAGCATTTCGGTGATTTCCGGGCCGCCGCCGTGGATGAGCACCACCTTGACGCCGATGAGGGAGAGAAGGACAATGTCCTTCATGACGTTTGCCTTGAGATCCTCGTTGATCATGGCGTTTCCGCCGTATTTGACCACGAGAATTTTGCCGCTGTATTTCTGAATGTAGGGCAGGGCGCGGCTTAAGATCTCCGCCCGCAGTTCAATGTTCATGTCCATGGCAGTTGGCCGTCCTTTAGGTGTAAAAAATCAGGTGCGGTAGTCGCCGTTGATCTTGACGTAGTCGTAGGTCAGGTCGCAGCCCCAGGCGGTAGCCTCCGCCTCGCCGGCGTTGAGCCCCACGAGGATCTCGATCTCCTTCTCGGAGAGCACCGTTTTGGCGATCTCCTCGGAGAAGGGAATGCCGGCGCCGCCGCGGCAGACGGAAACGGTGCCTGCGGCGGAGCGGAAGTCCACATCCACTCGCGTGACATCCACATCCGCGCCGCTGTAGCCGATGGCGCAGAGCACGCGCCCCCAGTTGGCATCGGCGCCGAACATGGCAGCCTTGAGAAGGCTGGAGCAGATGATGGATTTCGCCACCGTGCGGGCGCAGGCCTTATCCTTGGCGCCGGAGGCGGTGCAGGTCAGCAGCTTGGTGGCGCCTTCGCCGTCGGCGGCGATTCTGCGGCAGAGATCGTGGGTAACGGTGGCCAGCGCCTTACGGAAGGTGGCAAAATCTTCGGAATCCGCGCAGGTTACCGGCGCATTTCCGGCCATGCCGTTGGCCAGGATGGAGAGCATATCGTTGGTGGAGGTGTCCCCGTCCACGCTGACCATGTTGAAGGAATCGGTCACATCGGCGGAGAGAGCCTTCTGCAGAAGCTCGGGGGAAATGGCCGCGTCGGTGGTCACAAAAACCAGCATGGTGGCCATATTCGGATGGATCATGCCGCTGCCCTTGGCGATGCCGCCCATGCGGCAGGTCTTGCCGCCGAGGGTGAACTCCACGGCGATCTCCTTGCGCTGCGTATCGGTGGTCATGATGGCCTCCGCGGCGAAGGTGCCGTTTTCCTCCCCGTAGCCGAGGCCGGCGGCCAGGGCGGGAAGCCCGCTTTGAATGGGCTCCAGGTTGAGGGGCTGACCGATGACGCCGGTGGAGGCGACGATGATATCCGCGGCATCGAGGCCGAGGGTCTCGGCGGTCATGCGGCACATTTCTTCTGCCACTTCCTCGCCGTTTGCGTTGCAGGTGTTGGCGTTGCCGGAGTTGCAGATGATGGCCCGGGCATATCCGTCGGCAATGTGCCGGCGGGTGACGGCGATGGGCGCGCCCTTGACGAGATTCTGGGTGTAGACGGCGGCGGCAGCGGCGGGAAGATCGCTGACGATGAGGGCAACATCTCGCTTGGTGCGGTTTTTGCGGATGCCGCAGTGGATGCCGGAGGCACGGAAGCCTTTGGCGGCACACACGCCGCCGGGAATCTGAGTAATCATAGCCATTTTAATCCTTACAGTTGGAGTCCTTCGGTCGGGTCAAGACCGAGCATAAGATTGAGACACTGGATGGCGGCGCCGGAGGCACCCTTGCCGAGGTTGTCATAGCGGGCACCGACGACGATGCGTTCTTCATTTCCGCTGACGAAAACTTCCATGGAGTCCTTGCCGGACATACCGAGGGCGCTGATAAAGCCCTCCTCGTCCCCGCCCTCCGTATAGGTGACGATGGGACCCTGATAGGTCTCCGCCAGCACCCGGCGGACATCCTCCACGCTGCTGGAAAGGCTTCCGGCGGGCAGAGGAACGGAAACGTGCATGCCGCTGTAGAAATCCGCCACATAGGGCAGGAAGAAGGGAGGCTGCGCCAGGCCGGAACGGGCGACCATTTCGGGCAGATGCTTGTGGCTCTGGGTGAGGGCATACAGCCGGGGCGCGCCGTAAAGGGCGGGGCGATCCTCCGCCTCGTAGGCGGCGATCATCTTCTTTCCACCGCCGCTGTAGCCGGTGATGGATACGGCGGTGAGGGCGGCTTCCGGATTGAGAAGTCCGGCGGCGACGAGGGGCGCCGTGGCGGCGAGAAAACCGCTGGCATGGCAGCCGGGAACGGCAACGCGCGCGGCGGCTGCAACCTTCGCGGCACCCTCCGGCGTGATCTCCGGAAAGCCGTAGCACCAGCCGGCGGCGGTGCGGTGGGCGGTGGAGGTGTCGATCACGCGGACGGCCGGGTTTTCGATGAGGCTCACCGCCTCGCGGGCGGCGGCATCCGGCAGGCAGAGGAAGGCAATGTCGCAGGAATTGAGCATTTCGCGGCGGCTTTCGGTGTCCTTGCGCTTCTCCTCCGGCAGGGTGAGAAGCTCGATATCGGGGCGGCTGCCGATGCGCTCGTAAATGCGAAGGCCGGTGGTGCCTTCCTTGCCGTCAATAAAAATCTTTGTCATATGTGTACTCCGACGCGGCTGTCCCCACTGGCGGAGGCAGCCGCGTGATTTTTTGCAGATTACTTGTTGTTCTTTTTGTTGCTCATGGCCTTGACCTTGATGGGCAGACCGAAGAGGTTGATGAAGCCGGCGGAGTCCTTCTGGTCATAGACCTCGTCCTCGTCGAAGGTGGCGATTTCGGGATCGTAGAGGGAGAAGGGAGAGGTGATGCCGGCGTTGATGATGTTGCCCTTGTAGAGCTTGAGCTTAACGTCGCCGGTGACGGTTTCCTGGGTCTTGTCAACAAAGGCGGAAAGCGCCTCGCGCAGGGGGGTGAACCACTGGCCGAAGTAAACGAGCTCCGCAAACTTCTGGGCAACGAGGGTCTTGTAGTGCTGGGTGTCGCGGTCGAGGCAGATGGTCTCCAG
>JAFXIE010000099.1 GCA_017533425.1 Clostridia bacterium | reverse complement strand
CTCTCCGCATTCCCCTGCGGCCGGAGTTTGATTATATCGAATATTTTGCCGAAAGCCGGGTGGATTGCCACTTTGGCGCGGCGGATGTGCTTTCCCTAAAGGAGGGGGTGCTCTCCGGCGAGAAGGAATGGCACGGAGGTCTGCGGCGCCTGTCGGTTTCCTCCGGCATTGTGACGCTGCATATCCGGCCAGACCGGCCGATGCCCTTCTCGGCGGAGAATGGCGTGCTTTGCTTCCGCATGGCCGGGGCTGCCCGGCTGAAGCTCTCCCTGGAGAGCGAAATTCTGTAACTGAGGAGCATAAATCATGGGAAGATTTGACGGCGTGCTGCTGCTGACCGATCTTGACGGCACGATGCTTGACGATAACAAACAGATCGGCGAAAAGACCAAGGAGGCTGTGGCCTGGTTTACGGCGGAGGGCGGCAAGTTTTCCGCCGCCACCGGCCGGCTTCACCGCTTTTTCCGTCCGCTGGAGCAGGGAGTACCTCTCAACTGTCCGGCGGTCGTCAGCAACGGCGGCTATCTTTACGATTACACCACCGGGGAGCATTTTCGTATGCACGCGGTCAGCCGCGATGCCGAGCTCGTGGTGGACAGTATGCTTGCAGCCTTCCCGGAGGCCTGTGCCGAGATCAATTCCTTTGCCACCACCTATGTCCACGGCTGGAATGACATCAGCGCCCGGCATATCTCCATCATGAAGCTTGATCCCATTCACATAACCTGTGCGGCAGAGGCCGTGGAGGATTGGTGCAAGGTTCTCTTCACGGTTCCTGTTTCTTCGGCAGAGGCCTTTGCAGCCTGCGCCCGGGAAAAATTCCCCGGATATTACTATACCTTCTCAACCCCGGAGTATTTTGAGCTTATGCCGCCGGGGGTCAACAAGGGCAGCGCCGCCCTGGAGCTTTGCGACCATCTCGGCATCTCCCGGGAGCATCTTTACTGTGCGGGCGATCATCTCAACGACCTGGATATGCTGAAGGTTGCCGCCTGTGGCTATGTGCCGGAAAATGCCCGCCCGGAGGCGCTCGCCATTGCCGGTCATGTGCTGCCGGACAACAACCACGACACCATTGCCGCCCTCATCGAGCATCTCGCGACAAAATATTGAGGCATCATTTCAACTTTTTATTGCATACAGCGCGAAAAGATGATATAATAACAGGAATTTGAATTTGTTTTCTTTATGAAATAAGGAGGTTTCACCATGAAACTGACCGATGTTGCGTCCCTTTATGCCGATCCCGCCGCCTTTGGCGGAAAGGAGATCTCCGTCGGCGGCTGGATCCGTACCATCCGCGACTCCAAGGCCTTTGGCTTCATTGAGCTCAACGACGGTACCGCCTTCCGTCCTCTGCAGATCGTTCTCGAGGCTGCCGCCATCGAGAATTATGCCGAGATCGTCCGCTATAATGTGGGCGCCGCCATCCGCGCCACCGGCGTTCTTGTGCTTACGCCTGAGGCGCGTCAGCCCTTTGAGCTGAAGGCTGCCTCTGTGGAGCTGGAGGGTGCATCCACCCCCGATTTCCCCATGCAGAAGAAGCGTCACAGCCTGGAATTTCTGCGCACCATGCCCCATCTGCGTGCCCGCACCAACACCTTCAGCGCCGTTTTCCGCGTGCGCTCCGTGGCGGCCTATGCCATCCACAAGTTCTTCAATGAGCGCGGCTTTGTCTATGTCAACACCCCCCTCATCACCGGCAGCGACTGCGAAGGCGCCGGCGATATGTTCCGCGTGACCACCCTTCCCGCCGCAGAGCCTCCCATGACGGAGGATGGCAAGGTGGACTTCTCCGAGGATTTCTTCGGCCGCGCCACCAACCTCACCGTTTCCGGCCAGCTGGAGGGCGAAACCTTTGCCATGGCCTTCAACCGCATCTACACCTTCGGCCCCACCTTCCGCGCCGAGCATTCCAACACCCCGCGCCATGCCGCCGAGTTCTGGATGATCGAG
>JAFXIE010000098.1 GCA_017533425.1 Clostridia bacterium | reverse complement strand
CTGCTTCTGGCCGCCGGAAAGGGTCACGCCGCGCTCGCCCACCACCGTTTCATACCCCTCGGGGAAGTCGGAAATGCTCTCGTGCACGGCGGCAAGCTTTGCCGCCGCCTCCACGCGCTCCCGGGAGACGGAGGCGTCGCGGAAGCTGATGTTCTGGGCGATGGTGTCGGAGAAGAGCAGCGTGTCCTGGGGAACGTAGGCGATGGAGGTGCGCAGCTCGCCCAGGGGAATGCGGTGAATTTCCTCGCCGTTGAGGAAGATGTGTCCCTCCTCGGATTCCCACAGGCGCTCGATGAGGTTTGCAAGGGTGGTTTTGCCGCAGCCGGTGGGGCCCATGACGGAGATGAGCTCGCCGGGCTGAATTTCAAAGGAGATGTTGCGCAGCACATCGTGATCGGTGTCGGGATAGCGGTAGGAGAGATCGCGCACCGAGAGGTGCAGCTTCTCCGGCAGGGTGAGATCCTTCTCCGCCCGGGAATCGTCCACCGAGGGAACGGTATGGAAGATCTCGTCCAGCCGCAGCATGGAAACCCGGCAGCGCTGCCAGGCCTGCACGATGGAGCCGCAGCGGCTCATGGGCATGAGAATGAGCATCAGATAGCCGTTGAAGGCGGTGTATTCGCCGATGGAGAGCTTGCCGGCGATGACCTGGGAGCCGCCGAGGATGAGATAGAGACAGAAGGCAACGGCATAAACCAGACGGATGGAGGGCGCCATGGTGGAGGTCAGCCAGGCGGCGGAGATCTCCGCCTTCCACTTTTTGCGGGAAAGGGCGGCAAAGCGCTCGTTCTCCGCCCGCTCCTGGGCAAAGGATTTCAGCACGCGGATGCCGGTGACATTCTCCTGCACGCGGGCGCCGATGTCGGAGGCCGCCTGCTGCACCCGGCGGAAGCGGATGCGCATATATTTGCGCAAAAAGAAGAGCAGGAAGAGCAGAATGGGGGAAGGCGCGGCGCAGATGAGGGTCATTTTCCAGCCGGCGGTGGCCTGCATGGAATAAAGTGCCATAAAAATGGTTGCAATTAAATCAATAAGTGTTACAATATGATTACCGAAGAATGCGCGCACCGCCTGGATGTCGACTATACTCTTTGTAATCAAGTCGCCGGTGTTGTTTTTGATGTAATAATCCGGGGCGAGGGACTGCAGATGGCGGAACATGACAAAGCGGAGATCCCGGTCGATGCCGCGGCACATGGAAACCAGGCAGTAGACCCAGACATAGTGAAAGGCGAAGGCGAAAAAGACCGTCAGAATGAGCAGCCAGATGCGCGCAAGGATATCTCCGCGGGCGGCGTGCTCGGTGAACATATCCACAATTACGCCGGTCTGGCGGGGAATGTTGGTGTTCAGCACGGTGTGTGTGCCCAGGGAAAGGGCGCCGATCACATAAATGTACCAGTGGGACCAGGCATATTTGGCCACAATGCGTCCGCAGCTCATGACAGTTCCTTCCTTTTTGGAAAAAGAGTGGTTCCGCCCGATAAAAGCGGGCGGACTTCCCTGTGTGTATTTTACCGCATATCTCCGATGGTGGCAATGGATGCCATCACAAACGGAGAGAGAAAATAACGCGAAGTTTGTGCAATATGCACATTGCAAACCAAGCATGATTCAGCTTATGTAAAAACAATCCGTTGCATTTTGAGAAAGGGGGAGGCAAACCATGCCGCCGGAAAACCTGCATCTGCTCATCAAGCCCGCCTCCGGGGCCTGCAATATGCGCTGCGGCTACTGCTTTTATGCAAGCCTGGCGGAGGGCGGTGCCCCCAGCGGGCAGATCATGACCCCGCAGACGGCGGAGCTGGTCATTGCCCGCGCCGCGGAGACGGGGGCGCGCCGGATCTGCTTTGCCTTTCAGGGCGGCGAGCCGACGCTGGCGGGTCTTCCCTGGTTCCGACGGTTTACGGAGCTTGCCGCTGCCCGGCTGCCCGCCGGAACGCGGGTGGAATACCATCTGCAGACCAACGGCCTGGCCATAAATCAGGAATGGGCGGAATTTCTCGCCGCCCACGGCTTCCTTGTGGGCCTGTCAGTGGACGGAACGCGGGAGATCCACGACCGTCTCCGCCCCGATGCCGCCGGAAAGGGAACCTACGGGCGGGTGCTCACCGCAGCCCGGACGCTGATGGCGGCGGGGGTGGAGACCAACGCCCTCTGCGTGGTCTCGGCCCTGTCGGCGCGCCACGGCGCCGCCCTCTACAACGGGCTGAAGAAGGCGGGCTTCCGCCACCTTCAGTTTATCCCCTGCGTGGAGGATTTCGGCGGCTCTCCCCTGCCGCCGCTGACGGCGGAGGGGTATCTGACCTTCCTGCGGGCGATCTTTCCCCTGTGGTACCGCGATCTGCGGGAGGGAAATTATGTCAGCGTCCGGTATTTTGACAATCTGGTTCACATGGTCTCCGGGCGGGAGCCGGAGGCCTGCGGAATGCAGGGCTACTGCCCGGGACAGCTCATCGTCGAAAGCGACGGCCGGGTCTACCCCTGCGATTTCTACGTGCTGCCGGAGCTGGTCTGCGGCGATCTGGCAAAGCAGACCCTGGCGGAGATCGTTTCCTCCCCGGTGCGGCAAAAATTCTGCCGCGAATCCCTGGAGCCCCATCCCGATTGCCCCGGCTGCCCCGTGGCAGTCCTCTGCCGGGGCGGCTGCCGGCGCGACCGGCAGACCGATCCCGCCCTGCCGCCGGGAAAAAACCGCTATTGCGGGGCCTATCGGCAGTTCCTTTCCGAGGTTTTGCCCGCCCTGTGCGATATCCGCGACCATATGCAGTGAAAAGATAAGGAGAAAATGCCATGCCTACCCTGAACGGAACCTTTTATACCCGCGAGGATTTTCTGCGCCGCGTCGGAAATTTTTCCCACCTTGCCGGCATAACCCCCCTGTCCTTTGAAAGCGGCCGCGCCCGCGGAACCCGGCTTCTGCGGGTGTCCACCGGCGCCGGGCTGGAGTTTGATCTGCTGCCCGACCGCTGTCTGGATATCCTTGCCCTGCGCTACCGGGGCGTCACCCTCTCCCAGATGGCCAAAAACGGTCCCACCGCCAATGCCTCCGGCCTGCCGGCCCCCGGCTTCTTCCCTGCGGCCATCACCGGCGGCATGATGTTCACCGGCGGCCTGCTCAATGCCGGCGGCGACTGCGTGGATGCCGAGGGACGCTTCCACACCGCCCACGGCAACATCAACCTTGCCCCGGCGGAGGATCTCTGCGCCGGCGGGGAATGGGTCGGAGATGAATATGAGATGAAAATCTCCGGCCGGATGCGCGAAAGCCGCCTCTTCCACGAAAATCTCACCCTGACCCGCACGATCACCACCCGCCTCGGCAGCCGGGAGATCGAGCTGTGCGACGTGGTGGAAAATCTCGATTCCGAGCCGGTGGAGTATGCCATTCTCTACCACTGCAATTTCGGTTTCCCCTTCCTTTCCCCCGAGCTGCGGCTCGTCCTGCCGGAAAACCGCATCATTCCCCGCACGCCGGAGGCCGAGGCCGGCCTTGCCGCGGCAGAGCGCATGACCGATCCCGAGGACGACTTCTTTGAGCATGTCTTTTTCCGGGAAATGACCGCCGACGCCGACGGCATTGTCTCCCTCCGGGCGGAAAACCCCGCCCTCGGCATCGCCGCGGAGATTTGCTACGAGCAGAAGAACCTGCCCTGCTTTGTGCAGTGGAAGAGCATGCGCTCCGGGGACTATGCCCTGGGGCTGGAGCCCTCCAACACCATCCTGCGGGGACGCGCCGCCGAGCATGCGGCCGGTGCGCTGCCCACCCTGCCGGGCTTCGGCCGGGTGGAATTCCGCCTGAAGTTCTCCTTTGGGGATCTGTAAGGTTCAAATCTGACAAAATATAAGCCCCCTCAGCCGAGGGGGCTTTTTTACAGTCGGGGGACGCAATCCCTACTATGAGAGATCGATTTTGCGCATACGCCGTTTCGTGATATCCGCACAGGCACTGCCGTCCCCCGGCGAATGCCCCATCCGTCAAGTACCATTGCGCCAGAGTCAAGGAGCAGGGATTTATCTATTTTGCAGTCCGGGGGTGGGTTCCAAGGGAGGGGGCGTAAGCCCACCTCCTTTTGGCGGTCTTTGGGGTACCTTTCTTCCGTAAGAAAGGTACGAAAGCCCCTTCTTTGTTATCCGTATATCGATCATCCTGTAAAAACAAACTCCATATCCGCCCTTTTTTCGGGAGCATATGGAATGCTCCCCTACGAATGTACGCAAAGCGGATATAAAACGGCGGGAGCAATCCCCCGCCCTACGGCAAGTTCGGCATTTTCGTAGGGATAGCGTCCCCAACTGTCCGAAACCCGCAAAAAACCTCCCTCTGACGAGGGAGGTGGATTCGCCGCAAGGCGAAGACGGAGGGAGAGAGGCGAAAAGAGATTATTTCTCTCCCTTGGCACCCCTCATCAGAGGGGGCTTCACATTACAAATTCCAACCGATAGCCTGCCGTTATTTCAGAGAATGCAGGGTGGGCACATGGCGGCGGTAGGTGGCGATGCGGTCAAAGCCCTGGGAAATGGCCAGCTCCGCGCTCTCCCGCAGCCCGGCGCCGACATCCTCCGGCCGGTGGGCATCGCTGCCGAGGGTGAGAATCTCGCCCCCCTGCTCCCGGAAGAGGCGCAGCAGGTAGTCCTGCTGGGTGTAGATGGGGTTCTGACCGCGCAGAACCTTGGTGTTGATCTCAATTCCCTTTCCCTTTTCGGCAATGAGGGAGAAAAGAGCGCGCAGCTCCTCCTCCAGCGGGCAGAAATCCACATCAAAGCGGCGGCGCATATAGCGCAGCGGATAGTCCACATGGCCGACAACATCAAAGACCTCCCCGGCGCAGAGCTCATACAGCTCCGCCACGTAGCGGCGCAGCATATCGGCGCATTCCTCGGCGGATTGATACTCGATGAGGCCAAAATCCACCTGGCCGCGGATGTTGTGCAGGCTTCCGATGATAAAATCGTAATCCTCCCCCGCCAGCACCGCGGCGGCCTTTTCGGGAACCTGGGTGGCCTGGCCGATCTCCACGCCAAAGGGCAGGGCGATGCGGTCGCCGAGCTGCTCCCGGGCCTCCATAAGCTCGGCGCGGCAGGCCTCCCGGTCGTAGGTAAAGCCGATGTTCTCCGTCCGGCTCATGAAAAAGCCGTTGCACTCGCAGTGCTCGGTGATGCAAAGCTCCGCAAGGCCGGCCTCGGCGGCGGCGGCGCCCATGGCGGCATAGCTTGCGTGGGCAAAGCCGTCGGGCGAGAGATGGGTATGGTTATGGTAATCCGCAAGAAACATAGCAAAAGCAACCTTCTTTTTTAAGTTTCCTTAATTATACCATGCGGGAGGAAAAATGCAACGCATTTCTTTGCATACCCCCAGCCGCCGGGACATATACATCAAACAAAAAAAGGAGTTGATGGCTATGGATTTTACCCTGGAAAAAAAGGAATTGACCTCGTTGGTTCCCGGTGCGCGCCTGACGACCCCGGTGGAGGGGGCGGCGGAGTGCATTGTGCCCGATGCGCTGCCGGATGTTCTGGAAATTCTGCGCACCTCTGCCACCGTCAGCGCCCTGGAGCGCCGGACGGAGGCGGGCGGCATCTGCCTTGTCGCCACGGTGGAGGTTTGCGTGCTCTATCGGTCGGATACTGGCTCGGCGGAGGTGCTGCGGCTGCAGATTCCCCTGCGGGGAGACCTGCAAACCCGCCAGCCGGCAGAGCGTGCGGCGGCGGAGCTGAGCCTTCGCCGGGCGGAGGCAAGCATCCCCAACTCCCGCAAGGTTTCGGTGCGTATAGCCGGAGAGGTCTGCCTGCGGGAATCCGAGGAGGAGACCTGTGCCCTGCCCGTGGGCATTTCCGCCGGGGAGGGAATGGAAACCGATGTGCAAACCCTCAGCGTGGGGTACATCCGGGATGTGCGGCTGCGGGATTTCGCCCTGAGCGATGAGCTGGAGCTGCCCGCCGGCGCGCCGGAGGCAAGGGAGATCCTCGGCATCTGCGCCGCGGCGCGGGATATCGAGCATCGGCTCATCCCCGGCAAGGCGGTGGTGAAGGCGGCGGTGGATTACCGGCTGTGGTATCTTGCCGCCGACGGGGTTCACGACGCCCTCTTTACCATGCCCTTTTCCCAGATCCTGGAGCTTCCCGGCGCGGAGGAGGATGACGGCGTGCACATCGCCGTCTCCATCGGCGCCCTTTCCCTGCGGGAGGATGAGGCGGGGCGCATCTTCACCGTCACGGCCACCGGCTGCGTGCAGGCGGCGGTGCTGGGCAGCTTCAGCTGCGAGGTGATTTCCGATGCCTATTCCACCCGTGTCCCCGTGGAGGCCGAGCAGGAGCGCCTGCAGCTTGCCACCGCCGAGCTGCGGCGGATGGAAATGCGCCTGCAGGAGCGGCTGGAGTGCGCCGGCCGGATCGTATCCGCCGCGGCAGAACCCCTGGGGCTGACCTTTTCCGGCGGAAAATGCACCGCCGAGGTGGCGGTGACCCTCCTTGCCGACGAAGGCGAGGGTCTGCGCCCCCAGGTTCGGCGGCTGACGGCGGAGTTCGGCGAGGAAGAAGCCCTCATGCTGCCCACCCTGCAGATCGACGAGGTGGAGCTGCTGCCCGCCGCCGGCGGCGCGGAGGTTCGTATGCGCCTGCAGGCCGACGGTCTTGCCCTCGGCCGCAGGGAGATGGCCGTTCTCTCCGCCCTGCGGGAGAGCGGTGTCGCCCCGGAGGGGCATGTTCCCGCCGTTACCCTGCGGCGCGCCGCCGTCGGAGAGCGCTTTTTCGATATCGGCCGCGCCTACGGCGCCCCTCTTGCCGCCCTCTTTGCCGCCAATGGCCTTGCGCCCGCGGCCTGTGTGGAGCAGGAAACCATGCTCATCATCCCGAGAAAATAGTTGGGGCTTGTAAAGAGACGCAAAAAATCCGCGGCGCGGAAAGGATCAGCCCTTTCCGCGCCGCGGTGGTTTTTATTTATAGATCTTGTCGCGATCGTCGATGCACACAATCCAACTGTCCGGAAAGTTATTAATGCCATTCGGCGGCTGAAGCATCCAGTTAAAGTCGGTGCGCGCAACAAAATCGCATACGATCGGCCGTTCCTCCGCGCTTCGCTGCACGTAGTATATAAAGAAATAGCCGTCTTCCGTCATGTGGATGCTGTAGAAACGGTGCGGATAACGGAAGGGATACTGCGACTCGGAATTATTCACATCCCCCTGCAAGCCCTGGTAGGCCATATACTGCGGTGTAACCGGGTCGATGGCGGTTACATCATCGATGGTATCCCCCACCTGAATGTCTTCAAAATCCGAATAGCGTAATTTTTTCGCCGAGTAAAAGAGCAGCGTATTGTTCCACTCCAGACCACGGTCTCTTCGGTCGGTAACTACATCTCCGTATCTGTTGTCGCAGAATACATGGTATTCGTATGCCTTAATGCCATTGCAGGTTATGACGCCGCGTACATTATAAAAATATATGCTCCTCGGCGCCAGCGGATTGCTTACAAAATACCTGTTTTCCACCTCCGCATACCGGCGGTAAAACACCATCTTCTCTGTAAAATCGGCAGGCGCAAGGTTTATGCGTTCCGATGGCTCATGATCAATATAAAACTCTGCTTCGGAAAGGCCGTATTCCGCCTCTTCCTTGTCCTTCAGCGGCACAAATTCGCGGATAACATCCCGGGCGCCGAGCTTCTCGTCATAACGCTCCGCCTCCGTCAGCCGCTTCTCCAACGATGTATATAAATCCGGATCTGCATAATAGGCCTTCACCGCATCCCGCCAGGGATTATCTCCCTCAGGAAGCCGCGGGGCACAGCCGGAAAGAAACATCAGCGCAAAGATAAGCAAAACAAAGATCCAACGGTGGGTTCGTTTTCGCATCATTGACTCCTCCTTATCTCCTGCAAGTGAGTGCTCTTTTCCTTGATTCTATTATATATGGATGCGTATATAGCTGTCAAGAGGGTGATTTCAAATATTTGTGCCGGGATTTTGCCAAAGGATGCTTATTGAGAACTTTCCGGCCGGATTTGTTTCATTTATTGCCTTGGCTCTCCCTCCGGGAGAGCTGTCACCGCAGGTGACTGAGAGGGCTCTCTTTTT
>JAFXIE010000097.1 GCA_017533425.1 Clostridia bacterium | reverse complement strand
TTTCATTTGGAAAGTACAATACCTTGCATTGATCAACCGGACATGGTAAATTGTCATATATGTATTTAGCGGAATCACTATTCCTGAAGTCGCATGATGATAATATAATTTTTGCCATTGATATATCAATCCCTTCTTATTGTCTCATCGTATTTTATCCTACTTTATGCGATTTGTCAATATGTTCAAGTGTTTTATCCTATAATATTTTAGAGGTGATTTAATGAAACCTTTAAAAGAAAAAATTAGTATAACTATAGATAATGATGTCTTATCTAAATTAAAGGAACGTGCAGAGTTAGACGACAGATCCCTTTCGCAATATATAAATATCATCTTAAAACAGCACCTTAGATTGTTGGAAGAAAAAAAACTATAGGTTCCAGATGTCCGTAAAATAACCGTTCCGGTAGATCCTCCGCCGGGACGGTTGTTGTGTTTACCACAGTTATGTGATAGAATGCTTTCGATCATAGATAGACTTGATCTTGGCTCTCCCTTTGGGAGAGCTGTCGGCACAGCCGACTGAGAGGGTACATCATGGCTATACCAAACGAGCGAAAGCTTTGGTGTCTTTTTTTGCGTAAATACCCTGTATGAGTCTTCAAGCAGAGAATTATTGGAAAATACATCGTAGATTTTTATTGTGCCTCCGCACATCTGGTGATTGAACTGGATGGTTCTCAGCATTACGAAGCGCAGACATCCCTGCATGATGCGGAACGCACCAAATATTTGGAGTCTTTTGGGTTGAAGGTTTTGCGATTTTCCAACCGAGATATAGATCGGAATTTCCGCGCCGTCTGTGAGCAGATCGATGCTGTCATCTGCTCACGAGCCCAAAGCCCTCTCAGTCACCTTCGGTGACAGCTCTCCCATAGGGAGAGCCATGTTCGCAGGCTATGCCATTAGAAATGGAGCGTATCGTTCTGATGCGCTCCATTCGCGTTTTATACTTTCGACTATCTCTTCTACAACATCCACCGGGTATAATGCAGGGAGCAGTAATCGTCCCCCTCCGCCCGGCGGTAATAGACGGTGAAGAGGCTTCCGTCGGGAAGCTCCACCGTGCAGGGATAACCGTGATCCCACATGCCGCAGGTATCGTCTATGATATACTCCGCATCCCAGGTCTTTCCAAGGTCATGGGAGATGAGGGCATGCTCTCCGTGGGGCTTGGTGCGATAACCAAAGGAGCAGATGAGAGCTCCGGAGGAATGCAGCAGCAGATGGGGCGGAGAGCCCTTGATGCCGGAATCCGTCACCGGGCTCCAGGTTTTGCCGCCGTCGGTCGATTCGGAGAAGGCCAGCGTAAACTCGCCCTCCACCCGGAAGGCACCAAGCAGGCGTCCGTCGGGCAGGTCGATGACATGGGGCTCGCAGAGAAACCAGTTTTCCTGCAGCCATTCGGGGTTTTCGATCGTGCCGGCGAGTTCCCAGGTATAGCCGCCGTCATAGCTCTTATAAAGCGCATTGGCTTTTTCCGGCAGCCCACCGTAGGTGTAATGCTCGCAACCAAGGTAGGCAAGGCTTCCGTCCCGGCAGAGAGTGGGGCCGTGGGGCGCGGTGATGGGCAATTTGACCGTCTCGCTCCAGGTGACGCCGTAATCCTCGGAGATGCGGAGGTAGGAGCCGCCGCGGGTCTCCTCGCCGGGATAGGCAAGATAGTCCTCCAGCATGGCCGCCGCGGCATGCTTTGCGGTAGAGACGGCATGCTTCGGGATGTGCTCGCCGTAGTGCTCCCGATATCGCTCCACGGAATGGGTAAACCAGGTCACGAGCATCCGGCCGTTGCCCATATAGAGGATACCGGCATCCCGGTCATCCATGTAGGTATCGTTGATGACGATGGGCGGCGTCCAGGTCTTTCCGCCGTCGCGGCTGATATACATGGCCGTCTTGCCAAAGGGGCAGACATGCCCCACCCGGAAGGCGGAGGACACGGCATAGAGGGTGCCGTTCTCGTCCACGGCCACGGAGGGCCAGCCCTCATAGCAGAAGGGCGTATTTTTCGCGCGGTGAACGATGCCGCGCTCAGATCTCGGATAGAAGGTGTTCATTGTTGATTCTCCTTTTTTTCAGGCAGCAGCCTCTGCTCCCGGAAGAGCCGACGAACAAAGAAGAACTGCCGCACGATGCAGAACATGGAATAAACGGAATAGATGAGGTATGTGATCTGGGCGGGATATTCCGCCATCATGCTTGCGTTGAGCAGGATATTGACCGTACCGCTGCCCAGCATGAAGAAGGTGTATTCCTTAAAGGCAAAGAGCGTCAGCACCGAGGTGAACAGGCCCACCAGCGTCAGAGAATTGTCCAGCATCCGGTAGCTGGAGCCGGTGGCAGAGAGAAGGATCCACAGTCCGGCAAAGCACAGGGCAAAGGCCACGATAAGCAGCAGCCACTGCCAAAGCTTCATACGGCGGAATTCGGTGGTGTGCTTGTATTTATGCCGGGACCAGCGGATAAAGGTGGCGATCTGGAAGGGAAAGGAGGTCAGCATGGCGCTGGCCGCCGACGCATACAGCCCAAAGGAGAAATACACCACGGCATACAGAACGGAATTCAGGCCGCCAAGCAGATAACCCCAACGGTTTGCCCGGGACTGCAGCAGTCCCACGATCAGGGAAACGTAGAGCGGGATAATACGGAAGAGGCTTTGTTTAAAGACGATGCCAGTCCAAGTGATACCTGCGGCGGTCACCGCAACAAGGCCTGCCATCAGCAGATCCTTTTTGCCGATCCCGCGCAGCCGGGAAAGAATATGCATCCGCACCCCTCCTTTTTCTCATATTGTAGCCCTTGCCGCACAAAAAAGCAAGGACGCGGTGCGCCGACTGAAGTACGCACCGCGTCCCGTTTTCGGAATTTTTTTAATTTGCGCCGGATTTTTTTCTGTATTTTACCGCGGATGTGCCGAATCGCTCCGCGAAGGCTGTATAGAAGCCGGACAGGGAGGTATATCCCACCTGCGCCGCGACCGTTGCTACCGGAAGGTCGCTTTCCCGCAAAAGCTGCGCCGCATGCTGCAATCTTGCCTCCATCAGCAGCTTACGAAAACCCATTCCGTAGGTCTTCTCCAGCACCCGTCCCAGCTGACGGCGGGAAAGATTCATCTCCCGGGCAAGATCCTCCGCCACCACAGGCTCGCTGTAATGGCTGATGAAGTATTCCTCTATGCGCAGCCGGCGCACATCCTGCTCGTCGATGCTCTGCCTCTGTCGCGTGGCCACATCATCCGGATCTCCGCAGAGCCGGCGGAAAAGTTCGATATAGATCTGCACCAGCAGGCTTTCCGCATAGGCCACCTCGCCCAGCTGTCCGCCGCCAAGCTCCCCGGCAAGCTTTCGCACCGCGGCACAGAGCCGGGTGCAGTCCGGCAAAAGCTCCGCAGCGCTCCGGCGCGAGAGTCCCTGCCGGCAAATCTCATAGGTTTTTCCGTCCCCTTCACGGGTGCAGTCAAAGCGCAGCGCAAGCATCCGGGAATCCTCGCCGGCCTTGCGGGTGCGGTGGTAGATGCCGGGCGGCAGCAGGCAGACGGATCCCGGCGTGATGCGCAGTTCTTTCCGGTCGGGCAGATCCACAAAAAAATCCGTATCCACCGCCACCAGAAGCTCGTAATAGGCATGGGCATGGGTTTCGCCGGTCATCCGAAACATGTTGATAAAGCCGGTATCCAGCACGGTACGGATGTGCATGTCATCAATCCTTGCCGAAAGCACGAGATCGGCAAGTTTTTCCGTCGGAAGCATTTTTCAGCTTAAGGCCGCAAGCAGCCGCCGCTTTGCCGCCGTGAAGGCAGCCACATCGTATTCCACATCGGAGAAGGAGCGGAAAACGCTCTCGCAGATCTCATCGGCCAGTGCCTTATCCTTTTTCGCCAGTTCACGCAGAAGCTCGTATTCCTCCGCGCTCTCCCGCTCCGCCTCCAGGCGGATGGACATCCAGGGCTCCCCCTTTCCGGGGTAGATGATGTGGGTATCGCCCGCCGGCAGATAGCAGACGGAATCGGTGTTGTGATGCTCCGGGCAATTCTGCTCAAAGGGATCCTGGCCGGGCTGGTAGTGATTGGCCGCCCAGTGCAGGAAGCCGGTGAGATTATATTTGTAATTTCCCCAGTGGAGATAGCGGGTGGAAAGCAGGGGATAATCCATAAAGCGGTTGATGGCGCGGCACTTTCTCGGCACGCAGCAGACATAGTGCCAGATCTCGTCTCCCGCACCCCGCAGGCGCTCCAGCTCCTCGCGGTGGGCGTCATATTCGGAATTCAAGGGCACCCAGATATCCAGCGCCCCGTGCAGATCGCCGTAGGACATGGCATCGATGAGGCGGATCTCCGGGCAGAGCTTGCGCACAAGCCCGCAGAGGGCACGGAACTCCGTGCAGTTTTCCGCATTGGGCTCATCGGCAACCCCCATAACAAAGCGATCCAGCCAGCCGTTCTCCGCAAGAACATCCCGCAGGGCGGGCAGATACTGCGAGAGATAGCAGTAGCCCTCGTAGGACATGGCGGGAATGCGCTGCTGCAGCAGGATGGTGGATTCCTTCCAGCTCTTGCGCCAGCCCACGGAGGGGGCGTTGAAATAGCGCATGCCCGCCGCCTCGTAGCGGCGCACCTGGGCGATAAAGTCGGAAAAATCAAATTCCCAGCGGTTTTTCTCCACCTCGCAGGCCTTGATGCCGCCGGTATACATCATATTCTGCCGCAGACGGCGGAGCATGGCCAGATATTTTGCCTCCATCTCCTCGTATTCCGCCCCGGCAGAGGCAATGCCGTGATATTTTGCCATCGTCGCCCCGGCAAAGCCCACAATCATTTTGAGGCTCTCCTCCGGGATCCGGCAGGCATAGATCTCCAGCTCCACGGGGATTTCCGTATCCCCCGCCCGCAGCACCGGCGCATACCGTCCCGGCGCGGCATCCCGGTCGATGCGCAGGGCGATATACACGCCGCCGATCTCTCCTTCTCCGGGAAGGCATCCCCCATAGGGGCAAAGGCAGTCATACACCCGGTAGGGCGCCACGCGCTCGGGATAATGGGGCGCGAAATCCTCCGGCGCAATGTCGTGATTGCGCTCAACCATCACCGAGACCAGCCCATAGATCTCCGGCTCGACCCCCTCCGGCAGCCCTTCAAAGGAAATGGGCAGCTCTCCGGATGACAGGCCGGAGAATAGCACCTGAAAGGCGGCATAACCGCCCCGGGCGGCAAAAATGTCCGCCTTCGCGGCAGAGGACGGATATTGGAAAATGTCGGGATAGGTAAATTCAGCGGCGGAAACAACGGTATATTTCATATGCGGAATCCCTCCTTGGTTCGAATGGGGCAAAAGTGCCCCGCAAGGACATTTTAGCAGGCCTTGCAGGACATGTCAATGCGTATTTATATATTGATTCCATCCCGGCGGCTATTGACAATTTCCCTCCGGTTTTGATACAATGCACGCAGCAGATTCTATCTTCAGGAGGACACCGATATGGACCGCTTTCCCATCAGCTGCTGGACCTATTTTCCCCTCTCCGAGGTCTGGCCGAGTTTTGTGCGCGATTATTACGATCTCGGCTTTACCAATCCCATGACCCCCATCTTCTACGAGGGGGATGACCCCGCCGTCATGCGGGCGCTGCTGGATGATTTTTACGCCCTTGGCATGCACGTGATCCTCTATGACAACCGTGTTGTTGCCGCTTCCCTTCGCGGAGCGGATGACGCGGAGATCCGCGAAAAATTTGCCCGTTCCCTCGCCGATTTCGGCGATCATCCCGCCGTCACAGGCTTCTATGTGGGCGATGAGCCCAACGCCGACGATGCGGCGCTCTTTTTCCGGGTTGCCCGCATCCAGCGGGAGATGGCGCCGAATCTCGTGCCTTTTCTGAACCTGCTGCCCTGGTTTGACTCACTGGCCTCCGCCTTCGGCGTTGTTGCCGACGATATCGGCGCCGCTGCCTACGCCCCCTATCTGGATCGCGCCGCCACCGAGGGCAATCTCGCCCAGATAGGCTACGACTGCTATACCCAAATGTGGGAGGGCGATTCCGGCTATAACGATTACTTCAACAATCTGCGCGAAATGCGCGATGCCGCCAAGCGCCATAACATCCCCTTCTGCACAACGCTGCTCTGCACCGGGCATAACAACTATGCCTGTCCCGATCACAACGCCTTCCGCTGGCAGATCTCCACCGCCGCAGCTCTCGGCGCCAAGGCTCTGACCTATTTTTACCCCGTCGGCATAGAATCCGGCGAAAACTACCGTGACTTCCCCATCAACGCCTTTTGCGAGCGCACGGCCGCTTTCCAGTGGCTTTCCGAAGAAAACCGCCTTTTCCTTACCCGCCACGCAGCGCTCCTGCTGACCCTTTCCTGTGAAAAGAGCGAATTTACGAAGAAGGCCTACGGCGGGCTGTCTCTCTTTGCCCCCGATGACGGTCTCACCGCAGCCTTCAACGAAAAAGATATCAACATGCTCATCTCCACCTTCCGGGATGCCGAAGGCCGCCGCTACCGCGCCGTGGTCAACATGGATCGGGAGCAGAGCGTCCGGGCAAAGCTTGCCTTCGCGCCCGGTGTGCGCACCACCGTGCTCCGCTGGGGCAAGCGCTGGACGGAGTGCAAGCTCGATGCCGTCGGCACCCCCTCGCTGTGGCTCGCTCCCGGCCAGATGGAAATCTTCCGCGAGGAATAATTGCAGAGTTTTAAAAAACAAGGAGGATACCTTTATGGATCGCTTTCCCATCAGCTGCTGGACCTATTTTCCCCTTTCCGAGGCTTGGCCCGACCTTGCCCGGGATTTCCGCGATCTCGGCTTTACAAATCCCATGACCCCCGTCTTCTCCGAGGGGGACGACCCCGCCGTCATGCGGGCACTGCTGGATGATTTCCTCGCCGAGGGGCTGCAGGTCATCCTCTATGACAACCGCGTCACCGCCCACTCCCTCAAGGGTGCCGACGATGCCCTCATCCGGGAAAAATTTGCCCGGTCCCTGGCCGAATTCGGCGATCACCCCGCCGTTATGGGCTTTTATGTGGGCGATGAGCCCGACGCCCCCGATGCGGAGCTCTTTTTCCGCGTGGCCCGCATTCAGCGGGAGATGGCTCCGAATCTCCTGCCCTTTTTGAACCTGCTGCCCTGGTTTGACTGGATCGGCCCCCGCATGGGCACCGATGCCTACGCCCCCTATCTGGATCGCGCCGCCACCGAGGGCAACCTTGCCCAGATCGGCTACGACTGCTACACCCAGATGTGGGAGGGCGATTCCGGCTACGACGTTTACTTCAACAACCTGCGGGAAATGCGCGACGCCGGTCTGCGCCACGGCATCCCCTTCTGCAACACCCTGCTCTGCACAGGACACTATGACTACGCCTGCCCCGACCGCAACGCCATCCGCTGGCAGATTTCCACCTCCGCCGCCCTGGGCGCCAAGGCGCTGACCTATTTCTACCCCGTGGGCATCGGCTCCGGCGATAACTACCGCGAATTTCCCATCAATGCCTTCAAGAAGCGCAGCGCAAGCTTCAATGCCCTCGCGGAGGAAAACTGCCTCTTCCTGGCACGCCACGCAAGCTTCCTGCTGGGGCTTACCTGCGAAAAGAGCGAATTCACCCACAAGGCCTACGGCGGGCTCTCCCTCTTTGCCCCCGATGACGGCCTCCTCGCCGCGGGCAATGCAAAGGAGCTCAACATGCTCATCTCCACCTTCCAGGATGCCGAAGGCCGCCGCTACCGCGCCGTGGTCAACATGGATCGGGAGAAGAACATCGAGGTAAAGCTTTCCTTCGCGTCGGGGATCTCCGTTTCCCGGCTGCATTGGGGCAAGGATTGGGTGGATTGCAGCGGCAACCGCGACGCCGTCGGCGCCCTGTCGCAGAACGGCGCCACCGTCTCCATGTGGCTCGCCCCCGGCCAGCTGGAAATTTTCCGGGAGGCGTAAGGCTCCGCGCCTTTTCTTTCGGCGGGAGACTGTCCAAAAAAAGGCCGCGCCACGATATCCCGCATCATCTTGTTCAACCATCGCGAATATAAAAGAGAACAAACGGAACCCCGACAGCGCGAAAACTGCCGGGGTTCCGTTTCTGATTCTCTGTGTTTTTTCTCTTACAGGCCGCGGGCGGCGATCCACTCGTCCACCTTGTTCTTTGCGATGCGCTTGATGTCCTCCTCGGGATGGACGGACTCCGCGCCGCCGTTGACATAGACGAAGAACTTGCCATCGGGGGTCTTGCAGAGAGTTTCCTCATAGCCGTCGGCATCGCCAAAGGCACCGGAGGTGTACTTGGCAACGATTTCGGCGGTTTCGGTATCGTATTCCACCTTGCAGATTGTCTTTTTCATAATTATTTTTCCTTTCTCATGTATTTGCTCTCATTATAACAGAAAGTTCCGGATTTCGCAATATCTGCATTAAAGCAATTGGCGCAGTTTATCCAGAAAAGTGTCCTCTTCCCAGGTATTGAGCTTAAAAAACATGGCCTGGCTGCCGCCGGCCGTGGCGGCAAAGATGTGCACCGGCCCATCCCCCTGCTGAAAGAGGGTGACGGTGAGGCTGACGCGGTTTGAGCCGGCATAGCTGTAGCGCTCAAAAACGCGGACGCTGCAGCGGGCATCCCCCTCCCGGAAATCGCCGGCCTCCTCCAGGGAAGCGGTGACGCTGCCCTTCAGGATACCCGATTCAATGCGCTCCAGCAGGGTATCAAAATTCTCGTTGCGAACCTCTGTCAGTTTTGCCATTTGCCTTTATCTCCTTATTTTACAAATCTCTGGGCATAGCCGCACCGGCGGCAGAGCTCCTCCGAGGCCTTCCGGCAGGAAAAACCCCGGCGCATGGCCTCCGCCCGGGGGGATGCAAGGATCTCGCCGAGATCGCCGGCGAAAACATTGCCCAGGGGAATGCCGCCCTCGCTGTCCAGACAGCAGGGAACCACCGTTCCGTCGCAGAGGATGCCGAAATGATCCTTCAGACCGTAGCAGGAAACCGCCTCGCCCTGCAGGGGCGCCTCCGCATCCGGCCAGGCAAAGCGCTCCCCCCATTCCAGATGGAGCCGCTCCCGGATGCGCACGCCCCGGGTGTTTTCCTGCCACTGGCCGGGAAGGCGAGCCCGGAGCATTTCCTCAATGCGGCCGTTGCGACCGCCGTCGCACCCCCGGTTCCACAGGCGGAGGGAAATGATCACGCCCGCCTCCGCCGCCCGGGCGGCAAAATCTGCCGCGCCGCCGATATAGCCTTCAAAATCTGCCTCCGAGCCCTCCTCAAAGGCGTGCAGGGAAATGTTGACCTTGTGTACGCCCGCCGCAATGAGCTCCTGCCCCCGGGCAGGCAGCAGGCATCCGTTGGTGGTGATGACGGATTTGAAGCCCCGCGCCGCCGCAAGACGCAGAAATTCCGGCAGCTCCGGATGGGTCAGCGGCTCACCCATCAGGTGGTAATAGACATATTCCGTCACGCCGGAAAGGGCATCGAGAATATGGGAAAACTCCGCAAGGCTCATCCGGCGGGGAGGGCGGTGATGCCCGTGGCAGAAGGAACAGCGCATATTGCAGATGTTGGTGATTTCAATGTATGCCTTTGCGTACACGCATACAGCCTCCCTCTGTCGGTCTTCCCCTTTATTATACGGTATTCCTCCCCGTTTGAAAATACCCACCCCAAAATTTTTCCTTTCTCCCCTCTTGACATCGGCAGGCCACAGGGTGTATAATATTTAACAGTTAAGTTAAATGTTAAATGATAGGAGGGCTGATTTTTGTCTCTGCAAAAAACCATGCGCGCCCTGGCAGATCCCGTCCGGCGGGAGATTCTGGCTCTGCTGCGGGGCGGCCGGCTGCCCGCCGGGGAGATCGCCGCGCACTTTTCCATATCCGGAGCTGCCGTTTCCCGGCATCTTTCGGTGCTGAAGGAGGCCGATCTCGTGCGGGATGTGCGGGAAGGGCAATTTATTATCTATGAGCTCAACGCCAGCGTTCTGGAGGAGATTCTCCTCTGGATCGCAGAACTGAAGGGAGAAGAAAACCGTGAAAAAGAATAACCTACTCCGGCAAATTTTTGCCGCCATCATCCTCCTGCTGCCCCTTGCGGCGGGGCTTCTTCTGTGGGAACGGCTGCCGGAGCGGATGGCCATCCACTGGAACATTTACGGCGAGCCCGACGGCTGGGCAGGCCGCGCCGTTGCCGTGCTGCTCCTTCCCCTCGTGCTGCTCCTGCTGCAGGGGCTCAGCCAGCTTCTCAGCCGCCGGGAGGAAGGCCGGACGGCTGCTGCCCTCCGGCTCTGGATCATCCCGGTGCTATCCCTTGTGTGCGGCGCGGTGACCTATTGCCCCGTCTTTTTCCCGGAGATGAAGCCCGACGGGCTCATGCCCCTGCTGCTCGGTCTGCTCTTTGCCATCCTCGGCAATTTCCTGCCGAAGCTTCCCCGCAGCCGCACCCTGGGCATCAAGATCAAATGGACCCTGGAAAGCGATGAAAACTGGTATGCCACCCACCGCTTTACCGGGTGGCTCTGGTCTGCCGGCGGAATGCTGATGATTTTCTGCGCCCTTCTGCCGAAAAAGCTGCTGCCCGCCGCTCTCCTGCCGCTGGTGCTTGCCATGATTCTGCTGCCGGTGCTTTACTCCTGGCGCTATTCCCGCAGAAAAGCGCAATAATCCTCCCTCCGGCGGCAAAAGCCGTATGGACAAATCCGAAAAAAGGTGTATAATAAAGGGCAGAAAAAACTGTCTTTACAGGAGTGTATATTTGCCATGAAACTCATCATCAAAAACGATTACGCGGAAATGAGCCTTTGGGCGGCGCAGCATATCGCCGATGCCATCAACAACCACAAGGAGGACCGTCCCTTTATCCTCGGTCTCCCCACCGGCTCCTCCCCCCTGGGCGTCTATAAGAATCTCATTGAGATGAACAAGGCCGGCAAGGTCTCCTTCAAGAATGTCATCACCTTCAATATGGATGAGTATGTCGGTCTCCCCCGGGAGCATGACCAGAGCTACTGGTACTTCATGCACGACAATTTCTTTGATCACATCGACATTCCCGCCGAGAATATCAACATTCTCAACGGCATGGCCGAGGATCTGGAGGCCGAGTGCGCCCGGTATGAGGAAAAGATCGCTGCCTGCGGCGGCATTGACCTCTTCCTCGGCGGCAGCGGCGTTGACGGCCACATCGCCTTCAACGAGCCCTTCACCTCCCTCTCCTCCCGCACCGGCGTGCGTGCCCTGACGGAGGACACCCTCATCGTCAACTCCCGCTTCTTTGACAACGATCCCAACAAGGTGCCCAAGACCGCCCTTTCCGTCGGCGTCGGCACCGTGTGCGATTCCAAGCAGGTGCTGCTGCTCATCAGCGGCCACAGCAAGGCCCGCGCCCTGCGCCACTGCGTGGAGGGCGGTGGTGACCACGCCTGGACCATCAGCGCCCTGCAGCTCCATGCCGA
>JAFXIE010000096.1 GCA_017533425.1 Clostridia bacterium | reverse complement strand
TTCCGCTCCCCCGCGGTGCGCGAGGAGGTCACAAAGCTGCTGGAGTGCCGCGACGGTCTCATGGCCGGCATCTGCAACGGTTTCCAGGCTCTCATCAAGCTCGGCCTCGTTCCCTACGGAAAGATCATCGACACCGATGAAAACTGCCCCACCCTGACCTACAACACCATCGGTCGCCATCAGTCCACCATCGTGCGCACCCGCGTATGCTCCCATGCCAGCCCCTGGCTTGCGGAGACGGAGGTCGGCGAGATCTATTCCGTTCCCATTTCCCACGGCGAAGGCCGCTTTATCGCCCCGGAGGCGCTCATCCGCGAGCTGGCCGCCAAGGGACAGATCGCGACCCAGTATGTCGATCTTGAGGGCAAGCCCACCATGGACACCGCCTTCAACCCCAACGGTTCTCTCTACGCCATCGAGGGCATTCTTTCCCCCGACGGCCGCGTTCTCGGCAAGATGGGTCACTCCGAGCGCGTCGGCAAGCACCTCTACCGCAATGTTCCCGGCAAGTACGAGATGGGGCTCTTCACCTCCGCCGTCAAGTACTTCAAATAACCAAAAAAAGTGCCGCAGGGGCGGAGGCCTCCGTCCCTGCGGCCCACATACGGATGCGCAGAGTAGACAGTATGCGTTAAGTGCTTCGGGATGGGAAGTCGCCCGTTGACGAAAGGATCTCGGTCCTGCGGTATACTGTCGCGGCCGCTGTGCAAGCGCGGTAATTCCCGCCCGGAAAGCCATTTTTCGGGGCGTGCGGTTTGCCGCCGCGGCTCGTTTTCTACAAATCCACCAAAGAAAGGAGCCGTTTTTTTATGGCAAAATCTCGTTATTTCAAGCTCATCGCCTCGGCCATGCTCATCGCCCTCAGCATTCTGCTGACGCGGCTGTTTGCCGGCAATTTTCTCGTGCTTGGCGTGCCGGCGGCGCGCTTTTCCCTGGGCTTTTTACCCATTATGCTCTCCGGCGTGCTGCTCGGCCCCGGTTGGGGCGCCGCCGTCGGCCTCATCGCCGATGTGCTGGGCTTCTTCATGTTTCCAAACGGCGTTTATTTTCCCCCCATCGCCACCACCAGCATGCTGGCCGGCTTCCTGCCGGGGCTGATCATCCTCCTTTGGGGGCGAAAAAGCCGCCGGATCCGCACCCTGTGCATCTGGCTCTCCGTCGCCGCCGTGCAGATTTTCGGCAGCCTTCTTTTGCAGACCTACTGGCTCAGCCTTCTCTACGGCAAGGGCTTTGTCGCCCTCATCGGCCCCCGGGCGGTCATCAGCCTGGTGCTCATCCCGGTGTATGCGCTGCTGATTCAGCTCATCTCCGCAGCCTTGTATAAGGCAGGTCTCGCGCCAAACCTAAACCGCTGAAGTAAATAAAAAACCCTCCGAATTTCTTCGGAGGGTTTCTTATTGCACAATTTATGCGAATCAGTTGATGATGGTCTTCTCGGTGTCGGCGTCGAAGAGGTGGATCTTGTTGGTGTCCAGAGCGAGGCGGACGGTGTCACCATGCTCAACGGTGCAGTTGGCGGAGACGGAAGCGGTGCAGTTGGTCTCGCCAATGGTGAAGTACAGGTAGGTGACGGAGCCGAGCTTCTCGACGACCTCGACATTAACCTCGATGATGGCATCGAGATACTGGGAGAGGTAGATCTCCTCGTCGCGGACGCACTCGGGACGGATACCCATGATAACGGTCTTGCCGGCATAGGCGAGAACTTCGGGCAGACGACCCTTGTTATCGGGCAGCTTGACACGGAAGCCGGAGAACTCCAGGTAGGTGGAGCCGTTCTCGTCGATGACGGTGGCTTCGAGGGTGTTCATCTGGGGGGAGCCGATGAATTGAGCGACAAAGAGGTTGTCGGGCTTCTCATAGAGCTCCTGGGGAGGAGCAACCTGCTGAATGAAGCCGTCCTTCATGACGACGATGCGGGTACCCATGGTCATAGCCTCGACCTGGTCGTGGGTAACGTAAACGAAGGTGGTCTTCAGGCGCTGATGCAGCTTGGAGATCTCGGTACGCATCTGGGCACGGAGCTTGGCGTCCAGGTTGGACAGAGGCTCGTCGAGCAGGAAGACCTTGGGGTTACGGACGATGGCACGGCCGAGGGCGACACGCTGACGCTGACCGCCGGACAGAGCCTTGGGCTTACGATCGAGCAGGTGGGAGATGTCAAGGATCTTGGCAGCCTCTTCCACGCGGCGCTTGATCTCTTCCTTCGGGGTCTTGCGGAGACGCAGACCGAAGGCCATGTTTTCAAAAACAGTCATGTGAGGATAGAGAGCGTAGTTCTGGAAAACCATCGCGATATCTCTGTCCTTCGGGGGGATGTCGTTGACCAGCTTGTCATCGATGAAGAGTTCACCGTCGGAAATCTCCTCAAGACCTGCGATCATACGAAGGGTGGTGGACTTACCGCAGCCGGAGGGACCGACCAGAATGATAAATTCCTTGTCCTTAATGGTAAGGCAGAAGTTGGAAACCGCGACAACGCCGCCGGCATACTTCTTATAAATACCATTGAGCTTTAAACCTGCCATAATAAACCTCCAAAAGGCATATTTGTTCCCCCATATCATACCATAGCCGCGCAAATAAGTATACTGTTTTTTTTACCAAATATCCGGGCGTAAATTTGGGCAGTTTGCCCAAGCGTTCATATTTTCTTCATTTTTCCGGGCAATTCTTGTGCCAAATGCCGGAGTTTTTCAGCCGGAAGAGCTCTTCCTCCGACAGCTCGCGCACCTCTCCCGGGCGGAGGGTCTCGTCCAGCTCCACGCCGGCCACCGAAAGCCGCTTCAGATAGGTGACCTCGTTTCCAAGGGCAGCCAGCATGCGCTTGACCTGATGGAACTTGCCCTCGCAGACATAGACATAGCCCGCCTGTTCCCCCTCAATCCCGGCAAAACGGGCAGGCAGGCAGACATAGCCGTCATCCAGGGTGATCCCGGCGGCGAACTTGTCCCCATAATCGGCCTGCCAGGGAAAGGCCAGGCGCACGAAATAGCGCTTTTCCACCCGGCGCTTGGGGGTGATGATATGGTGGATGAGATCGCCGTCGTTGGTCAGGATGAGCAGACCCTCCGCATCCTTATCCAGCCGTCCTGCCGGAGAAAGCCCCAGCCGGCGCAGCGGCTCCGGCAAAAGATCCAGCACCGTCTGCGCCGCGCGGTCCTCCGTGGCGGAAAGCACCCCGGCGGGCTTATTCATCATATATGCGCGGAATTGCCGGCTCATGACCGGGCGGCCGTCCAGGCAGATCGCATCGGTCTGCGGATCGACCTTGGCATCTGCGCTGCGCACCGCAATCCCATTGACGGACACCCGCCCCGCGGCAATGAGTTTTTCCGCTTCGCGGCGGGTTCTTCCCGCCTCTGCGTCCCGCAGGGCGCGATCCAGGCGCATTTTCATCTTCCTAAAACCTCTTTTGTTCCTTCCTCGGCTATGCGGCGGCGCTGCCCCCGTTCTGCGGCCGGGTAAAGCCGTGCATAAAGCCGTCCAGCGCCGCCGTGGCGATATCTCCGCCGATGACGCGGTCCTTATAGACCAGCAGCGTCGCCCAGACCTCGCCGTCGCAGCCCTCGTAATTGGTGATGCGGTAGGTGTACTTGGTCACCGTCTTTCCGCGGTACTTTTTCAGGTCAAAGCCCTCTCCCAGCTGGAGGCTGTTGTAATTTTCATAGACCTTGTCAAACTTTTTGGGGACGGTCACCTCGTAAACCTCCCGGGGGCTTTCCTCGCATTTCCAGCCGTAGCCCGCAAGGAAGCTCTGCCGCTCCGCCTCGGTGGCTGCGGCGGTTTTATTCTTCAGCTGTGCCGCCGTCATGGCCTCATCACCGCGATAGCCGCCCACCGTTCCCCGGGAAATGACCGTCACGCAGATGACCGCAATGACCACAAATGCCGTACACAGGGCCGCAATCAGCCCTCTTTTGCTCATCTTTGCCGTTACCACAAACATAACCGCGTCCTCCGTCCATCGAGAAATCTTCTGCTTCCATGCATATTCCGGCGGAGGGCGCAATATGACAAACCGCCCGCCGCGCAAAAGAAATGGCGGCGGGCGGAAATGTTACGGTTTCGGATGCGGGGTGAAAATTATTCGTCGTCGTCAGCCAGGTTGAAGGCCTTGGCATCCTCGATAACCTTCTGCTGGACAACGGGAGGAGTTTCCTCGTAGCGGATGAAGTCCATCACGAAGGCACCCCAGCCGCGGGTCATGGAGCGCAGCTCAATGGCATAGGACTGCATCTCAGCCATGGGAACCTCGGCGGTGATGACCTGCATACCGTCGCCGGTGGGATCCATGCCCATGACGCGGCCGCGGCGCTTGTTCAGGTCGCCGATGATATCGCCCATGTACTTCTCAGGCACGGTCACCTTGAGCTCTGCATAGGGCTCCATGATGACGGGGTTGGCCTGGGGGATACCGGCCTTGTAGGCCAGGCGGGCAGCAACCTTAAAGGAAAGCTCGTTGGAGTCAACATCGTGATAGGAGCCATCGTACAGGGTGGCCTTCAGGCCGACCAGGGGATAGCCGGCGAGGACGCCGCGAACCATGCTCTCCTGAATGCCCTTCTCAACGGCGGGGAAGAAGTTCTTGGGAACGCTGCCGCCGAAGACGCGCTCTTCGAAGAGGAAGTTCTGCTCCTCGCAGGGCTCGAACTCCATCTTGACGTGGCCGTACTGGCCGTGGCCGCCGGACTGCTTCTTGTGCTTGCCTTCGGCCTGAACCTTTTTGCGGATCTTCTCGCGGTAGGCGATGCGGGCGGACTCGGTGGCCACCTCAACGCCGAACTTATTCTTCAGCTTGGAGCAGATAACATCCAGATGGATATCGCCCATGCCGGAGATGACCTGCTGATGGGTTTCGGGATTGATGACGGAGGTGAGGATGGGATCCTCGTCCTTCAGGCGGGCGATGCCGTTGGCGATCTTGTCCTCGCCGCCCTTGGCCTTGGCGGAGATGGCCAGGGAGTAGCAGGTGCGCGGGAACTCGATCTTCTTGAAGACGAGGTCAGCGCCGGCGGCGCAGAGGGTATCGTTGGTCTTGGTGTCCACGAGCTTTGCAACGGCGCCGATGTCGCCGCAGCAGATCTTGTCAACCTCAGTGGACTTCTTGCCCTTGATGGTGTAGATGTGGCCGAGCTTTTCATCGATCTCGGAGCGGGCGTTGCGCAGGGTGAGGTCGGGGGTGATATCGCCGCTCATGACCTTGAAATAGGAGAAGCGACCATACTGGTCAGCCATGGTGTTGAAGACAAAGAAGGCGGGCTTGCCGGCGGGATCGAGCTCGAAGGGAGTCTCCTTGCCCTCGGCATCGACGGTGGCGTCGGCCATGGCCTTGACGGGGTTGGGAACATAGTCGATAATGCCGCGCAGCAGGGCGAGGGTGCCGATGCCGGTGAAGGCAGAGCCGCAGAAGACGGGGGCAACATCGCCGGACAGAACGCCCTGATGCAGACCTTCACGCATCTCTTCCAGGGTGAACTCCTCGCCGGAGAAGTACTTCTCCATCAGCTCCTCGGAGGTCTCGGCAACGCTCTCGGTGAGCATGCCGTAGTAGGTTTCCATGCGGTCAACGATGGAATCGGGCACGGGGATCTCGGTGCGCTTGGCGCCCTCCATCATATAGGCCTTCTTGGCAACGACGTCAACGATGGCGCCGGCCTTGTCGCCCTCCATCACGGGGATGACAACGGGGCAGACGGAGATGCCGAGCTTCTCGCGGGCATTCTCAACGGCCTTGTAGTAGTCGGCGTTCTCTTCGTCGAGCTTGGAGATGTAGATGAGGCGGGGCTTCTTGGCCTCGCAGAGCATACGCCATGCCTTCTGGCTGCCGACGGACAGACCGCCCTTGGCGGAGAAGGTGACGATGCCGGCATCGGCAACGCGCATACCCTCCAGCACTTCGCCCACAAAGTCGAAGTAGCCGGGGCAGTCAAGAACATTGATCTTGTGGCCGTCGAACTCCACAGGCTCGATGGTCATGGAGATGGAAAACTGTCTCTTGATTTCTTCGGGATCGTAGTCGGAAACGGTATTTCCTTCAGAAACCTTGCCGAGACGGTCGGTGCCCTTGGTCATGTAGAGCATGCTCTCCACCAGGGAGGTCTTGCCTTCGCCACCGTGGCCCAGCAGGCAAATGTTTCTGATTTTTTCTGCAGTGTACGCGCTCATGGTTCATTTCTCCTACATATAGATTTGGGCAAACTGCCCACGCATTTCTAAGGAAAGCACCTATTTATTGTACACGATTGCCCTATGGATTGCAATAGGTCTTTGGATACTTTTATAAATTTTTTACGAATATTATCTTGTTTTTTGCTGCCGATGTCAAAAAATTCCCCCTTCGCCGGGGCGAAAGGGGGATTTTCAAGTGTCTGTTACGGGATATTATTGCTCCGTGCGCTCCAGAGTCAGGCCGACGCTTTCGCAGGCGGCGGACAGGGCGGCAAAATCCACCGGGCCGCGGATGAGAACCAGGCCGCGGGCGGCATAAACGCCGGCAACGGACACCCCCTCAACCTCTGCAAGCGCATCGCACAGGCGGCTTTCCGTTTCCTCCGACCAGCTGCCGGAAAGATAGAGCCGCACGGCATCCGCCGGCAGATCCAGGGGCTTTTCCTTCCGATCGCGGCGCAGAAGGAACACCAGCGCGCCCAGGCAAAGCAGCCCGAAGATGACAATTCCCGGCAGGAAGAAGCCGTTTTCCATGGGCTTTGCCGAAAGCTCATCGAAGGTAAAGCTCCAGAGCTTGCCCGTGTAGAGATCCTGCATGATTTTTGCCGCAACAAAGCTCGGCACGCAGCTTGCAAACATGAAAATGATGGATTTTGCCCGGCCGAGCACCCGACCGAGGTTAAAAAGCTCGGTCATATTGAAGACCGGCGCGGCACAGAGCAGAAGGAAGACGGCGCCGGGATCCAGCCCGCGCATCAGGAGCGCCAGCGCAAGGGGCGCCACCGAAAGACCGGATGCCCCCAGCAGAAAGCCCAGGGCGAGGATGATAAAGAGGGTGACCAGCCGGCCGGAAAAGGCCATATCCGTGAAGAAGGCATCGGGCAGCATCACCGCCACCGCCGCGGCAGATCGGAAGAGCACACGTCTGAACTCCAGTCACGATAGACAATCTCGTAT
>JAFXIE010000012.1 GCA_017533425.1 Clostridia bacterium | reverse complement strand
GAGCTGGGCTCCCTGGCCGGCATCGAGGACGAAGTCAACGTCTCCGCTGAGGCTGCTTCCTACACCCGTCCCGAAGAAGTCGAAGAGTTCGTCTCCAAGACCGGCTGCGACTCTCTGGCCATCGCCATCGGCACCAGCCACGGCGCCTACAAGTTCAAGCCCGGCACCAAGCCCCAGCTCCGCTTCGACATCCTCAAGGAAGTTGAGAAGCGTCTGCCCGGCTTCCCCATCGTTCTGCACGGTGCTTCCTCCGTTCCCCAGGAGTTCGTCGCCAAGATCAACCAGTTCGGCGGCAACATGCCCGGCGCCATCGGCGTTCCCGAGGAGCAGCTGCGTGAGGCTGCAAGAAGCGCGGTCTGCAAGATCAACATCGACTCTGACCTCCGCCTTGCTCTCACCTCCTCCATCCGTGAGCACTATGCCGTTCATCCCGAGCACTTCGATCCCCGCCAGTACCTCGCTCCCGGCCGCGATGCCATCCGCGAAATGGTCAAGCACAAGATTAAGGACGTCCTCGGCTCCGACGGCTCCGCCGCCGCCCTCCGCTAAGTCCGGAAACAAACACAACGAGACCCCGAAAGCTTCGGGGTCTCGTTTTTTTGTGTAGAAGATGTTTTTTGCTGCCGGCGCAAGTGTCAAAACAATTCCGGTGACATAGCGGGACAATTAATAGACTTAAAAACATACGGAAAGCTATGATCAAGTAAGCACTAGTAACACATGCCGAAAGGGCTCTGTACACTTTTGCTGATATGCTAGGAGGAATGCTGTTTGGATACGGAATGCATTCTTTGGCCAACAAAGAAAGGCAGGTATTTTCGCATAAAGACATCGACAACTAAACATAAAGAAATTGAGATAAGCGTTACCAATAAACCAACCAGAGCATTATTCTCTTTCATAGGTTGTTTGGTCCACGGAAAGACTACCTGAAAAAACACGATGGGAAATTTATGCATCAATAGTATCGACATGGTTCTTTGCCCGACATATGTCAAAACCTTTGCAATCAGTTTTATTTGTGAAAGAATTATACTTAATAGGCAAAGCCCGAGGATTGAACATATGGCACTGAGATAAAACAGAAAAACATTTCCATAGCTGTTATAAAGGCAACCGATAGGATCGTTAAATTTTGCAAGAATGGCTCCTGACAGCAGAAAAAAAGGACAGAGAACTGCATGTACGCCGCTTTTGATCGGGGAGGTTAAGAAGGGCTTCGCAATAAGCGCAAGGACAAAAAAAGGAAGCATAAATATGGCGACTTCGGCTTTCCAAAAAAAGGCGGAAACACGAAAAACCTCGGCGTTTAGAACACATAGAGCGAAGGCTGCCACGGTAACAACGAACATAATGGCATATCGCTTTTTTTTTGATTTGTTATCAATAAGTCGTGAAAGAAAAAAACAAAGCAGATAGAAAATAAAAACACATGGTAAGAACCAAAGAGGCCGATTGGCTCGGCATTTACCTCGCAATACTTCAATTATATTTGCAGAAAACGTGTTTGCGGACAAATCATATCCTAAAGTAGAGCCAGCAAAATTTCCAAGGACAGAAAACAGCAGTATACTAATGATCGCAAACAGGAAGAATGGTATAAGAAGGGAATAAGCTTTCTTTTTTGTAAACTGCCAAAATGATTGCTTTGGTGTCTTGAAACAAAATCCGATTGCACAAAAGAAAAGCGGGATATGAAAGGAGTAGAGATAAAAATGAACGGGACCTCCAGTTAAGGTGTGTCCCCAAACAATGGCAAATATCCCAATGAATCTTAGTATATCAACCCAAATCAGTCTTGTGTTTCTTTCTTGAATTTCCACAATAGCCTCCTAATGTTTAGGTATTGCCTTCGTTGACACATAGAGTATAGCACAAATGTAGAATTAGTCAAGAAATTGTCGAAATCAAAAATATACAATCCACTCTCATCTGTTGTGCTCGCAGGGAAATGAAAATACGATAAGAATTGGCCTAAATTAGAGTTGCCTTCGGAAATTCCTCTTTTTTCTTGACGGATTGGCTCCGGGGGGATATACTTTAAGGTGAAAAGTCCTGCGGAGGAGAGAAGTTATGCGCATTTTGAATTTCGGCTCTTTGAATATTGATTACGTATATTCCGTGTCCCACATTCTGCGGCCGGGGGAGACCCTCACGGCGAGCAAAATGGAGCGCTTTGCCGGCGGCAAGGGCTCCAACCAGACGGTGGCGCTGGCTCGGGCGGGGGCGGCGGTGTGGCATGCGGGCTGCATCGGCGCCGACGGCGAGTTTTTAAGAGAAATGCACCGCGAGGCCGGTGTTCATACGGAGTTTTTGCGCTCGGTAGAGGGCCCCACCGGCTCCACCGTCATTCAGGTGGAGGAAAGCGGCGAAAACTGCATCATCTACTATCCCGGCGCAAACCACTGCATCACTCCGGCGCAGATCGCGGAGACCCTCGCCGGCTTTGCTGCCGGGGATATCCTCCTTTTGCAGAATGAGATCAACTGCCCCGCCGAGATCATCCGCGCCGCAAAGGGGAAGGGCATGCGCGTCTTCTTCAATCCCTCGCCCATCACCGATGCGGTGATGGATTACCCCCTGGAGCTGGTGGACTGCTTCCTCGTCAATGAGATCGAGGCGGCGGCGCTTGCGGGAACGGAGGCCGATCCGGCCACGGTTCTTGCAGAGAAGTACCCCGATGCGGAGATCGTCATGACCCTTGGAAAGCGCGGGGCGATCTGGCAGAAGGGTGAGCTGCGCATCCCGGCGGAGGGCTTTACCGTCCGGGCGCAGGACACCACCGGCGCGGGAGATACCTTCACCGGCTATTACCTGAAGGCTCTGACCGACGGGCTTCCCACGGCGGATGCCCTGCGCCGCGCCTGCGCTGCGGCGGCCATCGCCGTCGGAAGAATGGGGGCTGCGGCGAGCATTCCCGATGCCGTGGAAACGGACGAATTTCTGAAAGGAAGATAAAGATGGACCGGAAATGGAGCGCAAAATGGATCACCGCGGCGGATTTTCTGCCCCTGCGGCCCATTGATCCCCTGAAGGGAGAGCGGGCGGAGCACACGGCGGCAGATGCGGAGGGGTACACCCTGCAGAAAAACCGCCACCAGATCTTCCGGAAGGTTTTTTCCATGCCTTCCCGCTTCGGAAGGGTGTTTGCCTATGTGACGGCGGATGATTTTTACCGTCTGTATTTCAACGGAAGCCTTGCGGCCATGGGGCCTGCCCCGGCCTATCTCTTCCATTACAATTACAATGTCATCGATGTGACGGAATATCTGCATCCCGGCGAGAATCTCATCGCCGCAGAGGTCAGCTATGAGGGCTATATCAACCGCGTGGTGGGCTCCGGCGATCTGCGCATGGGCTTTCTCTGCGAGCTTGCGGATGCAAAGCGGGTCTATGCCGCCACCGACGGAAGCTGGATGACGGCGCGGCTGAAATGCTGGCGCGCCGTGGGCTACGCAGGCTATGAGACCCAGATGCTGGATCATCTGGATGCCTCCCACTATGACAGCCGCTGGAAGAGCGACCGGGCGTACACAAACGATCTGGTGCCCGCCTCGGTCAATCTCTGCGATGACCATGTGCTTTTTCGCCAGCTGACCCCGCCGGTGGATTTCTACCTCCTGCGGCCGCAGCGGCAGTTTTTCTCCCCAAAGGGGACGCTGATTCTCGATTTCGGCCGGGAAATCACCGCAAGCCTTGCCGTCCACATCTGCGGAGAGGCGGGAGGATTCCTGCGCATCCGCTATTCCGAGGAGCTTAGGGAGGATGGCTGCCTGTATTATCCCATGCGCTGCATCAAAAACGAATATGAGGACCGCATCTATCTCTCCGGCGGCGAGGATGTCTTTGAGCCCATGAGCTACAAGGCCTTCCGCTATGCGGAGCTGCGGCTGGAGCCTGCGCCGGAGCTTTCCGCAAAGCGCCGGCTGGAGGAGGCTGCCGCGGGCGTGCTGGCGGTGGTGCGCCACCATCCCCTGCCGGAGGAGGCCTGCCGCTTTGCAGCCGATGACCTGCGGCTGACGCGCATCTTTGAAATCTGCAAAAACGGCGTGCGCTGCGGCACCCAGGAGGGCTATCTCGACTGCCCCAGCCGCGAAAAGGGCCAGTATCTCGGCGATGCCGTGCTGACAAGCCACACGCAGTTTATCTTAACCGGCGATTCCCGGCAGTTCCGCAAATGCATCATGGATTTTGCCTATTCCTCCTCGGTTTGCCCGGGGCTTCTCGGTGTTTCGCCGGGAAATTATGAGCAGCACATTGCGGATTTCGTTCTGCTGTATCCCTACATGGTGGAGAATTTCATCCGCCTGACCGGAGAGCGGGACATTCTCGGCGAGGTTCTGCCCGTCATCCACGGAATGCTTACCTGGTTTGCCGGCCATATGCGCCCGGACGGGCTGCTGTGCGATCTTTCGGAGAAATGGAATCTGGTGGACTGGCCGGAGGGAGACCGGGATGGCTACGATTTCGAGCTTGCCCAGCCCACACCGCCGGGCTGCCACAACGTCATCAACGCCCTGTGGTACGGCGCGCTGTCGACCTATGAGCGCCTGATTTGCCTTGCGCCGGAGTATGCCCATCTTGCCCCTCCGACGGAGTCGGAGCGGGTGGCGGAGGCCTTCCGCAAGGCCTTCGGCGGCGGGGAGGCAGGGCTTTTCCGCGATACCGAGGAAAGCCGCCACACCGCCTTCCATTCCAATATCTATCCCCTCTTCTTCGGCCTGGCCAACGCGGCGGAAAAAGAGGCCATCCTTGCCATGATCCGCCGCCGCGGCTTCTGCGGCAGCGTATTCAATGCCTATTTTGTCATGCTTTCCCTCTGCCGCGAGGGGGAGATCGACCTTGTCTGCGATATGATCCGCCGGGATGGGGATCGCTCCTGGGCGCGGATGCTTTCGGACGGTGCCACCTCCTGCTTTGAGGCCTGGGGAAAGGATGCCAAATGGAACACCAGCCTCTGCCACCCCTGGTCTTCGACGCCGGTGGCCATTCTCGCGGAATATGTGGCGGGCATCGGCTTTGTAAACCCGGCGGCGGGGGAATATTCCGTAAAGCCCCATCTTCCGCAGGGGATCGGCCAGCTGCATTTCACCCTGAAGCTTCCCGGCGGCCGCATTACGGTGGATCTGCGCCGCGATGGGCAGCCCCGCATCCGTACCACGGGAAAAATCCGGATTGTCTAAGGAGGGATGAAGGCTATGAAGGCACTGATCACCGGCGCAAGCTCCGGCATCGGGCGGGATATCGCCCGGGAGCTGGCCTGCAGAGGCTGTTCGCTCATCCTTGTTGCCCGGCGAAGGGATCGGCTGGAGGCGCTGGCGGCTGAGCTGTCCGTTCCGGTGCGCATCGTGGTGTGCGATCTCTCCCAGGAGGCAGAATGCCGCCGGTTATATGCGGAAACAAGGGAGGAAGATATCGATATCCTCGTCAATAACGCGGGCTTTGGCCTGCTCGGTCCCTTTGCGGAGACCGATCTTGACCGCGAACTTGCCATGATCCGCACAAATATCGACGCGGTGCACATCCTGACAAAGCTCTTTCTGAGGGATTTTCGGAAAAAGAATGCCGGATATATCCTCAATGTGGCCTCCTCGGCGGCCTTTCTGCCGGGGCCGCTGCTCTCGGCCTATTATGCCACCAAGGCCTATGTGCTTCGCCTGACGCAGGCGGTGGCAAAGGAGCTTTCGGAAGAGGGCTCCCGGGTGTATATCTGCGCCCTCTGCCCGGGGCCTGTGCGGACGGAGTTTGATGCGGTGGCCGAGGTGCGCGCATCCCTCTCCGGCATGGAAAGCCGTGCGGTTGCCCGCATCGCCGTGCGGGGCATGCTCCGCCGGAAAACCGTGATTACCCCCGGCTTTGGCATCAAAATGGGACGCCTTGCGGCAAAAATCCTGCCCGACCGGCTGCTCCTTGCCTTTGCCTACAAAACGCAGAAGAAAAAATTGGGATAAAAAATAAGCATCCCCTGGGGGATGCTTATTTTTTTGCTTTTTTACTGTCTGCCGGTGGAGCCAAAGCCGCCCTCGCCGCGGGCGGTGTCGTCCAGCTCGTCGCATTCCGTGACCTCCCATTCGGGGCAGGGCAGCAGCACCAGCTGGGCAATGCGCTCGCCGGAGAGCAGCGTCTGGGGCTCAGCGCCGTGGTTGTGGAGGGCGACGAGGATCTCGCCGCGGTAGTCGGCATCGATAACGCCCACCTTGTTTGCCGGCGCAAGGCCGCGCTTGGAGGCAAGGCCGCTGCGGGCGAAGATAAAGCCCGCATAGCCCGCAGGAATCGCGGCGGCAAGGCCTGTGCGCACAAGGCGGGTCTCGCCGGGGGCGAGGGTGATCTCCTCCCCGGGCAGGGCGCAGAGATCGGCACCGGCGGCAAGGGCGCTGCCCCGGCGGGGAAGCACCGCCCGCGCATCCAGCTTTTTAAAGGAAACGGTCATCATTCTATGCTTTCTCCTTTGGATCGGTAGGCCACCACCAGGATCCGGTCGTATTTTCCGTTGCTGTCGCAGGTGGAGAGGGTGAGAATCTCATCCCCCCACACGGGACGCTTGCCGGTGTCGTAGAGGCTGACGGCCTTGCACTTGTTGACATAGGCCTCAAAGGCCGAATTGCGGTCCCAGGTGGTCTCGGCATAGGGGTTGAAGGCCGCGGCCTCGATATCCAGGGGAAAAACCGCAAAAATCTCGTAATTTGCCATGCGGGAGAGGGTGTCGAACCGGATGATGGGATGGGCATCGAAATAGGCCTTGTCCCGGTAGCGAACCAGGGCGCCGAACATCTTGTCGCCGCGGATGTGGTGGCCGTAGATGATGATGTGCTGGCTTTTTCCGATGGTGCAGTCCTTATCCACAAAGGGCGTGCCGTAGATGCTGTTGGTCTTGTAGAAGGAGCGGCGCAGGTAGTATTCCTCGTCGTGCTTTGTCTGCACCACGGGATAGGAAAGCTCCGTCCTTTCGATGCGGACCCAGCCCACAAAATCGGAATTCATGGCGGCAAAGCGCGCATATTTGTGGGCATCCGGCTCGGGCGTCGGCGTCACCGCCGGGGTGGGGGTGGGGGTTGCATCCGGCGGCGCTGTGGGCGCCGGGGTGGGGGTGAGTTCCTCGGAGAGCATATCCTGCAGCTCCTGAAATTCCCGCTCCGCCTGGGCGCGGTCATAAACGTCGTAGATGGCGAGGGCTGTGCTGACCACGAAAACGGCGGCACAGATCACCATGGCGGCGGTATAGAGCTTTTTCTTCATGGGAGGCTCAATACATGCCGAAATTGGTCACTGCGGCGTTGTAGCAGCGGGTCATATTCTGACCCTCCTTGAGCTCGGCAATGCCAAAGCGGCTGCAGTCGGCAAAGAAGGCGTCGATCTTTTGCATCCGGGTGGGATCGTCATCCCGCAGGGTGCTGATCTCGTAGTAGCGCAGGGGCATGCGGGCGATCTCCACCCGCTCGCGGATCTCGTCATTGTCCGCCAGGCGCTCGGCGCGGTCAAAGAGCTCGCCGGCGATGCGGATATTCTCCTCCGTCATAAACTTGCAGATGCCGTGGGTGGGGGGCTCGATGCCCTCCGCCAGGCATTTGTCGTAGGCGGAGCCGGTGATGGAGGCGCGGACATAATCCTGGAAATTGTTGGGATTCGGCGGCATGGTGGACATGAGCAGATGCATATCGTTCTCGCGGTTCATGACGGTGTCGCGCAGAAGATCGATATACTGGCGGATGGGGGTGGCGGCCATGCCCCAGTAGGCCTCACTGAATTCCTCCAGCGCCATCCGATCGTCGTAATCGGGATTCCAGAGGCACTTTGCGAGGATGTAGGCACGCAGCTCCTGCATCTCCGTGTGGGGAGAGGTGGTGCAGTTCTGCTCAAATACGCCCTTGACCCCCTGGTCGCGGAAGAAGCGCAGGTTGGGGCCGAGCACATGAAGGTTCGGATGGGGCAGCAGGAAGCAGCGGAAGTTGGTGTCGTAATTCCAGACGAAGAGATTATCGGTGATCTTGCCCCAGTCGGCGATATCGCGGGGGAAGAAGGGGTTGCGCCCGTCGGGGGAACGCAGCTCCCGGCGAACGGTGTCGCAGGTGCCGTGGGGATGGCAGAAGCAGGCCTCAATGGAGCAGATCCAAACGGCCACGTTCTTATGAGCCTTCAGCCCGGTGGGGGCGGTCTGGCCGTACTGATAGGCATAGGTCTGCAGAAGCTTATCGGGGAATTCCTCGGAAAGCTCCTCGGCAAGGCGGTTCAAGAAGGTGAGAATGGAGCCGGAGAAGGCGTTGTATTTCTCGTCGATCTTTCGGCAGTTTTCGCATTCGCAGGCGCCGAGACAGTCGTTCTGTGCCACGTCCACGCCGATGGCGCCGGTGGTGCGCAGGCGCTCGCGGAGCTTGTCCTTGCAGATGCGGAAAACATCGGGGTTGGAGAGGCAGATCTGCCGGTTGCGCACGCGCTCGCCGTTGACCAGGGAGAAGTATTCGGGATGCTCGTCAAAGTATTCCTTCTCGGGAATGAGATCCCAGAAGGAATGGCCGGCCGGCGCATGGCCGGAGGCACCGCCGTAGGGATCCAGCACAGGATTGGGGGCAAAACCGCAGGCATTCAGGCGGTTGCGCACAGCCCAGAGGGGATTTTGCAGGGCGGTGAAGACAAAGCAGTTGCGGTATCTGAAGGTGGGGTTGTAGCGATAGTCGATCTCCGGGATCTCCAGCGCTGCGCGGCGGGGGATGCGGGTGCAGTCGGGAGAAAACCAGCGGATGCCGAGATAGTCCTCCAGGAACTGATAGACGGCATAGAGGGTTCCGCGGGGGCTGCCGCCGCAGAGCAGCAGCTTTCCGCCCACCGTGCGGATAACGATTTCCTCCTCAGAAAGCTCCGTCCGGTCAAGAATGCTCTCGGAGGGGCGGGCGGCGGGGGGCGTGCCGATGCAGATGAGGTATTCCCGGTGGGTGCCGAAGGGGGTGTTGACGATGGGAAGCGCAACACCGGTCACCTCCGCAAAGAAATTGCGGAATTCCTCGGCGGCAAAGCTCTCCGCGGGGGCGGCATCCTGGGGGAGATGGATGGCATAGGCGCTCCTTCCGTCCTTTGCCAGCAGCAGCGTTTTCTGGAACATTTGAAAATCCTCCGTATTTACAGCTCGGCGCAGATGACGGCGCCGGCAGGCAGGGTAAGGGTCAGCCAATCGCCGTCAAAGGCGGCGTCCAGCTCATGAGTGCCGGAAAAATGCAGGGCGCTGCGGATGTCGGCATGGCGCAGGCGCACCTTCGTCTCTGTTTCTGCCGGGGCGGCGAGAATGAGGCGGGCGCTGCCGCTTTCGCGGTGGCGCCACAGGGCGGAAAGCACAGGCGCGCAGCGGATTTCTCCCACCTGGGAGCCGCCGATGACCGCATCCCCGTCGCACTCCGTCACCGGGGGACGCATAAGCTCGCCCTCGGCGATGTGCGCATGGCAGCGGCTGCGCATACGGGCGCAGTCGGCGAGGAAATCGCGGCTTTTCAGTGCAAGGAAGTTCTCCGGGCGGATCCAGCCCAGCTGCTCGCCGAAGGTCAGCGCCTGGGCGGCATAGATGCGGGCGGTGGCATCGGATACGTTGGTGTATTCCCGGCCGAAGAATACGGCCTTGCCGGCATAGATGGCGGTGAGGGCGGGAACCTGGCCGTTGTACCACCACATCCAGGAGAGGAAGCCGTCAAAGGAGCGCAGGTAGGCATCCGAGGTGCCCTCGGTGGTGAAAAATTTGCGGGCAGGCTTGCGCAGGTTGAGCCGATCCATCATGGTGCGGTAGGCGTTGATCCACCAGTCGCCGCCGCCGGGGGCGTGGGCATGGCGGGGGTCGCAGCAGGGCTTTGCCTCGGCGCAGGCCACCTGGTCAATGTAGAGCGCATCGCAGTCCATCTTGCCGAGCACCCCGTCGGCAAGCTCGCAGACCTTATCCTGCCACAGGGCGGAGGAGGGACACATGACGGCGAGGGAAACGGGGTTTCCGTCCTTTTCCTTGGACAGATAGACCTCCTCGAAGAGCTTGCCGTCGATATCCTTGGTGGCCCAGGGCTTTGCCAGGGTGGAGAAGAGCCAGTCACGCTCCTCCTGATCGTGGGTATCCCACAGGCGGCCGTTGATGTAGGGCATGGTGAGCATTCCTGCATCCTGCAGCCGGGTCAGCTATGCGGGCACGCAGTCGCGGATGGGGAAATAATGGGGATAATCGTTGTCAAAGGGGATGCGGTGCCAGCAGTAAACATGGGCTCCGCTGGGAACGCCGATCAGGGCGTCGGCCTCCAGGGCGGCATCCGTCCAGGCGCCGTCCTCCGTTACGGTGGTCAGCCACCAGTGGTCGCGGCTCCAGAGGGGGGCGGGACGGACGGCGCGGATGCCGTTTTCGTCCAGCTCCGGCATCCAGGCGGCGGAGAGGGCAAATTTTTTGTATTCCATGGCGGCGTCAAACCAGTCGCCGTCGAAAAGGCGCCATACGGCCTCGCCGGGAAGCTGCTGGGAGTTGCGGGCAATTCCCATGCCCTCGGCGGGCAGCAGTCCGCTAAAGCAGCCCTCGTGTTCGTCGGTCTCTTTATCGATGCGCAGCTCCTTGTAGATGCCCTCGCGGTCCTCATAGCCGATGTAGAGACCCCGGCGAGCCTCGCCATCGTAGACGGCGAAATAGGACATGGAGGCCTGGGAGGTGGGATATTTGCAGAAACGGCGGATCTCGATGTCCGCAATATCCTCCCAGACGATGCCGCAGCCCCGGGGATAGAAGACCTTGGTGGTCTCCCGTGTGTCAAACCAGACTTTGGGATATTCCACGCCGGTCAGGGAGCAATCCTCCCGCAGGTTCTCCACCCGGGTCAGCCAGCGGAGCCCATTCTCCTCCGGCTGCGCCGTGAGAATGACGGTGATTCCCTCAAGCCCGCCGGGGGCGGAGAAATACAGGCGGGTAAGTTCATCCGCGGTCTCGGCACGGAAGGCGGAAAAATCCCGGTCGGAGAGATATTCCGCATCCGTTCCGTCGCTGAGATTGCGAAGCTTCAGCTTAAAGAAGGGGCGGGAACCGCCGGTAAGGATAGGCATACCGGCAGCATCTTCAATACGGGTCAGCGCGGCACCGTGACCGGTTTCTGCGAGGGTGACGGCAAGTGCGCCACCGATGATCTGATATTCACGGCAAGTATTCATAACGATCTCCTTTCAAGATCAGAGAAAGCGTATTTTTTATAGATCCGCCCAAAGGACCGCGCCTCCGGGCAAGGTCAGCGTAAGCATTCCGTCCTGCATATCGCAGGAGACTGTGTGGTTGCCGGAAAAGACAGGGAGCTTATCGAGCGCCTCAACACGCAGAGAAACGGTACAGGCCTCCTTGCCGGGAGCGGCGAGGAAAAGCCGCCGACGAAGGGTCTTGCGATCCTGCCAGACCGAGGCGAGGACCGGGGGCGAGCAGATGGCCTCGGCACTGGATTTTCCGGAAAGGCAGGCGGCGTCTGTCCTGATCTCCGGGGGACGGCAGAGCATTCCGGTTAGGAGAAGATTGCGGCCTGCATAGCTTTCGCGGACACAGGCAGTGTAAAAATTCCGGGTGAATTCATCCGCGTTTTTAAAACGCAGCGTGGAGATCCAGCCCAGCTGTTCTCCAAAGGTATAGGCCTGCGCGGCAAAGATGCGCATGGTGTCATCGTCAATGTCACCGTACTGTCGGCCGAAGCACAGCGCTATACCTCCGTATACGGCGGTCAGCGCGGGGATCTGACCGTTATACCACCAGCTCCATCCTAAAAAAGCGTCAAAGCAGCGGAAATAGGCGTCGGTCGTGCCTTCGGAGGTGATGAACTTATCGGGTCCGCCTTCGCGGGCAATGCGGCTGACTGCGGTGCGGCAGCTATCTGTCCACCAGCTGCCGTTGCCGGGGTCGTGGTCATGGTGCGGATCGCAGCACATCCGCGGCGGTGCGCTGGCGGTCTGGTCGATATAGAGACCGTCGCAGTCGAGCCGCTGCAGGATCTCGCGGCTGATCCCGGCAAGCTTGTCCTGCCAGAAGGCGGTGGTGGGACACATCACGCCGTAAAGCACGTAGCTGTCATCTGCTTCGCGGACGGCATACCATTCGGTGATGGGCTCACCGGTTGTATCCTTTACGGTGTGAGGCTTTGCCAGCGCCGTGAACTGGTAGTCCTCCAAGCCGCGGTCGCGGGTATCCCAAAGCCTGCCGTTGATGTAGGGCATAGCCGGAATATTTGCGGCGCGAAGCTTGCGCAAATATTCGGGAAAAACATCTTTTTCGGGGAAGTAGTGGGGATAATCGTTGTCAAAGGGAATTTGATGCCATTGGTAAACATGTGCGGCGCAGGGAACACCCAAATCCCCGGATAAACGGATGAGCTCATCTGCATCGTTATTGTCGTCGACAAAGTCCACCCACCAGTGGCCGATGTTTCCGAGCTTTTCGTTGCGATGCCGGCGCAGACCGAATTCATCCAGCTCCGGCATCCAGCGCGCGGACAGGGCAAATTTTTTGTACTCCATGGCGGCATCGTACCAGTCGCCGTCAAAGAGGCGCCATACGCAGACGCCGGGGATCGGCTGGGAGTTCTGCACCTTTCCCATAAACTGCGAGGGTAAAGCGCAGGACAGGCAGGAGCCGTCTTCACCCTCGGCGCGGCGGATCATAAGATGCTTCAGCGAAGCGCCCTCGTCCTCGTAGCCCACATAAACACCGCGGCGGATGGCCGCGTCATAGACGGCGCAGTAGGACATCGATGCCTGATAGGAGGGATAGCGCATACGCCGGCGATGCGGACCGGTATGCAGATCCTGCATCACGAGACCGCAGCCGGTGGGACAAAAATACCGGGACTCGGGGGTCGGGTCAAACCAGAAACGGGGATATTCCACCTCGGTGACAGTGCAGTCGGTACGATGGTTGACAACATAACCCGTAAAACGGATACCGTTTTCCTCCGCAGCGGCAGAAAACAGAACCTCGATACCTTCCAGTCCGCCGGGGGCGGAGAAACGGAGACTGGTACCGTTGGCATGCGTTTCGGCAGTAAAACTTTCGAAATCCGTGTGGGAAAGAAATGCGCGCTCCTCCTCGCCAATCCTAACGGAAAGCCCAAAAAAAGGCTGACCGAAATGGGAGAAGATCGGACGGTTTCCGTCGGTGACCTCAGTGAGGGCGGCACCGTGACCGGTGTCGGTAAGAACGATGGAAAGTGAGCCGCCGGTGATGCGGATCTGTGACATGATGGATTACCTCCGGAGGAGAATCTTTCTCAGGAAAGTTCAGCGCGGACCGTACCTTCCGTCACGGAGAGATGCACGGCGGAGAAGGAATCGCGCCAGGCGGAGATGACGGCGGCGGCGATGCGGTCTTCGACCTCCTTCTGGATGCGGCGGCGCAGATTGCGGGCGCCGAACTTGACGGAGTAGGAATCCCGGACCAGCAGCTCCACCACGCTGTCCTCCCAGGTGAGGGCAATATCCCGCCCGGCAAGACTGTCGCGCAGCTCGCCGAGCATGATGCGGCAGATGGCAGCAAAGTCGGACTCGGTGAGGTGGTTGAAGGTGATGATCTCGTCCACGCGGTTCAAAAATTCCGGCCGCAGGAACTCGGAAAGGGCCTTCATGGTGCGGTCGCTGTCCGCCGCGGCGGCGGATGCACCGAAGCCGAGGGAGCCGGCGCTGCGCTCGGAGCCTGCGTTGGTGGTCATGACGATGACGGTATTTTCAAAGGAGACCTCCCGACCGTGGGCATCGGTGATGTGCCCTTCGTCGAGGATCTGCAGCAGGATGTTCATCACATCGGGGTGGGCCTTTTCGATTTCATCAAAGAGCACCACGGAGTAGGGACGGCGGCGGATCTTTTCCGTCAGCTGGCCGGCCTCATCGTAGCCCACATAGCCCGGCGGGGAGCCGATGATGCGGGAAACGGCGTGTTTTTCCATAAACTCCGACATATCCAGCCGGATGAGGGATTCCGGCGCATCGAAGAGATCCTGCGCCAGCAGACGCACAAGCTCGGTCTTGCCGACGCCGGTGGGGCCGGCAAAGATGAAGGAAACCGGCTTGCGCTTGGGAGAGACGCCGGCACGGCTGCGGCGGATGGCGGCGGAAACGGCCTCCACGGCGGCATCCTGGCCGATCAGGCGGGCGCGCAGGCGATCCGGCAGGGAGACAAGGCGCTCAAATTCCTGCTCGCAGACGCGGCTGGCGGGGATCTTTGTCCACAGCTCGATGACGTGGGCAAGATCCTCGTAGGTCAGCTCGGGGGTCTCGGCGGGATTTTTGGCCATCTCGTCGCAAAGCTGCAGCTCGCGGCTCTTCAGCTCGGCAATGCGGGCATAGTCCTGCGCCTCCGGGGCGGCGGCAAGCAGGGCATCCCGCTCCGCGCAGACGCTTTTGTGCTCGGCGGAGAGCTGCGCTGCGCGGACGAGGGAGCGGTTGGCGAGGTTTGCGGCGCTGGCGGCCTCGTCGATGAGGTCGATGGCCTTATCGGGCAGATAGCGGTCGGTGATATAGCGCTCGGAGAGCAGCACCGCCTCCCGGCAGATGCGGTCGGGAATGATGACGGAATGGAACTGCTCGTAGTAGCCTCGGATACCCTTGAGGATCTCCACCGTATCCTCGATGGAGGGCTCGGCCACGGTGACGGGCTGGAAGCGGCGCTCCAGGGCGGCATCCTTTTCAATATATTTGCGGTATTCGGCAAAGGTGGTGGCGCCGATGACCTGCACCTCGCCCCGGGAGAGGGCGGGCTTGAGAATATTTGCGGCATTCATGGAGCCTTCGGAATCTCCCGCGCCGACGATGTTGTGCACCTCGTCGATGACAAGGATGATGTTGCCGAGGCGGCGAACCTCCTCAATGAGCCCCTTCATGCGGCTCTCAAACTGGCCGCGGAACTGGGTTCCGGCCACCATGGAGGTCAGATCCAGCAGCCAGACCTCCTTGTTCTGCAGCTTCATGGGCACGTGCCCCTCGGCGATGCGGGCGGCAAGTCCCTCGGCGATGGCCG
>JAFXIE010000095.1 GCA_017533425.1 Clostridia bacterium | reverse complement strand
TTTGAAAAAAGTCCCTCTGGACTCTTCAAAAACTTTCATAAAAAAAGATGACCTTTGTGCCAATCAAATTTGATGTGCACAAAGGTCATTTTTCATGTTGGAAAGTTTTTTGGTGTCCAGCCCCTTTTTTTCAAAAAAGGGGCTGGTGGGGGTCTGGGGGCAAAGCCCCCACGCCCTTACTTTCTCTTCTCCGCGACCTCCATCACCGCGTCGGCCACAAACTGATCGACGGGGATGGCACCCAGGTCGCCGGCCTTGCGGGAGCGGACAGCGACGGTGCCGTCCTGCATTTCCTTGTCGCCGATGATGAGCATATACGGGATCTTCTCAAGCTGGGCTGAGCGGATCTTATAGCCGATGGTCTCGTTGCGTCCGTCGATCTCGACGCGCATACCGACGTTGTCGAGCTTGGCCTTGACCGACTTGGCGTACTCCATCTGCTCGGGGCCGAAGGGCAGGATTTTGATCTGGGTCGGAGCCATCCACATCGGCAGCGCACCGGCGTACTTCTCAATGAGGTAGGCGAGGGTGCGCTCATAGCAGCCGAGGCTGGTACGGTGGATGATGTAGGGATGAACCTTCTTGTCATCGCGGTCGGTGTACTCCATGCCAAATTTCTCGGCCAGCAGCATATCGATCTGAATAGTAACGATGGTGTCTTCCTTGCCGAAGACATTCTTGTACTGGATGTCCAGCTTCGGGCCGTAGAAGGCGGCCTCGTCGATGCCGATCTGGTAGTTGACGCCCAGATTGTCCAGAATCTCGCCCATGATGCGCTGAGCCTCGTTCCACTGCTCAGCCGTGCCCTCATACTTGTTGTTGGGATTAGCGGGATCCCACTGGGAGAAGCGGAAGGTGCAGTCCTCCAGCATGCCGACGGTGTCGAGCACGTACTTTGCAAGCTCAAGGCAGCCCTTGAACTCCTCCTCCAGCTGCTCGGGGCGAAGCACCAGGTGACCCTCGGAGATGGTGAACTGGCGGACACGAATGAGGCCGTGCATCTCGCCGGATTCCTCATTGCGGAAGAGGGTGGAGGTCTCACCCAGGCGCATGGGCAGATCGCGGTAGGAGCGGGCGCGGTTGAGATAGACCTGGTACTGGAAGGGGCAGGTCATGGGACGCATGGCAAAGCATTCCTTGCTCTCGTCGCTGGGATCGCCCAGCACAAACATACCGTCCAGATAGTGATCCCAGTGGCCGGAGATCTTGTAGAGATCGCTCTTGGCCATGAGGGGGGTCTTGGTCAGCAGATAGCCGCGCTTCTGCTCCTCATCCTCGATCCAGCGCTGCAGAAGCTGGATGACGCGGGCACCCTTGGGCAGCAGGATGGGCAGACCCTGGCCGATTTCATCCACGGTGGTGAAATATTCCAACTCGCGGCCGAGCTTGTTGTGGTCGCGCTTCTTGGCATCCTCCAGGGCAGCCAGATGCTCCTCCAGCATGGAGGCCTTGGGGAAGGAGGTGCCGTAGATGCGGCAGAGCATCTTGTTCTTCTCATCGCCGCGCCAGTAGGCACCGGTGACGGAAAGCAGCTTAAAGGCCTTGATGGAGCCGGTGGAGGGCAGGTGCGGGCCGGCGCAGAGATCGGTGAAATCGCCCTGGGAATAGAAGGAAAGCTCCGCATCCTCGGGGAGATCCTCGATGAGCTCGCGCTTGTAGGGCTCGCCCATGGCATCGGCCTTGGCCAGAGCCTCATCGCGGGAAAGGGTGAAGCGGGAAAGGGCCACGTCCTCCTTGACGATCTTCTTCATTTCCGCCTCGATCTTCTCAAGATCGGCGGCGGTGAAGGGGGTTTCCACATCAAAATCATAGTAGAAGCCGTTGTCAATGGCGGGGCCGATGGCAAGCTTTGCCGCGGGATAGAGGCGCTTTACGGCCTGCGCCAGCACATGGGAGGAGGTGTGGCGGAAGATCTTGCGGCCCTCCTCGCTCTCCCAGGTCAGCACCTCGAAGGCGGCGCCGTCGCGGGCGGGAGCGGAAAGCTCACAGACCTCGCCGTCCAGCTTTGCGCCGAGGGCGGCGCGGGCAAGCCCGGGGCTGATGGCCTTGGCAGCCTCCATGCAGGATGCGCCCTCTTCCACTTCCAGAAGAGAGCCGTCTTTCAAAACAAGTTTCAGCATTTTTTATATCTCCTTACGGTTCATTTGTAAAATATTATGCTTTGTTGCGGTCCATGGTGCGGAAGGCCAGCGCCTCCGCAAGATGCTCGGTCTCCACGCGGTCGCTGCCGGCAAGGTCGGCCACCGTCCGTGCCACCCGCAGCACCCGGTCATAGGAGCGGGCGGTCATGCCCAGGGCATCAAAGGCGGCGGAAAGCATCGCCGATGCCTCCTCCCCCAGCACGCAGTCCCGGCGGATCTCCGCCGTGGTCATGCGGGCGTTGCAGCCGCTCTCGCCGAGGCGGTCGCGCTGCCGCTGCCGGGCGGCCTCCACCCGGGCGCGGATGTCCGCCGAGCTCTCCGGCTTATCCCCGCCATGGAGCTTATCAAACTCCACCGCCGGCACATCGATATGCAGATCGATGCGGTCAAGCATGGGGCCGGATATGCGGCTCTGGTAGGAATCCACCGAGGCCTGGCTGCATTTGCAGCGGCCGGAGGGATGGCCGTACCAGCCGCACCGGCAGGGATTCATGGCGCAGACCAGCATAAAGGAGCTGGGGTAGGTCATGCTGCCGGCAACTCTCGAAATGGTGACGCACCCGTCCTCCAGCGGCTGGCGGAGGGCTTCCAGGGCGTCCTTATGAAACTCCGGGAACTCATCGAGAAAGAGCACCCCGTTGTGTGCAAGCGAAATTTCCCCCGGCCGGGGAGTTCGGCCGCCGCCGGTGAGCGAAATGGCGGAAATGGTGTGGTGGGGGGACCGGAAGGGTCTCTCCCGCAGCATGGGATGCTGGCGGTCGGTCAGCCCGGCGACGGAATGGATCTTGGTGCAGATGAGGGCTTCCTCGCCGGAAAGCCGGGGCAGAATGGAGGGAATGCGGCGGGCGATCATGCTCTTTCCGCTGCCCGGCGGGCCCATGAGCAGGATGTTATGGCCGCCTGCGGCGGCGATCTCCACCGCCCGGCGCACGCTTTCCTGGCCGCGGACATCGGAAAAATCCGCGGGGAAGCGGTCGGTGGCCTCTGCCACGGGGCATTCGGCGGGCGGGATCTCCTTCTCCCCCCGCAGATGGGCGCAAAGCTCGCCCACGGTCTCCACGGGAATGATGCGCACCGAGGCTGCAAAGGCGGCCTCCGCGGCGTTATCGGCGGGAACGTAAAGGGTGTCGATGCCCGCGGCGGCGGCATCCGTCGCCATGGAGAGCACGCCCGTCACCGGGCGAAGTCTTCCGTCCAGCGAAAGCTCTCCCACAAAGGCGGAGGTCTCCGGAATGGCGGGCAGCTGCTCCGAGGCGCAAAGCACCGAAAGCAGAATGGGCAGATCGTAGATCGGCCCCTCCTTGCGGGTGTCGGCCGGTGCAAGATTGACCGTAATGCGGCGCAGCGGGAACTGAAAGGCGCAGTTTTTGGCGCAGGCGCGCACCCGGTCGCGGCTTTCCTTGACGGCGGCGTCGGGCAGGCCGACAATATCAAAGGTGGGCAGGCCGCCGGAGAGATCGCATTCGCACTCCACGGCATAGCCGTCAATTCCGGTGATTCCCATGCTTCGGATCTTATAAAACACGCCGCAAGCCTCCCTTCCGGCAAAAAATAAAGGCGTCCTCTCGTCCTGCAGCGCACTGGCACTGCAAACTTAAGGACGCCGGTATGGCGCGGTTCCACCTTAATTGCACGGAGTGTCCCTCCGTGCCCCTCGTTTGTATGCAAATTGTATCCGAAAGTGGTTTCGGACACGCCCCTCCCGCCTGCCGCAATCCCAGCACCTGCGGCTCTCTTACGTCCTTTGGAGGCAAAGGGCGGCCTACTTGTCTTTCTTTAGGCTATTATAGCTCGAAATAAGCCTTCCGTCAAGCCTTAATGTGACGGAATTTGTTTACAGCGGGCGCGCATCCCTTGCCAGAATGGCATAATGGACGCAGTCGGCCAGCCCGTCCGCCGTGCGGTACTTATCCCGGCAGATCCCCTCTTTTTGCATGCCGCATTTTTCCATGATGCGGCCGGAGGCGGGGTTTCCCACCGCATGGTAGGCCTCCAGCCGGTTTAAGCCCACCCGGTCAAACATATAGGCGATGACCGCCCGCAGAGCCTCGGTGCCGTAGCCCCGGTTCCAGTAGGGGCGGGCAATGCAGTAGCCCAGCTCGCCGGAGCGCTCCCCCCGGGAGATATCCATAATTCCGATGGAGCCGATGAGGGTGCCGTCCCGCAGGGTGATGGCCCATTCATAGCCACCCTCCCGGTAGCTGTGCACCCACCAGGCGATGGTTTCGCGGGTTTCCGCGGGGCTTTTGTGCTGCTGCCAGCGCATAAAGCGGGCGCATTCCGCATCGGAGGTCCAGGTTTCAAACATATCCTGGGCATCGCTCATACGAAAACGGCGCAGGATGAGCCGCTCGGTATCAATGCGCTGGGTTCCGAAGCCGAGGTGAGGCCGGCGCGCAAACAGTGCCACTGGGGCACACCTCCCTTTACCGGAGATAGGCAATCAGCCGCACGATGCCGAGACACAGGGGCTGATGCAGAAGATAGATCCAAAGGGTATGCCGACCCGCCGCGGCCAGAGGCGCGCAGCGCAGGCGGTAAACCCAGGCGGGGAATTTTCCCTCCTTCAGCGGCCGGCCAAGCGCCGTGCCGAAGAGGAAGGCGAAGAGATAGGGCAGCAGGGGGAAATAATCGGAGGAGGCAAATTCCGGATGCATGATGCCGAGAAAATACAGATGCTCCACATCAAAGCGCATATACAGAAGCGGCCAGGCCGCGGCGCAGAGAAGGGGCGCCGCGATGCACATCACGCCCGTGGGGATGCGGGCAAGCAGCGGCCGCGCCGCGCAGTAGATCAAGATGGCTGCGCCGAGAAAATGCAGTATGCCAAAGCGCACATAATAGGCCGGATTAAAGAGCCAGGTGGCAAGACTGACCACCAGCCCGGCGGCAAAAATCACCAGCCCGCGCCGGAGATTGTTGCGGGAAAAGGAGCAGGAAATGCCGCTGATGATGATAAACACCAGGGAAAATAAGACCTGCAGCCCGGATACCAGGGGATTTGACAGCACCGCATAGGGCAGAATATCCGCCCCCACGAGGTCATAGCCCAGATGGTAGACCACCATCAGCAGGATGGACAGCCCCCGCAGGATATCGATGGCCTCAATGCGCCCGGGGCGGGACTCAGACATTGAAGCGGAAGAGAACGACATCGCCGTCCTGCATGACATATTCCTTGCCTTCGCTGCGGTAGAGCCCCTTTTCCTTGGCCGCCGCCACAGAGCCGCAGGCCATAAGATCCGCATAGGAGACGATTTCCGCCCGGATGAAGCCGCGCTCAAAGTCGGAATGAATGACACCGGCGGCGGCAGGCGCCTTGGTGCCGCGGCGGATGGTCCAGGCGCGCACCTCGGGCTCGCCGGCGGTCAGATAGGAAATGAGGCCGAGCAGCGCATAGGAGGCCTCGGCAAGGCGATCCAGGCCGGACTGGGTAAGTCCCAGCTCGGAGAGGAACATCTCCTTATCCTCCGGCTCCATGCCGGCAATTTCCATCTCCATGGCCGCGCAGACGGGAATGACCTGGGAGCCGGTCTTCGCGGCATAGTCCTCCACCGCCTTGAAGTAGGGATTTTCCGCGTAACCGCCGGCAAAATCCGCCTCGCTCATGTTGGCGGCGTAGAGAACGGGCTTGCCGGAAAGCAGAGGAACGGTGGCAAGGATCTCCATCTCCTCCTCCCCCGCCTCAAAGCTCTTGGCGGGCAGGCCTTCGTTCATATGGGCCTTCAGAGCGGTGAGCAGCTTGACCTCCGCCTCAAATTTCTTGTCGCCCTTGGCCATCTTGGCGGCCTTGTCGATGCGGCGGTCCAGAATTTCGATATCCGAGAGAATGAGCTCCGTCTCGATGGTCTCAATATCGCGGACGGGATCCACCGAGCCGTCCACATGGACGATATTTTCGTCCTCAAAGCAGCGCACGGTGTGCAGAATGGCATCCACCTCGCGGATATTGGCAAGGAACTGGTTGCCGAGACCCTCGCCGCGGCTGGCGCCGCGCACAAGACCGGCGATATCCACAAACTCCACCACCGCCGGGGTGACCTTCTGGGGTTTGTACATCTCCGCCAGACGATCCAGGCGCGCATCCGGCACCGGCACGATGCCCACGTTGGGGCTGATGGTGCAGAAGGGATAATTTGCCGCATCGGCGCCGGCATTGGTCAGCGCATTAAAAAGGGTGGATTTTCCCACATTGGGAAGTCCGACGATACCGAGTTTCATTTTTACATATATCTCCTTAAAAAATCCATTGTTTGTCAAGGTTTTTTCTGCGCGGGGCATACAACTTATTATTTTATCAAAACCCACCCCAAAAGTAAAGAGGGACAGAAGGGTCTGTCCCTCTTTTTCTGTCAGATCGTTCCGAAAAAGTGCAGAATATTCATATCTTCGATGATTTTGCTGCCGTGGGATCCCGTGCCGCCATGTGAAAACGCCATGATTTTCCGTCGCATTTCAACCGTTTTCTCCCCGGCATTCCCCTTTCTTCGCATTGCGCCGGGGCAAAAAAAGTGCTATACTATTGTCAAATCCATAAAAGAAGGCAGATGTTTTGAATTATGATCAAGGTTGACATTATCTCCGGCTTTCTCGGCGCCGGAAAGACCACGCTGATTAAAAAGCTTCTTGCAGAGGGCTATGCCGGCGAGAAGATTGTGCTCATTGAAAACGAATTCGGCGAGATCGGCATCGACGGCGGCTTCATGCAGGAGGCCGGTGTGGAGATCACCGAGATGAACTCCGGCTGCATCTGCTGCAGCCTGGTGGGCGATTTCGGCGAGGCACTGAAAAAGGTCGCGGCGGATTTCGCCCCCGACCGCATCGTGATCGAGCCCTCCGGCGTCGGCAAGCTTTCCGATGTTGTCCGTGCGGTTGAGGCCGCCGGCGTGGCCGAGCTTTCCCTCAACGCCGCCGTGTGCGTGGCCGATGCCAAAAAGTGCCGGATGCACATGAAAAACTTCGGCGAATTCTATGAAAACCAGGTGGAGCATGCCGCCTGCATCATTCTGTCCCATACCGGCGGCCTTTCGGAGGATAAAATTGCCGCCGCGGTGGCCTTCCTGCGGGAGAAGAATGCCGCCGCCGAAATCGTCACCACCGATTGGGAGGCTCTCTCCGGCGCAAGCATTCTCGCCGCCATGGAGCGCCGCGACACCCTGGAGGCTGCCCTCGCCGAGATGCTCACGGAGGCGCCCTGCCCCGTCTGCGGACACCACCACGAGCATGCGCATCACCACGAGCATGAGCACCACCATGAACATGAGCATCACCATGAACATGAGCATCATCATGAACATGAGCATCATCATGAACATGAGCATCATCACGAGCACGGCGAAGGCTGCACCTGCGGCTGCCATGAGCACCACCATGAGCACGAGCATCACCACGGCCACCACCACGCCGACGAGATCTTCCAGTCCTTCGGCGCGGAAACCGCCCGCGCCTACACCGCGGAGGAGATTTTTGCCGCCCTTTCCTGCCTTTCCGACGAGGCCGAGTTTGGCCGCGTTCTCCGCGCCAAGGGCTATGTGCCCGCCGCCGACGGAGGCTTTGTGTACTTCGATTATGTGCCCGGCGAGCCCGATGTTCGCGCCGGCGCGGCGCAGCCCACCGGCCGCATCTGCGTCATCGGCGCGGAGCTTTGCGAGGATGCCCTCCGCCGCCTCTTCCGACTGGAGTAAAGCATGCCGGTACCTGTATATCTTTTCACCGGATTTCTGGAGTCCGGCAAGACCAAATTCATCCAGGAAACCTTTGAGGATCCCCGCTTTGAGGATGGCAAGCGTGCCCTGCTCCTCGTCTGCGAGGAGGGCGAGGAGGAATACGACGAAACCCGCTTTGCCCTGAAGGATTTCCGCGTGGAATACATTGACGGAGAGGCCGAGCTGACGGCTGCGCGCCTTTCTGCCATTCATGCGGACTTCCGCCCGGAAAAAATCGTCATTGAGTGCAACGGCATGTGGATGCTGCAGAGCCTCTACGATGCCCTGCCGGAGGACTGGATGGTCTACCAGCAGATGCTCTTCTTTGACGGCTCCACCTTTGCCGCCTACAACGCCAATATGCGCGGTCTTGTGGTGGACAAGCTGCAGGACTGCGACATGGCCGTTTTCAACCGCGTACCCCGCGGCACCGATCTGATGGAATACCACAAGGTCGTCCGCGCCACCTCCCGCCGCTGCGACATCGCCTACGAATATCCCGACGGCGAGGTGCAGTATGACGACATTGAGGATCCCCTCCCCTACGATCTTTCCGCCCCGGTCTGCGAAATTTCCGACAAGGATTATGCCATCTGGTACCGGGACATGACGGAGGAGATGGAAAAATACGACGGAAAAACCGTATCACTCACCGTCACCGTTGCCCGGGAGCAGAAGAAAAACCGCGAGCTCATCATCGGCCGCCATGTCATGACCTGCTGTGCCGACGATATCACCTTTGCGGGTCTGGTCTGCCGCGGCAATCTCCCCGCCGGTCTGCGCGCCCGGGAATGGGTGCAGCTGGAGGCCGAGATCCGGCTGGAGGAAAACCCCGTCTATGGCCGCCGCGGTCCGGTGCTTTATGCCCGCTCCGTCCGGCTGTGCAGCGCCCCGGAGGAGCCGGTGGCGACCTTCTATTGAAAATGAGACAAGAAAAACAGCCTTTTCCGCCAGGAAAAAGGCTGTTTTTTTGCTCGTTTTATCTCTCTTCCATGAGATATGTCGCCTCAATATCCGCAATATGGAGCTTGACGGCGAGGGGATAATTGTCATAGGCATCGTTGATGGCGCGGGAGCCGCCGCGGACGGCCTCATCAAAGCCGCCCATATGCCAGCGCACGGCGAGAGCCTCCGAAACCGTCAGCCGCAGGAAGCGCTCGAGAATAAACAGCGACTTTTCTCCGTGCCCCAGGGGCATTTTATCATCGATGGCGTAATAGGGAACCTTTTCCCACACACCCTCGGCATTTTTTGCGTTGCGGTAGGAAACGGTGTAGAAATCTGCCTTGCAGACATCGTGCAGAAGGCCGCAGATGGCGAGGCTTTCCTTATTTTCCGTCTCCCCCCAGCGGGAAAGAAGGCACTCAAAGACGTTGACGCAGTGCTCCACCAGGCCGCCCTCGTGGGCGCTGTGGTAGCGGGTGGAGGCCGGGGCGGTGAAAAAGTCCGTTCCCTTCAGCCAAGAAAGCAGCTCATCGGCCCCCTCGCGCTTGATATAGGTGACAAAATATTCAATAAAGATATCGGCGTAGTTTTTTCCCATGGTCGGCTCCTTGCATTTTCTTTTTACCATTATAGCACATCTTTTCCCCAAGGTCGAGGGCTGCGGCGGCAGAAATTGCGGCATTTCCCCTTCTTTTCCCCCACAAGAAGGGGAACAGCCGGCCAGAGCAGCACTGCGGAGAGAATATTGAACAGGCTGTGGCACAGGGCGATATCCGCCGCCCCCGCCGGACGGGAAAGCCATCCGCCCCACAGGGCGCGCACCGCATACAGCAGCACAACCCCCGCCGCCGCACCGATCACATTGATGCGCAGATTGAACCGCGCCACCGCCCGCGCCGCCCGGCCGCCCCCCAGGGCGGAAAGCTCGCCGGTGATGCAGGTTCCCACATTCTGCCCCAAAACCACGGCAATCACCGTCCCGAGGGGCAGCATACCGGTGCGGGAAAGGGCCTGCAGGATGCCGATGGAGGCCGTGGAGGATTGGATGAGGGCGGTAAAGAGGGCGGCTGCCGCCGCGGCCAGCGCCGGCGATGCCAGCAGCTCCACCGCCCCCGCAAATTCCGGCAGCTCCCGCAGGGGTGCGACCGCCGCCTGCATGCGCTCCATGCCGAGCATCAGCACCCCAAAGCCGCAGGCGGCCTCGGCAAGGCTCTTTTTTCGCCCCTTTGCCCCGAGGATGAGCAGCCCCGCCCCCAAAAGCGCCACCGCCGGCGCAAGACTTGCCGGCGACACCGCTCCCCGGATGCCCGCCAGGGAAAAGAGCCAGGGCGTCACCGTGGTGCCGACATTGGCTCCCAGCAGAATATACCCCGCCGCCGCAAGACCCAGGCCGCCCGCCTCCGCCATGCCGATGACCAGCAGCGTCACCGCCGAGGAGGACTGCACGGCCGCCGAAGCCGCCGCGCCGAGAAGCCCCGCCCGCAGTGGGCTTTTGGTCAGCCCCGAAAGGATCCTTTCCGCCCGGCCGCCCGCCAGGAGGGACAGGGCGCCGCTCAGGGTGCGCATGCCAAAAATAAAGGCGGCCAGCCCGCCGCAGAATTCCATCACCGCTCGCATATCCTCACCTCCGGCTGATTCATGGATATGCAAAAAAGGCAGAGACCTTTCCGTCTCTGCCTTAAATTTTTTGCTTTCCTACAGGGCGCCGGAAACCTTTTCCGTCACCACATCGGCCAGCTTGCGATAGCCCTCAGGGGTCAGATGGCAATAATCCTTAAAGGTCTCCGCCGGCTCGTGCTCAATGACGGCGAAGAGATCGTTGATCTCCGCCCGGGTTCCCTTGAGCGCCTCCAGTGCCGCCGCGTTGTAGGCCCGGATCTCCTCCGTGGTGCGGCCTGCGCCGTCGTGGATGGGGGTCATGGGGGTGGTGGTGGCAAAAAAGATGCGCGCCTTGGGATAACGGGTCTCCAGGGACAGCTCAATGCGGCGGATCATCTCCGCATAGGTTTCGATGGAGTTGAGGGGCTCGTGGATGCGGGAAAAGCGCTCGCAGTCCCAGTGGCCGCAGTTCCAGTGGATGGCCGCGACATTGTCCGCGGAATCGGGCTCACGCCCCAGAAGGTCGTGGGTCCAGGTCTGCAGCAGATGGTAGGTATACTGGGTGAAGCGGCAATTCTCCGAGGGGAAAACCACCTCAGCCCGGCCCTCCAGATCGGCCTTGACCAGCTGGCAGTAGCCCTCGCGGATGGAATCGCCAAGAAGCAGGATTTTTTTCATGACAGCTCTCCTTATCACAGCTCGTTTTCAACAAAATCGACCTCGGTCACGGCTCCCTCCGCAATGCGGAAGGTGCAGACCTCGTAGGGCCGGAATACCCGGCGGATATCCGCCCCGAACAGGGGAAGGCGGATGCGCGCATCGCAGTGGCGGCCGCGGCTTTCATAGGCACGGAGGATGATGCCCCGGCCGTCCTCGGCGGACTTCAGGGCGGAAAGCACCAGGCCTTCTCCGGAGATCTCAATGCCCGACATCTCCAGCGGCAGGCTGCCCTTGTGATAGGTCTCGTTGACGGAGACGGCGGGGGCATTGAGCTCCCAGCCCTTTTCCACCACCCGGTTATCGGCAAAGGTGCCCGCGTAGGGACGCAGCACATAGGTAAATTCCCGCTCGCCCTGCTCCATAAAGCGGCACCGGCCGTCGTTTGTGCGGGCAAAGCCGTAATGGTCGGCATAGGCTGCGCCGCGCAGGGCGATCATGCGAAGCTCCGCCCCCCGGCAGCAGTAGGAATAGCGGCCGTTGTTGAGCACTGCAAGGCCGATCTCCCCGTTTTCCACCGCCGCCCAGTTCTGCGTGGGCTCCTCGCAGCCGTCGCAGGGCTTGCGGATGGCTCCGCCGGGGATCTCATAAATCGCCTCGCCGCCCTCCGCCGCCGTTTGGAAGGCAAGTTTGAGCATCTTATGGCTCTCCCGCCAGAAGACGCGGCACTCCACCTCCACCTGGTCGGCTTCCGCATAGAGGGTGAAGGTCTGCACAAGCTCGCTTCCCTCATATTTTGTGCGAACGGCAATGCGCGCCCGCACCGGGCCGGTTTCCAGCACGGTAAATTCCGGCTCGCCAAAGCGGCCGATGCAATGGTCAAAGGTAAACACGCCGTGACCCCAGGTGTCCAGATCGCTTTCATCCAGCACCAGCGGCTTTGCGGCGCCGCCGCGGACAAGCTCCACCTTTTTCTCCTTCAGATACAGGCTGTCCACATCGCCGGTCAGGGGATCGAGATGCAGGCGAAGCTTTTTGTTCTCCAGGGTATAGGGAGAGGTGATGAGTTTGCGCGCACCGTTCCATCTTTCTTCCCCCGTGAGGAAAACCCAGCACACGGTATAGCCCAGGGCGGGAACCCGCGCCATAAACAGGGTGTCCTCCTTATCGTCCCCGTCGGTGCGCTCGGCGCGCACCTTCTGCATGGGCAGAAGCTTGCCCGATGCATCGGTCACTTTGAGGATGCGGCTGTGCGCCACCGTAACAGGGGTCTCGATTTCCCAGGCATGGGGGTTGAAGATGACCACCGGTGCACCCAATCCCTCGGCAGCCCAGAGGCGGCCGTCGCACTTGCCCATATCCACCGCCGGGCCCTCGGTATCGATGGCCCAGGAGATCTTCTGCAGGGCGGAATTGTACTCCTCGGCGGCGATGTGCAGCGCCTCGCCGTGGGATTCCCGCACATCGTCAAAGGCGCTGCGGATGGAGCAGCCGCCCATCACATCGTGGAACTGGTTGAAGAGCACCTGCTTCCAGGCTCTCTCAAAGCGGGCGCAATCGTAGCGCCGGCCGGTCAGCGCCGCCGCAAGGCTTGCGCACTTTTCCGCCGACTGCAGGCGGTTTTCCGCCCGGCGGTTGTTCATTTTGCTTTCCGAATGGGTGGAATAGCAGCCGCTGGCATGGTACTGCAGGTCACCCTTGAGGCGGGGCGGCACATAGCCCTCCGCCCGGGCAGCCTCCACAGCATCAAAATACCCGTTTGGCGAGGAGAAAATAAACTCAAAGTCCGCATTTTCCGCCTGCAGGGCGCGGATGCGCTCGATATTCTTCACGGTGGGGCCGCCGCCGTGATTGCCGACGCCGTAATTGACCCCCACCGCCGGGGTTTCCATTCCCGCCGCGGCCAGACCCTCGCGGATGCCGTAGAGCTGGGAGAGGGTGTTTTCACACATCTGCTGGTTGTAGTTATCCATCAGCCGGCAGGTGGGAAGGGTGGTGCCGTCAATGCCCTCCCAGTCAAAGGGAGTGCCGTCGGGGAAGGGATATGCGTGCTCCATGTTGCTGTCCGGACGCATATACACATAGCCCCTCATGCCGCCCTTGCGCAGCAGCTGGGGCAGGTTTCCGTTATGGCCGAAGGAATCCACGCAGTAGCCAATCTCCGCCTGTTTTCCAAAGCGGGAGGCAAAATAGCGCTGGGAATAGAGGGCCTGGCGGGCAAAGCTCTCCCCGGAGGGGATGTTGCAGTCGGGCTGGATCCACCAGCCGCCGGCGATGACCCATTTGCCGTCGGCCACGGCCTTGCAGATCTCCGCAAAGAGCTCCGGGCAGTTTTCCTCCACCCATTCGTAATAGCAGGCACAGGCCGAGGTGAAAACAAACTCGTCAAACTGGGCAATGCGGTCCAGCGCGCTTTTGAAGGTGGCCTTGATTTCGGCATAGCCCTCCTGCCAGCGCCACAGCCAGATGGGATCGATATGGGCAGAGCCCGTGAGATGCACGCAGATTTTTTTCATGGATGAATCCTCCGGTTTATTAAAAAAGCAGGGAAACGCAGCCGGCGCTGCGCTTCCCCGGTGATTTTTGCATATTATTCCGCCCGATACTTCTCAAGCTTTGCAAGAAAAGCCTCGCAGGCCGCATCCTCCGCATGGATATGAACCTCCAGCGGATGGCTCAGATCCAGGCTGAAAATACCCATGATGGATTTTGCGTCGATAACATAGCGGCCGGACACGATGTCCACATCGAACATCTGCGCGCCGGCAAGGTTAACAAACTCCTTGACATCATTGATGCTCATGAGCTGAATTGTGGTCTTTTTCAAAAGAAAACACTCCTTTCTGATCTAACGGTCACTTGTGGAAAAGCCACATTTATATTATAATGGATATGCCTTACGAATTCAAGCAAATTTTGCATCTCCGAAGAGAAAGGAATCCCCCATGAAGACCATATCCTTCTATACCCTCGGCTGCAAGGCAAACCAGGCCGAAACCGCAGCCATGGAGCGCATGGCCGCAGCGGCGGGCTATACCTCCGTTCCCTTTGGAGAGAGGTGCGATATCTCCGTTATCAATTCCTGCACCGTCACCCAGACGGCGGATAAAAAATCCCGGCAGGCGCTGCGCCGGGCGCGTGCCGCCTCCCCGGAGGGGATCGTTGCCGTCTGCGGCTGCTATGCCCAGCGGGAGGCCGAAGCCCTGGTGGCCGAGGGGCTGGCCGACATCGCCCACGGAAACCGCGACCACGCCGCCGTCCTGCAGGCGGCCATCCGGGCGGAACAGACGCACACGCCCGCATTTTTCCACACCGAGGAGGCAATTTTCCGCCCCCTGCCCGCCGCCGTTCTCGCCGGGCGTACTCGGGCACTTTTGAAGATCCAGGACGGCTGCGAGATGCATTGCAGCTACTGCATTATCCCGAAGATGCGCGTCAAAAACCGCTGCATCTCCCCCTCTGTGGCCGAGGCCGA
>JAFXIE010000094.1 GCA_017533425.1 Clostridia bacterium | reverse complement strand
GGGAGGATGTGGCCCTGTTTGCAAAGCACATTGGCCCCAACGTGAAAATCAAGGCTGCCGGCGGCATCGCCAATCTCCAGGATGCCGAGGACTTCATTGCCCTGGGGGCGTCCCGACTGGGCACCAGCCGCATCGTCAAGGCGGTCAAGGCACTGGAAAAATAATTGGAGAAAAAGGCAAAGACCTTCCGGGAGAATCCCGAACTTTCGAACAAGCGTTCGAAAGTTCGGGATTCTTTGCGTTGGGGTCGAAAAAAAGATTTTCCAAGGGCGAAAAATTTTTATTTACCTATTGATTATTGGTGAAAATGGTGTATAATAATAATCAAGTGGTAACGAAGTGGGGGGCAAGTGGTAACACAGTCCCTAATGAAGCCGCAAGGAGTAGAAAATGCTGCAGGGCGAATACAAGCACAATATCGACGACAAGGGTCGTCTCCAGATCCCCGCACGGTTCAAGGAAGAACTGGGCGAGGAATTTGTGCTTTGCCGCGGCGTTGCCCGCGGCAGCGGCCGCTGCCTCTGGGCCTTTACCATGGAGGGCTGGGAGAGCTTTACGGCCAAGATCGGCAGCATGAGCTTCTCCGATGCCCAGGATTTCAAGCGTTTCTTCATCAATAAATCCGAGCTTTGCAGCAAGGATAACCAGGGCCGTATGCTCATTCCGCAGTTTCTGCGCAACCATGCCGGCATTGAAGGCAAGGGTGTGTGCGTGCTGGCCGGCTCCATTACCCATGTGGAGATCTGGAACGAGGCCGAATATGACCGCGCTCAGGATGAGCTCACCAACGAGCGCATGGAAGAGCGCATGAGCGAGTTCCACTTCTGATGAAAGAGTTTGCACATACCTCGGTGCTCCTGGAGGAGTGCCTGGAGGGTCTCAATATCCGCCCCGACGGCGTTTATGTGGATTGCACCCTGGGCGGCGGCGGACATTCATTTCATATTGCGCAGCGCCTTGGCCCCGGCGGCCGGCTGATCGGCATCGACCGGGATGATGACGCGCTGCGGGCGGCGGGGGAGCGGCTTAGCCCCTATGCCGACCGGTTTACGCCGGTGAAATCGAACTTCTCCGATGTCAAAGCGGTTCTTGCCGATCTCGGCCTGAAGGCCGACGGCATTCTCTTTGACCTCGGTGTTTCCTCCTTCCAGCTGGACGAGCCGGAGCGCGGCTTCTCCTATATGCAGGATGCCCCGCTGGATATGCGCATGGATCGCTCGACGGGCGCCACGGCTGCGGATCTTGTCAACAGCTATGATGAGCATGCCATCGCCGACATCCTCTGGCGCTACGGAGAGGAACGCTACAGCCGGCAGATCGCCCGGGCGATTGTCCGAGCCCGTGCCCTGGCTCCCATCGCCACCACGGGACAGCTTTGCGAGATTATCAAATCCGCCATGCCGCCCCAGGCGCTGCGGGAAAAGCAGCATCCGGCCAAGCGATCCTTCCAGGCCATCCGCATTGCCGTCAACGGTGAGCTTTCCGCGGTGGAGGAGGCTTTGCGGGATCTCTGGAAGAGCCTCAATCCCGGCGGACGCATCTGCGTCATCACCTTCCATTCCCTGGAGGATCGCATCACCAAGGAGGCCTTTGCCGAAATGGCCCGGGGCTGCACCTGTCCGCCGCAGTTTCCCGTCTGCGTGTGCGGCGGCAAGCCCAAGGTAAAGCTCATCGCTAAAAAGCCCATCCTTCCCACGGAAAAAGAACTGGAAACAAATCCCCGCGCCCGGAGCGCCAAGCTCCGCATCGCGGAGGTGCTGGATACGGAGGCCTGAGGCCGCCGACTGAAACGAAAGGAACGAGAAAATGGAGCGCAAGATCAGGACCATGCCCCGGCAGACCAACCTCGCCTATGATATGTATGCCCCGGGCGCGGAACGCCTTCCCGCCGAAGAGACCCGCATTCTCCGGGAGCCGGAAAAGCGGGCGGAGACAAGCCCCCGGCGCGGCATCAGCTACGGCTACATTTTCTCGGCCCTTGCGGTGGCTGTGATGCTTACGATGGTGGTTATGAGCTATGCAAAGCTTGCGGAGCTCAACATCCGCGCCGCAAGCCTTGAACGCGAGTCGGCAGCGCTGCGCACCGAACAGGCGGCCATCCTCGCCGCCCAGGATCGGGAATACAACCTCGCAGAGCTCGCGGAATATGCGGAGACCCATCTCGGCATGACCCGCGCCAATGCGGAGAACATCGTCTATATTGACTTAGGTGAAGGGGATGAGATCCGCCTCAACGGCGCAGCCCAGGCGCAGGGTGGAAGCTTCCTTGAAAATCTTCGCCGGGGATTCGACCGGATCATCGAATATTTTTGCTGAATCAATGGTAATATGGTAGGGCGGAGGAAAACTTCGCCCGTATACGGGAACGGGAAATGTGAAAATCGCATTTCCCTCTCTCTGTCTTTATGAATAACCCTTGTTTTTCCCTCTGAAAGGAGAAAATACCCGAAATGAATGCCTCTTCTCCCACCAAATCCATGATTCGCCGTGCAATTCTCGTTGCGGCGGTTTTCTGCGTGCTGCTTGTGGTGGGCATGGGAGGCATGCTTTTTTATATCCAGATCCTGCAGCACGATTTTTATGAGACCCGCGCCCTGGAGCAGCAGACCCTTGATGAGATCATCACTCCCGCCCGCGGCACCATCTTCTCCTCGGATATGCAGAAGCTCGCCTACAGCGTGCCCTGCTACACCGTGGTTATCTCCCCGGCGACCATGAAGGATACGCAGACCGAGCGGGTGGCCTCCGAGCTTGCGCGCATTCTCTCCCTGGATCGGGAGTGGATTCTCGCAAAGACGGAGAACAAAAAGAGCTACTACCAGGTGCTGAAGAAAAAGGTGGACACCGAGACCTGCGATCAGATCCGCGCCTTTGTTGCGGAGGAAAAAATCAAGGGGATCCACCTCTTTGAGGACACCGAGCGCTACTATCCCTACGACAGCCTGGCGGCAAATGTCATCGGCTTCACGACGGTGGACAATGTGGGCGCCTACGGCCTGGAGGCCTCCTACGAGGATATGCTTTCCGGCACGCCCGGCCGCATCACCACCTCCAAAAACGGCGCCGGAACGGCGCTTTCCTCCGAATTTGAGCAGTATTTTGACGCGGATGACGGCGTTTCTCTTGTCAGTACGGTGAATGTGCCCATCCAGCAGATCCTGGAGAAGTACTTAAAGAAGGCCTATGAGGACAATGCCTGCGCCGTCGGCACGGTGGGCATCGTCATGAACGTTAAAACCGCCGCTGTGCTCGGCATGGCGCAGTACCCCAGCTATAACCTCAACGATCCCCGCACCGTGGCGGACGAAAAGACCCTTGCGGCCATCGAGGCCATCGAAAACGAAGAGGAGCGCAGCAAAGCAAAGAACGATGCCCTCTTTGCCCAGTGGAGCATCCGCCCCGTCAGCATGACCTACGAGCCCGGCTCGGTCTTCAAGGTGGTCACCTCCGCCATTGCGCTGGAGGAGAATGCCGTTACCCTCAACGACCGGTATTCCTGCCCGGGCTATAAGTATATCGGCAGCCAGCGCGTTGCCTGCTGGAAGGCCGGCGGCCACGGCGGCGAGAGCTTCCTGGAGGGATTGAAGAATTCCTGCAACCCCGTATTCATGGAAACCGCCCTTAAGGTGGGCACCACCACCTATTTTGAGTACATGCACACTACCGGCATCGCAAATAAAACGGATATCGACCTGCAGGGCGAGCAGAGCTCCATTATGCACAGCAAGGCAAACTTCCGGGAGCTGGAGCTGGCCATCGCCTCCTTCGGTCAGCGCTTTAAGATCACCCCCATCCGCCTGATCACCACCATCTGCGGCCTGGTCAACGGCGGAAAAATGATGCAGCCCCACCTGGTGGAGGCCATTGCCGACGGCGAGGGAAACATCGTGGAGACGGTGGAGCCCGCTATGATCTCCCAGATCGTGTCCGAAAGCACCTCCGAAACCCTCCGCTACATGATGGAGCAGGTGGTTGCCACCGGCACCGGTAAGAACGCCTATGTGGCGGGCTATCGCGTGGGCGGCAAGACCGGTACCTCCGAAAAGCTGGATGCCGTGCTGGAGGAAGGGGAAAAGGAAAGCGACAAGCGCATTGCCTCCTTCTGCGGCTGGCCCCCATGGACGATCCGGAGATCGCCGTGCTGGTGCTCATTGATGAGCCCCGCGGAACCCTCCGCCAGGGCGGCCAGATCGCCGCACCCGTGGTGGGCAATATCCTCTCCGAGGTGCTGCCCTACTGGGGCGTTGAGCCGGTCTATACCGAGGAGGAGCTGGCAAAGATCCATGTCACCGTGCCTGCGGTGACGGGAAATGCCCTCTCCACCGCCCAGAATAAGCTCAAGCGCGCCAATCTGCAGGTTCGCATCGTCGGCGACGGCGCCACCGTCACCGCCCAGATGCCCGCCGCCGGCGCGGAAATTGCCAAGGATTCCACCGTTATTCTCTACTGCGGCGAGCCCGCCTCCGAGAAGACGGTTACCATGCCCTCGCTTTCCGGCATGAGCTATGACCAGGTTCGCCTGAAGATGGAAAGCATCGGCCTGTATCTGCATGCCCAGGGCGCCCTCCAGAGCGCCGGGGATTCCGCCACCCGCGCCGCCGGACAGTCGGTCCGCGCCGGCGAGGCCGTACAGATCGGCACCGTGGTTTCGGTACAGTTTGCGGATATGTCCAACACGGCCGACCACTGATCCTTCCGCCCATCCGATAGGGAGATTTGACATGACTTCAGAAAAACTCTTTGCAAATACCGAGGTTCTCGCCTTCGCCTGCGACATTGGCGCGGAGGTGACCGGCCTGTGCGTTTCCTCCCGCGCGGCGGAGAAGGGGATGCTCTTCTTTGCCCTGCCCGGTGTGGCCGAAGGCTCCCGCCACGGCAAGGATTTCGCAGGTGATGCCTATGCCGCCGGGGCGATCCCTGTGCTGGACTGCCTGCCGGAGCCGGCTCCGGCGGAGTATATCCTCGTGCGGGATGTGCGCGCAGCCCTTTCCGAGGCGGCGGCGGAGTTTTACGGCCATCCCGAGAGGGAACTGCGGCTGGTGGGCGTTACCGGCACCAAGGGAAAAACCACCGTCACCCACCTGCTCAAGCAGGTGCTGGAGGATTGCCTTGGGGCAAAGGTCGGGCTCATCGGCACAAACCACATCCTCATCGGCGGGGAAGAATACCCCAGCAGCAACACCACCCCGGAGGCGCATGATCTCATGCGCATTCTCCGGGAAATGGCCGACGGCGGCTGCGAATTTGCCGTGATGGAGGTCTCCTCCCATTCCCTCGCCCTGAACCGGGTGAAGGCGCTGCACTTTGAGAGCGCCGCCTTTCTCAATCTGACCCTCGACCATCTGGATTATCATAAAACCATGGAAAATTATGCCGCGGCCAAGGCACTTTTGTTTGGTATGGCCGATTCTGCCGTCATCTGCGCCGATGCGGATTTTGCCTCTGTGATGTGCGCGGCGGCGGAGGGCATTCCCACCACCTGTTTTTCCACAAAACGCAACGATGTGGGACTTGTTGCCAAGGATATCCGCCTGCAGCCTGCGGGCTGTGTCTTTGAGGCGGTGGCGCCGGGGGAGATCCAGCGCATCCGGCTGCCCATCCCCGGTCTTTTCTCCGTCTACAATGCCCTGGCGGTGCTGGGAATTGCCCGCCATCTCGGCATTTCCCTTGCACAGGCTGCGGAAAGCCTCGCCGGGGCGGAAAATGTCCGCGGCAGATGCGAGCGGGTGGAAACCGGCTTTGATTTTTCTGTGATTATCGACTACGCCCACACCCCGGACAGCCTGTCCAACATCCTGCGTACCGTCCGCGGCTTCACGCCGGGGCGGGTGATCTGCGTCTTTGGCTGCGGCGGCAACCGCGACCGCTCCAAGCGCCCCATCATGGGGGGCATCGCCGCAGAGCTTTCGGATGTCTATTATGTCACCTCCGACAACCCCCGCAACGAGCAGCCGGAGGAGATCATCCGCGAGATTCTCTCCGGGGTGAAGTCCAAGGCGCAGCCCGCCTGGACGGAGCCCGACCGCCGCGCCGCCATCCGTGCCGCCATTTTCGGCGCGGAAAAGGGTGACTGCGTGGTCATCTGCGGCAAGGGACATGAGGATTATCAGGAGATTTGCGGAATAAAGCACCACTTTGATGACAGGGAAGAGGCGCTTGCCGCCCTGGAGATCCGCAGAAGGGAGGATCAGTAAATGGAAATACGCACCCTTGCGCACCTTTGCACCCTGTTTGAAAATGACGGCTGTCCTCCTCAGGTGGCGGACACCCCGGTGACGGGCATCTGCACGGATACCCGCCGGGTGGAGCGCGGCGAGCTCTTCATCCCCTTCCGGGGTGAGCGGGTGGACGGCCACGATTACATCGAAACCGCCCTCTATTCCGGCTGTGCTGCCTGCCTCTCGGAGCATCCCATTCCCAACCAGCCCGTGGTGGTGGTAAAAGATACGCGCCGGGCGCTGCGGCAGCTTGCGGCGGGCTACCGGCGGGAGTTTTCGCCCCTGGTCTGTGCCGTTACCGGCAGCGTCGGAAAAACTACCCTGAAGGAAATGATCGCCTCGGTTTTCGGAACGACCTTCCAGACTCTGAAAACCGCAGGGAATTTCAATAACGAAATCGGCCTTCCCCTGACCGTGCTGCGGCTGGAGAGGGATACCCAGGCGCTGGTTCTGGAAATGGGCATGTCCAACGCCGGGGAGATCTCCCGGCTGACGGAGATCGCCTGCCCGGATATCGCCGTGATCAACAACATCGGTGTGGCGCACATTGAAAACCTCGGCAGCCGGGAAGCCATCCGCGATGCAAAGCTGGAGGTCATTGAGGGAATGCCGGAGACGGGCTCGGTCATCCTCAATGGGGATGAGCCGCTGCTTCTTGAAAAAATCCCGGAGATCTCCCGGCGGGTGATGACCTTTGCCATGGATAATTCCGGGGCAGATGTTTTCTGCCTTTCCTCCGAGACGCTGGAGAATGGCAGCCGGGCGACAGTGCAGCATCCCGGCGGGGAGACGGAGATCTTCGTTCCCGCTGCGGGACGGCACAATGTATCCAATGCGCTGGCGGCCTTTGCAGCCGGGCTTTGCGCCGGCATTTCGCCGGAGAAAATTGCCAAGGGCATTGCCGCCTTCACAAACACCGGTATGCGGCAGAATATCTACACCCGGGAGGGGATCACCGTCATTGAGGATTGCTACAACGCAAATCCCCAGTCCATGCGGGCAGCCCTTTCGGTGCTTCGGGATATCCGGGGAGAGAGGCGCATTGCCGTGCTCGGCACCATGCGGGAGCTTGGCGCCATTGCCCCCTGCGAGCACTGCGAGATCGGCAGCATGGCTGCGGAAATCGCCGATGAGCTCATCTTCTGCGGCAAAAATGCGGAGGATTATGCCCGGGGAGCCCGGGCTGCGGGCCGCGATGCGGCGCAGATCCACGTCTGCGAGGATGCGCTTCATGCCGGCGCGGCGGCGAAAGCCCTCTGCCGTCCCGGCGATATCATGCTCTTCAAGGGCAGCCGCGGTGAAAAAATGGAGGAGGCCATCCGCGCCATCTTCTAATCTCGAATTAAAGGATCGGAAAGAAAAATGGATCATTGGTATATCCTCGGCGCCTTTGCCGTGGCGCTTCTTTTGACGCTGATTCCGGGAAATGCCGTCATTTCCTACCTGCATAAGCTGAAATTCGGCCAGCATATCCTGGAGATCGGTCCCCGGTGGCACCGCGCCAAGCAGGGAACCCCCACCATGGGCGGTATCCTCTTTATCGCTGCGGTGGTCTGCGCCGTGCTCGTCTTTGGCGCGCCCTATTATCTGCGGGGCGATCTTCGCCCCCTGGCGGTGCTGGTGCCGGCGGTCATCTTTGGCGGCGCGGGCTTTGTGGACGATATGACCAAGATCCGCAAAAAGCAGAACGAAGGCCTTACCCCCCTGCAGAAGCTGCTTTTGCAGACGGCGGCGGCGGTGGTTTTCCTGACGCTGCTGCGCATCTGGGGCTATGATGCCGGCGGTCTCTATATTCCCTTTGTAAACATCACCATTCCCATGAACTGGTATATTTATGCCGTCATTGCCGCCATCTTTATTGTCGGCATGGACAATGCGGTCAACCTCACCGATGGCATTGACGGCCTTTGCGCCGGCGTCACGGTGCCGGTTTCCCTGCTTTTCCTTGCGGTGGCCGTATTCTGCGGCGACGGAAAGTTTACCTCCGTTGCCGTGCCGGCGGCGGCGCTGCTCGGCGGAATGCTCGGCTTCCTTTACTTCAATTTCAACCCCGCGCGGGTCTTTATGGGGGACACAGGCTCCCTCTTTATCGGCGGCATGGTGTGCGCCCTGGCCTTTGCGGTGGAAGCTCCGGCGATTCTCATTCTTGCCGGCTTTGTCTATATCCTTGAGATGGCAAGCGTCATCCTGCAGGTGGGCTTCTTTAAGCTTACCCACGGAAAGCGCCTCTTTAAGATGGCCCCCATCCACCACCATTTTGAAATGTGCGGCTGGGGGGAGAAAAAGATCTTCCTCGTCGCGGTGGGCATTACCGCCCTGCTGTGCGCGGTAAGCTTTGTTGGGCTGAAACTCAGCTGATATTATAATTTTTCGGGAGAAACACATGACTGCATCCGATATGAACAAGGCGGCGCCGAATGTTACCGTCATGCCGCAGAAAAAAGAGAAGAAGGTGCGCGCATCCGGAATGGATGCCCCCTTCTTCATGCTGGTCTGCACCCTGCTTTTTATCGGACTGGTTATTGTCTATTCCGCAAGCTATTCTCTTGCCCTGCGCGACCATGACAACACCTATTATTATATCCTGCGCCAGGCGGGCTTTGCCGCTGTGGGCTTTCTTGCGATGCTCGGCATCTCGAGGGTGGATTACCGGCTGCTGAAAAAGTGGTGGCTGGTCATTCTTGCCCTCTCGGTGCTGGCGCTGGTGTCGGTGGAGCTCTTCGGCGTTGTGCGCAATTTCTCCAAGCGATGGATCATCATTGCCGGCATTCAGTTTCAGCCCTCGGAGCTGACCAAGATCGGCCTCATTGTCTTTTTTGCGGCATTCATTGACAGATATTATGACAAAATGAAGACCCTGCGCTACGGTCTGCTGCCCTATATCGGCACCATGGCGGTGGTGGGCGTGCTTCTCTACCGTCAGCCGCATATGTCGGCCCTCATTCTCATCATGGCCACCTGCCTTGTGATGATCTTCGTGGGCGGCCTTGCCTGGAAATGGATCATCTCCGGCGGCGTTCTGGTGGGCGCGGCGGTGGGATATCTCGTGCTCTTTACCAATTTCCTCGGCTACATTCAGCGCCGCATCGATGCCTGGCAGAATCCCTATGCGGATCCCCTCGGCTCGGGCTTCCAGACCATTCAGAGCCTGTATGCCGTCGGCTCCGGCGGACTTTTCGGTCTTGGCCTCGGCAATGGCCGGCAGAAGCAGCTCTATCTGCCCGAATCCCATAATGACTATATCTTTTCCATCGCCTGCGAGGAGCTTGGGTTTGTCGGCGCGATTCTCATCGTGCTGCTCTTTGCCGCCTTCATCATCCGCGGTTTCTATATTGCCTTCCATGCGCGGGATCGTTTCGGCACCATGCTCGCGGTGGGCATTATGACCATGCTTTCCCTGCAGATCATCATCAACATCGCCGTCGTCACCAATGCAATGCCGGTTACCGGCATGTCGCTGCCCTTCTTCAGCTACGGAGGAACCTCTCTGGTGGTGCTTCTCTGCGAGATGGGGCTGATGCTGTCCGTTTCCCGGCATATACCCCTGAAAAAGGAGGGCTGAGCCTGTGAGAATTCTCTTTTCCTGCGGTGGCACCGCGGGGCATATCAACCCGGCCCTCGCCATTGCGGCCGGCATCCGCCGCAGAAAGCCGGAGGCGGAGATCCTCTTCGGCGGTTCCCGCGGCGGCATGGAGGAGCGGTTGGTGGCCGCCGCAGGCTTTGATATCAAAACCATCTCCATGCAGGGCATGTCACGAAAGCTGACCCCGAAGGCCCTTTGGTACAACGCAAAGACAGCGGTCTATACCCTCAACGCCATTCCGGCGGCTAAGAAAATCCTGAAGGAATTCAAGCCGGATGCTGTATTCGGCACCGGCGGCTATGCCTGCTTCCCATTTCTTCGTGCCGCAGATGCCATGGGTATTCCCACCATCATTCATGAATCCAATGCTCTGGCCGGGAAGACGACGCGAGCCCTGGAAAAGCATTGTGACCGCATACTGCTGGGCTTTGAGGCGGCACGCAGCGCCTTTGCCCAGCCGGATAAGCCCATTTGGACGGGAAATCCCATCACGGCGGATATGACGCTGAAACGGGAGGAAGTGCGGGAAAAATACGGCCTTCCGAAGGATATGCCGGTGGTGCTTTCCGCCTGGGGCTCCCTCGGTGCAAGAGAGATGAACCGCATCATGGCCGATTATTTTGCCTGCGCTGCAAAGGACACCTCCTACCTGCATATCCATGCCACCGGACGCTTTGGCATCAAGTGGTTCCCGGGACTTCTGGAGGAGAGAAATATCCACCGGGAGAATACCGAGGTGCGGGAATATATTCAGAATCTCGGCGAGGTCATGCAGGGGGCGGATCTCATCCTCTGCCGTGCCGGCGCCATGACCATGACGGAGGTCTGCTGCGCGGGCATTCCCGCGATCATCGTGCCTTCCCCCAATGTGGCGGAAAACCATCAGGAAAAGAATGCCCGGGCTCTGGAGGCCGGCGGGGCGGCGGAGGTTATTCTCGAAAAAGATTGCAGCGGGGCGCTGCTCTATGCGCGGGTGCGCGCGCTGCTGGATGACGATGCCCGCCGGGCGGAGATGCGCAGGGGCGCACACGGCATGGCCGTATGGGATGCGGAGGAGCGCATCTGGCAGATCCTGCTGGAGCTTCTCGCGGAGAAGACGAAGAAAACAGGAAAATAAACCCACTTATTTAACACATACCCTCGGATATCGGCATAGAATGTCATGCAGGCTGTGCCCTTTTTGGGTGCAGAGAGGAGGGCTTGTGTGAAATGACGGAAAAGGATCGCTTTATTATTGAAGGCGGCCACCCCTTGGGGGGACATCTGCGGGTACAGGGTGCAAAAAACAGCGTTCTGCCCATTATGGCTGCTGCGGTCATGTGCCGGGGAGAGAGCCGGATCGACAACGTGCCGGATTTATCCGATGTGCGTACGGCGATTTCCATTCTGCGGCACCTTGGAGCGAAGGTGCGCAGGGAGGGCGCGTCGCTGTATGTGGATGCCTCGTCGCTGACCGCCCACGATATCCCTGATGGGCTGATGCGCAGAATGCGCTCCTCGGTCTTTTTCCTCGGAGCCATCCTTGCCGCCTGCGGGCGGTGCGAAATGAGCTATCCCGGGGGCTGCGAGCTGGGGCCGAGACCCATCGATCTGCATATCGACGCCCTGCGGGAGCTGGGAATCTCCATTTCCGAGGAGGGCGGCCGGCTGACGGCGCGGGTGGAGCATCCCCGGGCGGGGGATGTACACCTTGCATTTCCCAGCGTCGGCGCCACGGAAAATGCCATGCTTGCGGCCTGCGCGATTCCGGGCACAACCCGCATCCGCAATGCGGCGCGGGAGCCGGAGATCCGAAATCTGCAGGAGTTTTTAAATGCGGCCGGTGCCTGTATTCTTGGCGCAGGCAGCGAAACCATAGAGATCCGGGGCGGAAGGCCTCTGCATCCGGCGCATATCCGTATCATGCCTGACCGGATAGTGGCCGCTACCTGGCTGTGCGCGGCAGCTGCCGCCGGGGGAGATCTTTTTCTCGATGAGGCAGAGGAGGAAACGGTGGCCACGGTATGCCGGTCTCTGCGCCGGGCCGGCGTGCGGATCGATCGGGAAAGAGGCGGTCTGCGGGTACGCTCCACCGGGCGCCTGCGGGGCGGCGAGGTCATACGAACGCAGCCCTATCCGGGCTTTCCCACCGATGCCCAGGCAATACTGATGGCAACCCTTGCAAAGAGCGAGGGGGTTTCCATTTTTGTAGAGAATATTTTCGACAGCCGCTTCCGGCATGTATCCGAGCTTGTTCGCATGGGCGCAAATATCCGCACGGAGGGGCGCACGGCGGTGGTCTGCGGTGTGCCGAGGCTCTGCGGATGCGAGGTTTGCGCCTGTGATCTGCGGGCGGGGGCTGCGCTGTGCGTGGCCTGCCTTGCCGCGGAGGGGGAAAGCACCCTCTTTCACGTTTCACATATAGACAGAGGCTATGAAAATGTGATACAATTACTAAATCAAGCCGGAGCCTCCATCCGCCGGGTGGCGGGGGAGGAGGAAGGCGGAAAGTCAGGAATGTAGAAAATATGCCAAAGAAAACCGCCAAAAGGAGAGGAGCAGCCCGGGCTGTGCGCCGTTCGCGCCGCAGCTTCGGTGCGGTGTATGCGATTGTATCTGCTCTGGTGATCCTGCTTGCGGTCTTTGGCGGTGTTACGGTCTTCTTCCGGCTGGAGCAGTACGAGATCGTGGGAACTACCAGGTATTCCCGAACGGATATCATCAATGCCACCGGCCTGTCCAAGGGCGATAACCTCTATTTCTTCAATAAATTCTCCGTGCAGGAGGATTTCTGCCGGGAGCTTCCCTATGTGGGAAGTGTGCGGTTGACCCGCAGGCTGCCAAAGACCCTGGTCATCACCCTCTCGGAGACGGAGGCGGCAGCCGCCATCGCCGATGGCGGCGCATATGTCCTCATCGACCCCGAGGGCAAGGTGCTGGAGCGGTCGGCTGCACCCGGTGATGCTGCCGTGGTGACGGGAGTTACCGTGACGGAGGCAATTCCCGGCGAGCCGGTGCGCTGCGAGATTTCCCGGCAGGAGGACACCCTGCGGGAGATCTTCCGCGTGCTTCGGGAGCACGGCCTTCTGCATTCGGTGGATTCCATCACCCTCTCCGGCGCCTATGATGTGACGGCGACCTATATGGGCAAGGTGGAGATCCGTCTCGGTCTTGCGGGCACACGCACCGACCGGAAGATCCGCGCCCTCGGAAAAATCCTCGATGAGCTGCCGGAGGACTCCGCCGGCGTGCTGGATATGACGGGGGAGGATTACCGCTTCCTCCCGGCGGCGGCAGCCCCCTCGCCGACCCCCACGGTGAGCCCGGAGCCCACTCCGGAGGGGTAAAATCGGGATGGAATCTTCCTCCGACGGATAAAAAAGCAGAAAATACCGGATATTTTTTTGTATTTCCTGTTGAAATATTGAAACATTTAGGTTATAATGTTGTTATTAAACTGAAAAGGAATGCGCATCTTGCGTAAAATTTCGTATCATAAGGAAGGCAGGACTTGAAATGAGCGATGTTAAAATCAAGGTAATCGGTGTCGGTGGCGCCGGCAACAACGCCGTCAATCGCATGATCGACAGCGGTATGAAGGGCGCGGAGTTTGTCGCCGTCAATACGGATATTCAGGTGCTGGATAAGTCCAAGGCAGCGACCAAGGTCCAGATCGGTGTTAAGCAGACCGGCGGCCGCGGCGCAGGCGCGGATCCCGAGAAGGGCAGAAAATCCTCGGAGGAGAATATCGAGCAGATCGAGGCTCTTGCCAAGGATACCGATATGGTATTCCTCGCTGCCGGCATGGGCGGCGGTACCGGTACCGGTGCTGCTCCTATCGTTGCTGACATTGCCCGCAAGAACGATGCCCTCGTTGTCGGCGTCGTGACCAAGCCCTTCGCTTTCGAAGGCTCCCGCAGAATGACCAATGCCCTCGCCGGCATTGAGGAGCTCTCCTCCAAGGTTGACTCCCTCGTTGTCATCCCCAACGAGCGCCTGAAGAACGTGACCGATCAGAAGATCACCTTCAAGAACGCCTTTGAGATCGCCGACGATGTTCTTCGCCAGGCCATCAGCTCCATCTCTGACCTCATCACCATCGACGGTATCATCAACCTCGACTTTGCCGATGTCTGCGCCATCATGAAAAATGCCGGCTATGCCCACATGGGTCTTGGCAAGGCACAGGGCAAGGACAAGGCCATGATCGCCGCGCAGATGGCTGTTTACAGCCCCCTGCTGGAGACCTCCATCGACGGCGCCAAGGGTATTCTCATCAATATCATCGGCTCCAGCGACCTCGGTCTCGACGAGGTGGACGATGCCACCAACTTCATCACCAAGAATGCCAACCCCGATGCCAACGTCATCTTCGGCTTTGCTGTGGATGAGAACATGGAGGACGAGGTTCGCATCACCATCGTTGCCACCGGTTTTGACAACCAGGGCGCTCCCCAGGCCAATCCCGCCGCGAAGACCGAAGGCGGCGACAGTGATGACGGCTGGGGCGACCTGATGGGTCTCTTCAACAAGTAATTTCTTCCGCATTCTATATATTATACACAAGCAAAGCGTTGACGGAGAGAGTAGCCCGCGCATGGGAGCGCTTCAGAGAGCAGGCGGCTGGTGCAAGCCTGCGCATCCCGGCGGTGTGAAGATCACCCCCGAGCCCCGTGCCGAAATGTAAGTAAGCCCGGGCGGCTGTCCGCCGTTATCCGGATCGTCTGTAGTATGCAGAATGGGTGGTTTATAACACGAGCATCAAAATGCCTCGTCCTGTTCACGGGACGGGGCATTTTTAAGTATTTTGGAGGTATTATGCTTTATAAGGAAGTATCCACCGATCTGAATTTTAAGGATCGTGAAAAGGAAGTTGAACGCTTCTGGAAGGAAAGACGCATTTTTGAGCGTTCCATCGAGCAGCGCGAGGGGGGAGAGGTCTATTCCTTCTATGACGGACCTCCCACGGCCAACGGCAAGCCCCATATCGGCCATGTGCTCACCCGCGTGATTAAGGATATGATCCCCCGCTACCACGCCATGAAGGGCTGTAAGGTCACCCGTAAGGCCGGTTGGGATACCCATGGCCTGCCCGTGGAGCTGGAGGTTGAGAAGCTGCTGGGTCTTGACGGCAAGGAGCAGATCGAGGAATACGGTCTGGAGCCCTTTATCACCAAGTGCAAGGAAAGCGTTTGGAAGTATAAGGGCATGTGGGAGGATTTCTCCTCCACCGTCGGCTACTGGGCGGATATGGACGATCCCTATGTCACCTATCACAACGATTTTATCGAATCGGAGTGGTGGGCGCTCAAGCAGATCTTTGAAAAGGGTCTGCTCTACAAGGGCTACAAGATCGTTCCCTACTGCCCCCGCTGCGGAACCCCCCTGTCCTCTCATGAGGTTGCCCAGGGCTATAAGGATGTCAAGGAAAAGTCCTGCATTGTCCGCTTTAAGGTCAAGGGTGAGGAGGCCTATATCCTCGCCTGGACCACCACCCCCTGGACGCTGCCCTCCAATGTGGCCCTCTGCGTCAATCCCCGCGAGAGCTATGTCAAGCTGAAGGCGGAGGACGGCACCGTATACTACATGGCCGAGGCTCTGGTCTCCACCGTTGTCGGTGAGGCTGAGATTCTGGAGCGCTATGTGGGTAAGGATCTGGAATTTAAGGAATACGAACCCCTCTTTGCCTATGCAAAGCCCGACCGCAAGGCTTTCTATGTGACCTGTGCCGACTATGTCACCCTGACCGACGGTACCGGCGTTGTCCACATTGCCCCCGCCTTCGGTGAGGACGACTCTCAGGTCGGCCGCGCCTATGATCTGCCCTTTGTGCAGATGGTCAACGGCGCCGGCGAAATGACCGGCGGCACTCCCTGGGACGGCACCTTCTGCAAGCAGGCCGATCCCCTCATTCTCAAGGCGCTGAAGGAGTGCGGCCTGCTCTACCGCGTGCTGGAATTTGAACACAGCTATCCCCATTGCTGGCGCTGCGATACGCCTCTCATTTATTATGCCCGCGAGTCCTGGTTTATCAAGATGACCGCGGTGCGGGAGCGCCTGATTGAAAACAATAAGACCATCAACTGGATTCCCGAGTCCATCGGCCGCGGCCGCTTCGGCGACTGGCTGGAAAACGTGCAGGATTGGGGCATTTCCCGCAACCGCTATTGGGGCACACCTCTCAATATCTGGCAGTGCTCCTGCGGCCATATCCATTCCGTCGGCTCCATTGCGGAGCTGAAGTCCATGTCGGACAACTGCCCGGAGGACATTGAGCTCCACCGTCCCTATATCGATGCCGTCACCCTGCGCTGCCCCGAATGCGGCGGCGAGATGAAGCGCGTGGAAGAGGTCATCGACTGCTGGTTTGACTCCGGCGCCATGCCCTTTGCCCAGTGGCATTATCCCTTTGAAAACAAGGATAAGTTCGAGGAAAATTTCCCCGCGGACTTTATCTCCGAGGCGGTGGATCAGACCCGCGGCTGGTTCTATTC
>JAFXIE010000093.1 GCA_017533425.1 Clostridia bacterium | reverse complement strand
TGGGGTACCTTTCTTCCGTAAGAAAGGTACGAAAGCCCCTTCTTTGTTATCCGTATATCGATTTATTGGTAAATGCGGGCAGCAGATTGCCGCCCCTACAAGTATTCCGCAAGGCTTTTCTCTCCCTCTTGGCTCTCCCTCCGGGAGAGCTGTCGGCGAAGCCGACTGAGAGGGCTTGCAAATTTCCCTCTCCGGCCTCGCTCTGCTCGGCCACCTCTCCCAGGGGGAGAGGCAAGGTTTCGGACAGTCGGGGACGCAATCCCTACGGATTTCCGTAGAGATCGTCGGGTTTTTCGTAGGGCGGGGGCAAAAAAACAGGCACGGCAGATCAAATCGGCCGAGCCTGTTTTTTTGAAAAAGGCTTTAGAGAATCATATCCATGGCGCCGGGGAGATTTTTCACGCAGATTTCCTCCACCCGTCCGCCGAATTCCCCGTCGATGGTCCAGGGGGTGGGCTCCTTCATGGTAAACTGCGCCTCCCGGCAGTGGCGGAAGGAAACAAGATCGCCGTCGAAGGTGCAGGTGGTCACCGCCTGGATGATGCGGGCAAGCTCGGCGGCACTTCTCGGATAGCGGATGAGCAGCAGCTCAAAAAGACCGTCGGAGAAGTCCACCTGGTCGCCCTTGAGCTTCATCACGCCGCCCATGGAGGTGGAATTGCAGATGCCGCCGAAAATGTATTTGCCGGAGAGGGTATCCCCGTCGGAAGAGACGGAGAGCTCGGTATAGCGGATGGAGGTAATGCTCTTGATGCCGTCGAGAATATAGGCAAGGTGGCCGAGCACATTCTTCAGGGACTGGGGCGTGTTGTAGGAGCTCTCGGTAAAGGCGCCGAAGGAGGCGGTGTAGGTAAAATACCGGTCGCCGAAGGCGCCCACATCCAGCCTTTTGGAGTTTCCGGCGGCGATGCGTTCCGCCGCGGCGAGAATTTCCGTCGGCAGCTTGAGGGAGGCGGCAAAATCGTTGGTGCTGCCGCAGGGAATGTAGCCGATCTTCGGCCGCCGGTCGGGCGGGAGGGCCATCAGGCCGGTAACGCATTCGTTGAGGGTGCCGTCGCCGCCGGCGCAGACCACCGTATCAAAGTCCGCACCGAGGGTGCGCACATATTCCGTGGCATCTCCGCGGGCGGAGGTAAATTTCAGATAAAGGTCGTGTTCGCCGGCGGAAAGGATTTTGAAAACCGTCGGCAGCTGGGGAAGGATCTTCTTCTGACCGGAGGTCGGATTGACGATGAGAAGCATTTTCTTGTCGGGCACGGCACGGTTTCCTCCTGTCGGCATAAATTTCACAGGAAGATTATACTCTCTGCCCGCCGGAATGTCAACTAAAGCCCCCGCCCAAGCTCCCGCCGCAGCCGGGCGAGGATGCGCTTTTCGATGCGGGAGATGTAGGACTGGGAAATGCCCATGCAGGCGGCCACCTCCTTCTGGGTCTTTTCCCGCCCGCCGCGCAGACCGTAGCGCATTTCGATGATGGTGCGGTCCCGCTCGGACAGGCGCTCCACCGCCCCCCGCAGCAGCCGCCGGTCGTCCTGCTCCTCCAGGGGACGCAGAGCCTCGCTGTCGTCGCAGCCGAGAATGTCGGAGAGCAGCAGCTCATTGCCGTCGGCATCGCAGTTCAGCGGCTCGTCGATGGAGATCTCCGTGCGCTGGGCGGCGGTTTTTCGCAGATGCATGAGAATTTCGTTCTCAATACAGCGGGAGGCATAGGTGGCGAGCTTGATATTTTTCTCCGGCCGGAAGGTGTTGACCCCCTTGATGAGGCCGATGGTGCCGATGGAGATGAGATCCTCGATGTTGATGCCGGTGTTCTCAAATTTTTTGGCAATGTAGACCACCAGCCGCAGGTTGTGCTCAATGAGCAGATCCCGAACCCGCGCCCGGCCGTCGCCGAGGCAGGAGAGCAGATAGGCCTCCTCCTCGGGGGAGAGGGGCGGCGGCAGGGTGTCCGCCCCGCCGATGTAATAAACCCCGCGGCCGGGCAGCCGCCGGAAGATCAGCGCCCGCAGGGCGCGGAAAAGGGTGCAGAAATGCATTTGTGGTTCCTCCTCTTTCCGTCAAAGCTCGCCGACGATGGCCTGAGCTCCCATGTCCGAAAGGGCAGCGGGGCAGATGGCCACCAGGGCGGCGGCCTCCTGCCCGTCCACCGTCAGCCGGTCGGGGCGAAAGGCGGGCAGCAGCCCCTGCCCGGTGACCGTGCGGCAGGGGATGAGCCGGAAGCGCCGGCGATCGGCCTCCGGAAGCTCCGTCAAAGCGGTGGCGCCGGCCTCCCGGGTGCTGCGCAGCACCCGCAGGGTGTCCGCAGAGAAGAGGCAGGAAAGGAGATTCTCCTCCGCGAGGATAACGGGGGCATTGCTCACGGGATCCCGCAGGCAGCAGCCGCTGTCCTGCCGGGCGGTGAAGACGGCCGTGCGGCCGGACGCCTCGCAGCGGATGCGCAGCGTCCGCCCGGTGCCTGCCCGGGAAACCCAAAGCCCCGCAAGCAGGGAAAGCAGGCCGTAGAGAACCCCGGCGGCGAGCAGCAGCATCGGCAGGGAAAGCTCCGCGTAGGAAATTCCGCCCACCCGGCGGATCTCCCCGCCAAAGAGCAGGGAAATGGCCCATATCCCGCCGCCGAAGAGAAAGGAAACCAGCAAAAACAGAAGTCCGTTCCGCAGAAATCCCCGCCGTCCGAAGGCGATGAGGCACATGGCGGCGCAGAGCAAAAGCTTTGCAAAGAATCCGGGCAGGAGGGGCGCCGCGAGCAGCAGAAGCCCCATGCCCCCAAGGGCGCCGACCCCGGCGGAAAGCCCCGTGCGCCAGAGGGAAAGCTGCGCACCGCCCGCCCGGGCGGTGATGCGCAGGATGAGCCAGTTCAGTATGAAATTGATCAAAAACAGCACATCCGCAAAGATCTCCACGCGACCGGCCTCCTCTTTTTTCCCATTGTAGCAGACGCCGGGCAAAAAAGAGGTCGAAAAAAGAGCCCGGATCGGAAAGATCCGGGCTCCTGAAGGTTTGCGCGGTCAGGAATTATTCAACCTCGTCCTTCTTGGGGGAGAGCATGAGGTTGACGAGAATGCCGAGGATGAGGGCGCAGGCGATGGCGGTGAGGGTGACCTTACCGATGGCCATGGCCATGCCGCCGATGCCGGGGATGAGGATGGAGGCGACCACGAAGAGGTTCTTGTTCTGGTTGAGGTCAACCTTCTGGATCATCTTCAGGCCGGAAACCGCGATGAAGCCGTAGAGGGTGATGCACACGCCGCCCATGACGCAGCCGGGGATGGAATCCAGGAAGGCCACGAAGGGTCCGAAGAAGGAGATGATGATACTCATGATGGCAGCGGTGGTGATGGTGATGACGGAGGCGTTGCGGGTGATGGCGACGCAGCCGACGCTCTCACCGTAGGTGGTGTTGGGGCAGCCGCCGAAGAAGGCGCCGACGAAGGAGCCGACACCGTCGCCCAGGAGGGTGCGGTGCAGACCGGGCTCCTCCAGCAGATCCTTCTCGATGATGGAGGAAAGGTTCTTGTGGTCGGCGATGTGCTCGGCAAAGACCACGAAGGCAACGGGAACATAGGCCACGGCAACGGTGGCGATGTAGGAAGCGTCGATCTCCTTGACGCCCTTGAGGGCGGTGAGGAAGGTGAACTCAGGCAGAGCAACGATCTTCAGATTCTCGAAAACGGAGAAATCGATGACGGGGATGCCGCAGAGGGTGAAGATAACGGCCACAACATAGCCGGCAAGGATGCCGATGATGAAGGGGATGAGCTTGATCATCTTCTTGCCGTAGGTGGAGCAGAGAATAACAACGGCGAGGGTGACCATGGCGCAGATGAAGGAAGCCCAGATGGGGGTGGACATCACGAAGGAGCCGTTACCGTCCTGGGTGCCGTAGGAGAAGACATCCTTAACGGCGGCGCCGGCCAGGGACAGACCGATGAGGGCAACGGTGGGTCCGATAACAACGGCGGGCATGAGCTTGTTGATCCACTTGACGCCGGCGATCTTGACGATGAGGGCGATGACAACATAGACGAGACCGGCGAAGGCGGCGCCGAGGATGAGACCCGCGAAGCCGGCCTGGGCGGAAACCGCACCGGCGAAGGCGGCGAGCATGGAGCCGATGAAGGCGAAGGAAGAGCCGAGGAAGACGGGGCTCTTAAACTTGGTGAAGAGCTGATAGACGATGGTACCGACACCGGCACCGAAGAGAGCCGCGGAAGCGGTCATACCGTTGCCGACGATGGCGGGCACGGCGATGGTGGCAGCCAGGATGGCCAGCACCTGCTGCAGGGCAAAGACGATCATCTGACCGAACTTGGGCTTGTCCTGCACATTGTAGATCATTTTCATACCTTGTACAATCCTCCAAAAAATTTTATTTTCATGCTTTCGCAATCAAATACGGGAACATATGGGCAAAAAAATATCCGGCAGAAATGCAGCCGGACAGGATCTTCACATCACCGGGGGCGCTCGGCGGAGGAATTTCCGCCGCATGAAAATCTTTCCGGTCTCTCGGTACCGAACAAAGCATCACACCGGGGTTTATGTTTTCGCTGTCTGACAGTATAACACAAAATTGCCGAAAAGGGAAGCCCTTTTCGGCAATTTTTGACAGATATTTCTCTTTAGAGGGTGGCTTTGTGGAAGACCTTTTTGCCCTTTTTGATAACCTTGCCGCCATCAAAGAAGGTTTTTTCAAAGGTTGCACGGGGATCGGTGCACTTCTGGCCGTCCACCTCGATGCCGCCCTGCTGCACGAGGCGGCGAGCCTCGGCGTTGGAGGGGGCGAGACCGCAGGCAACCAGCAGGGAAAGCAGGCCGATGGTGCCGTCGGTGAAATTGTCATCGCAGAGAGTGGTGGAGGGCATATTCTCCGCATCGCCGGCACCGCCGAAGATGGCGCGGGCGGCAGCCTTGGCCTTTTCGGCCTCCTCGGTGCCGTGAACCAGGGCGGTCAGCTCGTAGGCAAGGATCTCCTTGGCCTCGTTTAAGCGGGCGCCCTCCCAGGTGTCCATCTCGTCGATCTGCTCCAGGGGCAGGAAGGTCAGCATGCGCAGGCACTTGAGCACGTCGGCATCGTCAATATTGCGCCAGTACTGGAAGAAGTCGAAGGGACTGGTCTTGTTGGGATCGAGCCAAACGGCGCCGGAGGCGGTTTTGCCCATCTTCTTGCCCTCGGAGTTGAGAAGCAGGGTGATGGTCATGGCGTGGGCATCGCGGCCGAGCTTCTTGCGGATGAGCTCGGTGCCGCCCAGCATATTGCTCCACTGGTCGTTGCCGCCGAACTGCATGTTGCAGCCATATTCCTTAAAGAGGTAGTAGAAGTCGTAGGACTGCATG
>JAFXIE010000092.1 GCA_017533425.1 Clostridia bacterium | reverse complement strand
GCCTGGCATCGCCTGCCTGCAGGACAAGTAATCCTTAACCCCGCAAATCGAAGTCGAACCCTTCCGGAGGTCTCACGCAGAGGCCTCCGGACAGAAATATTAACAATAACTATCCATTTCTAAGGAGAACACTGTCATGAACCGTGCTTATCGCAAGACCATCATCGCCGGCAACTGGAAGATGAACAAGACCCCCGCCGAGACCCGCGCCCTCATCAATGAGCTTCGTCCCCTCATCCAGCGCACCAAGTGGTGTGAGACCGTTGTCTGCGTTCCCTTTGTTGACCTTCCCAACGCTCTGAAGGCCTCCCGTGGCTGCCGCATCTCCGTCGGCGCCCAGAACCTGCATTTCGAGCCCTCCGGCGCCTTCACCGGTGAGGTTTCCGCCGAGATGCTCTCCTCCCTCGGCATCAAGTATGTCATCATCGGCCACAGCGAGCGCCGTCAGTACTTCGGCGACACCAACGAGATCGTCAACAAGAAGGTTCTCGCCGCTTCCGCCGCCGGCCTGCGTCCCATCCTCTGCGTGGGCGAGAGCCTGACCGAGCGCGAGTATGATGTCACCCGCGAAGTCATCACCACCCAGCTGAAGATGGCTCTCCAGGGCATCGATGCCGCTGCCATGAAGAAGATCGTCATCGCCTACGAGCCCATCTGGGCCATCGGCACCGGCAAGACTGCCACCGCCGACCAGGCGCAGGAGATCTGCAACCTCATCCGTGCCTTTGTCCGCGCAAAGTACGGCGCCCGTGTTGCCCGTGCCGTTTCCATCCTCTACGGCGGCTCCATGAAGGGCTCCAACGCCGCCGAGCTTCTCTCCAAGCCCGACGTCGACGGCGGTCTGATCGGCGGCGCCTCCCTCAAGGCCGAAGACTTTGCAGAGATCGTTCACGCTGCCAATCAGTAATCTCTATCACGTTGCCTAAAAGGCAAAGGAAAGGTGCGATTTCCCTTGAAAAATCCCATCGTTTTATTGATCTTAGACGGCTTCGGCATCAATCCCTCCGAGGTCGGCAACGCGATCTTCTCTGCGAACACTCCGAACATTGACCGCATTTTTGCAGCCTCCCCCAAGACCAGCCTCGGTGCCTCCGGCATGGATGTTGGCCTCCCCGAGGGACAGATGGGCAACTCCGAGGTTGGACACACCAACATCGGCGCCGGCCGCGTGGTCTATCAGGAGCTGACCCGCATCACCAAGGAGATCGCCGACGGCGGCTTCTTTGAGAATCCCGCCCTTGTGGCCGCTATGGACAACTGCATTGCCAAGGATTCTGCCCTGCACCTCATGGGGCTTCTCTCCGACGGCGGCGTTCACAGCCACAACGGTCATCTCTACGCCCTGCTGAAGATGGCACACGACAAGGGCATTTCCCGCGTCTTTGTGCACGGCTTCCTGGACGGCCGCGACGTTTCCCCCACCTCCGGTAAGGATTTCGTGGCGGAGCTTGTGGAGAAATGCGGCGAATACGGTGCCACCGTTGCCACCCTGATGGGTCGCTACTACGCCATGGATCGTGACAAGCGTTGGGAGCGCGTTTCCCGCGCCTACGACGCGATCGTCCTCGGTCAGGGCGACTTTAACGAGGATCCTGTGGCCGCCATGGAGGCCTCCTACGCCTCCGACGTCACCGACGAATTTGTCGAGCCCACCGTCTGCGCAAACAACGCCGGCATCAGCTCCGACGATTCCGTCATTTTCTTCAATTTCCGTCCCGACCGCGCCCGCGAAATCACCCGTACCCTGGTTGATCCCGATTTTGACGGCTTTGAGCGCAAGGGCGGCGCCGTGCTGCCCCACTTCGTGTGCTTCACCCAGTATGATGCCACGATGCCCAATGTCGATGTGGCCTTCAAGCCCCAGGATCTGAAAAACACCCTCGGCGAGTACGTTTCCGCCTGCGGCATGCGTCAGCTCCGCATTGCAGAAACGGAAAAATACGCCCACGTCACCTTCTTCTTCAACGGCGGCGTGGAGCAGGTATTCCCCGGCGAGGATCGCGTGCTCATCCCCTCCCCCAAGGTCGCGACCTACGACCTGCAGCCGGAGATGAGCGCCGTGGAGGTAACCGACGAGGTTTGCCGCCGCATCGCCTCCCAGGAATATGACTGCATCATCGCAAACCTTGCCAACTGCGACATGGTCGGCCACACCGGCATCTTCAGCGCCGCTGTCAGCGCCGTTGAAACGGTGGACGCCTGCGTCGGCCGCATCGTGGATGCCGTCGCCGCCGCGGCGGGCATCTGCCTCATCACCGCCGACCACGGCAACGCCGATCAGATGCTTGAGGATGACGGTGTCTCTCCCCTGACGGCCCACACCCTCAATCCCGTGCCCTTTGTGGTCACCGGCGCCGATGTCAAGCTTCGCTCCGGCAAGCTCTGCGATATCGCCCCCACCATTCTCGATCTGCTGGGTCTTGCAAAGCCCGACGAGATGGACGGTTCTACCCTGATCCTCCATTAAGCCCGATTTTTTAGAAAGGAATTGACCAAAGATGAATACTCTTGTTCTGATTCTCGCCATTCTTGAGGTTGTTCTCGCCCTCTTCCTCATCGGCACCATCATTTTCCAGAGCGGCAAGAGCGAGCGCCTCGGCTCCATCACCGGCGCCGCCGATTCCCTCATCGGCAACAAGGCCAAGTCCACCGCATGGGACGAGCGCCTTTCCAAGATCACCGTTTTCGTCTCCATCGCCTTCCTGCTCAATGCATTCATCCTCAGCCTGCTGAGCTGATTTGCGAGAAAAGAAGCATAAAACCGGCCTGTGAGCTTTCACAGGCCGGTTTTTTCTTTGTAAAATCTTTATAAGTGTTGCCGGATGCACTGCACCCAAGCCTCCAGGCTTTCCATATCAAAGCTCTTCAGCGCCTTTTCGCAGCAAGCAAAGGCTTCCGGATAGGTTTTTCGCATCCAAATCAGCGTCTTTTTGGGGCCAAAATAGGGTTTGCCAACAACATCACAAAAAATCTCCAGGCTATCGGTCAAAAGCCAATGCCAACGATACATTCCTTCCGCATCGCCTCTTTTGGCTCGATCGAACATCTTTACGCACCAATCAACACTCGCACGAACCTCATCCTCGGTTTTTGGGGGTCGACTTTGCAGATAAGTGCGCACCTTAGCCTGCAGATCTGCGCCCCGGTTTTCCGTGTCCATAACGACCTTGCCATCGCAGATCTGAACGAAATCGGCGCAGTCAAAGGCGCCGTCAAAATACTCTGCCGGGTATACAAATACATCGAGCAAAATTCCCCCGACAAGGGATGTATCATGATACTGCGGATGGCTTGCAGAAATGACCAGCGCGTCAAAATCGCTGTTCAGATTGTTTGTCTTGTCCGCATACGAGCCGTAGAGGATCACCGATACAGGGGCATATGTATTCTTTATATATTCAAGTATCATATCCAAATGTAATCACCTCACTTCAGGAAAAACCAAAGCACATCCGTGCAGGCTATTTGATCCACCATTCCGGGGTAAGCTCCCCGAGCTTTGCGATGCGGCCGGTGGAATAATCCATCATGATCTCAATATCCCGATAGTTTCCGGCCATGAGCTGCACCATGAGCTCCCGGCAGGCGCCGCAGGGCGCGCCGCCCACCGAACCGTCCGGCAGGATGCAGAGCACCTTGTCGATTTCATGCTCACCGCAGGTGATCATGTTAAAAATGGCGTTGCGCTCCGCGCAGATACCCAGGGTTGAGCAGGTATCAATGCAGATGCCCGTATAAATGCGGCCGGATTTTGAGCAGACCGCCGCCGCCACCTCACCGCAGGTGACATATTCGGAGATGCGCCGCGCGCGAAAAACCGCCTGCGCCGCCGCAGCCATTTCCTCCCAGATTTTATCCATATTTCTTTCTCCTTTATCTCTTCCGTGCGGCAAGCCACAGCCGCATCGCCTGTTCCGCCGTACGGGCGAGGTTTTCGGCGGCATTTTCCGCCTTCATGGCCTCCTCCAGGGACATGGCGCCGGGCAGAATGGGGAAATAGGCATCCGCATAGCTGTTATCCGCCCCGGAACCGACAGAGCCGCACAGCGGGTTTTCCACATCGCAGGCAAGCCGGATTTTCACCCCGCGCAGCGCCGGATTAAGCCCTGCGAAATCTGCCCGCGCGACCCGGCACATGTCCGCACCGAAAATGCCCACCGGCTGTCCCTCCGCATCAAAAAAGCGGCCGCCGAGGGCGGTCAGCGCCCCCAGGGCGCCGTCATTGGTGGCACTGCCGCCAAGGCAGATGACAAGCTCTGTGGCGCCCCGCGCGATGGCCTCGCAAATGAGTTCACCCACGCCGAAGGTGGTTGTCCGCATAGGATCCCGCCGCTCCGGCGGCACCATGGGCAATCCGGCGGCAGCCGCCATCTCAACGATGGCAAGCCCACGCGCCTCGACATAGCCCCAGGCCGCCTCCACGGGCTCTCCGAGGGGACCCGTCACGCGGGTGCGCACCATCTCGCCGCCAAGGGCTGCGCAGAGGATCTCCGCTGTGCCCTCGCCGCCGTCGGCAAGCCCCAGCAGGACGCACTCCGCCTGCGGACACGCCCGCAATATGCCCCGACGAACGGCGTGGCCTGCCTGCGGCGAGGAAAGGCTTCCCTTAAAGCTGTCCATGGCAATGACAATGCGCATTGATTTTCCGGCTCCCTCCTGCTGATTTTTTATTTATCATACCAAATCTCCCGCCCCATTGCAATAAATATTGCTTTTTTATTTGCCAGGGCTTATAATATCTCCAAGTAAATTTTGCGAGGTTTTTATATGTCCGCAGAAATCACAAACCAGCTTCTTCTGCTGATGCTGCTCATTCTCATCGGCTTCGGCGCCCAGCGTCTGCACTTTATCGACCAAACGGTGGGCCCAAAGCTTTCCTCCTTTATCTCCAATGTCACCATGCCCGCCCTGTATATCTCCACCTTTATGCGCCGCTTTTCCCCGGAGGATCTCAAGGCCGGCTCCATGATGCTGGGGGTTTCCGCATTCTACTATGTGCTCACTTTTTTTGTCGGCATTCTCTTTGTCAAGCTCTGCCGCATCGAGCTGAAGTACGAGGGCGTTTTCCGCTTTATGATCGTCTTCTCCAATGCCGCCTTCATGGCTTACCCCGTGCTGACGGCCATCTATCCCGATGCCGCCTCCGATGCCATTTTCCTCGCGGTTTTCTTCAATATTCCCTTCAATGCTCTGGGCTACACCCTCGGCGTGTGGCTGCTGCGGCGGGGCGAGGAAACGGGATTTCGCTGGAAGCTTCTGCTGGCGCCCGGCTCTGCCGCCGCCTTCCTTGGCCTCTTTTTGTTCCTCATCTCCCCCATTTTCCCCGAGCCGGTTTATCGCTTCCTCTATGAGGGCTTTATCTATGACACCCTTCACCAGCTGGGAAACACCACCATTCCCCTCTCCATGATCGTCATCGGTACGGTGCTGGCGGGCGTCAATCTCCGCGATCTCTTTCTCAACTGGAAGATCTACCTTCTCGCCCTGCTGCGGCTCATTCTTCTGCCCGCCATAATCTTCGGCGCGGTCAGCCTGCTGCCCATGAGCGATATGGCTCGCGGCGTTTGCACCGTCATTGCCGGCATGCCCTGCGCTGTATTTGCCGTCATTCTCTCCCAGGAATACGGCGGCGATGAAAAGACCGCCTCCATCGGCGTATTTGTGACCACACTGCTTTCCTTTGCCACCATCCCGCTTTTGTGTACGGTGCTCGGATAAAAAAGAGATGCCGCCCTCCTCAGAGGGCGGCATTTTTTAGTCCTGCGATCGGACTTCAATGGTTTTCATTTTTGTATACGGCAGGAGTTTTTCATAATCCAGCATATAATCCGGCAGGTCATCGAGCACCACACGGACACCGTCGGTATCAAAGCTTAGGCGCCGAAGCTCCGGCTCCCAGAGCATGCCCTCTTCCGTCAGTTCGACGCCCCGCCGTTTTGCAAGGCGGGAAAGCTCGGTCTGTTTATCGCGAAAAACAATGAGTCTGTAGTCATATCCCGTATCGATCAATCCCTGCAGGATGTCGGCGTCATACCAGAAGACCATTTGATCTTCCAGCACATATGCCGCGTCGAGCACATAGCCGGCAAAGTTTTTTTCCTGATGCATATAGCTCTTTATTTCGTCAAGCGCAATGCGCTCGACGGCACCTTCTGCAAAATTTCCTTTGGTATAGGGCTCCCCGAGGATACAGGCCTCCATCTCCTCCAGGGAGGAAAAGGCATAGTACCGCCTTCCCGGCGCCATCTGTTGTTTTTCTTCCCGAAGCTCGGAGTAGGTCTGCGATTCATAGCCCGGGGCGCAGCCGAAAAGCAGCGCAAGCAAAACAAACACACAGATACCGATTGAAACCTTACGCATCATTTTGCATCCTCCTTCGGAAGATCCGGCTCCTGGATGACGGCCTTTGCCGGCAGCTGAATGCCCAGCACAGAAAGGTCTCCGCCGGGGCAAAAGGTTTTCTTCGTGATGCGGAATTGATCATCCGGATCATCCCGTGCAAGGTCAAAGGCCAGGATCCCATCCTCACAGAGATGGAAGGTTCGGAGGGTCAGCGGCCGTGCCTTTCGGTCCAGATAAGCCTCCGCAGTCCAGTCGATCTTTGCCAGGGCTGCCAGGGTGTCCCCCCGGCCAATATCCTTAAAATCCTCCCGGCGCCAGATTTTGCTTGCGTAGATGCGGGGGCCGACCTCATGCATTTCATCCCCCTCAAGGACGATAAAGCGGTAGGCTTTTGCCTTGACAAGCGGGAATAAAAAATGAAGGCTGTCCATCTGATAGTACAGACTGCGCGAGGCATCATTTTCAACCGGGCGAAAATCATATTGATGATTGTAGCTATCCGAAAACACGCCGGATCCCCATGATTCCCACTCAAAAAGCGGAAGCTCCGGCGCGTATCGCGGATTTTCCTGCACCCAGTCCCAAACGATATCCGGCTGCAGCTCCGGATTTTCCATGCGCTCCACGAGAAAGTGGATATATGCATTGCTGACAATTATCGCATTTTCCCTTTCCGGCACATCGCCCAGCACATCCGGCTTATTGGCCGGCTCGGCGGGCACAGGATCTCTGCGCGGCGGCCGATCCTCCGGAGAAACATAGAAATTATCCAGTGCACGGATGCTGCAGGCAGAATAAAGCTCCTGCAGCGCACAGTCTCTGTACAGCCTCAGTCCGCTGACACGGTAGGGCTGATCCTCACTTTCGCGCGAATAGCAAATGTAGAGGATACCCTCATCCAGCAAATGGAGACTCATCCAGCTCAGGTTCTTATAATCCTCCGACATGGAGGGGCGATCGTCGATATATACTGCGGGGTCGATCGCCATGACCTCCGCCGCAGTGCTGCCAAGGGAGATCCCGTTAAAATCCGCATAACACAGTCCCTTGACGGAGACAAGCGTGGGGGATGCTTCGCTTAAACTGTATGCATATATATTTCTTGATTCAAAAAACGGAAGGTAGCAATAGGCACGCTCGCCACTCTCCAGGGTGCAGCCGTAGACGCCGTAATAGTCTCTTCCTTCGATGCGCCGGATAAATTCAAGGGCAATACCGGTGGTCGGACTGTTGATCGACGGGCTTTTAAAGCTGCCCTGGGGGCGAAAGCTTTTTACGCATTCGATGGCGTTGCCCTCCTGCGCGTAGCCGAAGGTATCCAGAAACATATCGGTAAAGCTTATGTACTTTACCACATCGTCTCTTTCCTGCCGATAGCATTCCATGATCAGATCCGCATAGGGATTTCGGCTGCAGCCGGCAAGAAGTGCGCAGGAAAGCAGCAAAACCGATATAACCGGCAGCAACCTTCTGCATTTCATTCGGATTTCCCCCTTTTTCTTTTATCCTATCATGCCCCGATTGCTGCTGTCAATATATATATGCAAAAAAAGTCCCTCCGACATGGGTCGGAGGGACTTTTTTGTGCACTTTTCGGTCTTCCCGGATCAGAGGGACTCCTTGAGGCGGGCGGACTTGCCGTAACGGTCGCGGAGGTAGTAGAGCTTTGCGCGTCTGACCTTACCCTTGCGAACGATCTCGATGCTGGCGATGGAGGGAGAGTTAACCGGGAAGGTTCTCTCGACGCCGATGCCATAGGAGATACGGCGGACGGTGATGGTCTCGGAGATGCCGCCATGCTTGATGGCGATGATGGTGCCCTCGAAAGCCTGAAGTCTCTCGCGGTTACCTTCCTTGACCTTAACCTGAATGCGAACCGTTGCACCTACTTCCAGCTTGGGAAGGTCGGTTCGAATCTGCTCTTCGGTGAGCGCTTTGATGAGGTCCATAGTATGATCCTCCTTTCACTGCAGACGTTCATGCCGCTAAAGAAATTGTGACGCGACAGAGGACCGCCCCTTTTCAACCGTGATATTATACCACAGGGTTTTGTAAATTGCAAGGGGTATTTTTACTTTTTCAGCGATATCTGCGCAGGCGCAGTTCGCGGTTGCGGCGGCGCAGGGCGCGCTCCCGCAGGACAAGCCAGGTGATCGCGGCGGCAATGAGCAGGATAATCAGAATGCGCACCGGCCACAGCCGGAAGAAGGCCGCGACGCGATTCTTGAAATAGAGCCAGCCGGAGCGCTCCACCCCGGTGATGGCCGCAAGGGAAACGGTGCCGCAGTGCTCACCGTCGTAGTAGACATCCGCAAGTCCCACCTTCTGTCCCCGATCCACCGGGGCATCCAGCACAAGATCCTTCACCGCCTGCTGCGGCTCCACCCGGACGAGGGAGGCATCGTAGGTCTCGGTGTTGACTACGGCGTGCACCTCCTCCACCGTCATGAGGGTGACGGTATCCATGACCTCCGAGAGGCGGACAGGGATTTCGCAGATGGGGGTATCCGCCGGGACGATGGGCATATTCTTATAGATGGAAAAGAGCCATTTGTAGAGGGCGCTCTGGTCATCAAACTGCATGCCGCCGCCCGTTTCGGCATTTTTGCCCGATTTCAGGGTAACGACCACCAGCTCCAGCCCGTCCTTTTCGGCATAGGTGACGATGCAGTAGCCTGCGGGGGTGGTGGTGCCCGTCTTTCCGGCGAGGACATATTCGTTGTAGTAGGTGGAGTTGGGGTTAATGAGGCGGTTTGTGTTGTTGAAGATGCGCTCCAGCTTATATTTGTTGGTGGGCGCCTTCTTATACTGACGAACGGCGGCCACGGAGAGATATTTCTCGTGCTTGACGATCTCGCTCATCAGCGCTGCGATATCCTTTGCGCAGGTGTAGTGGTTTTCGTGATGCTCGCCGTGGGGATTTTCAAAATGCGTGCCGGTAAGGCCAAGCTCCGCCGCCCGGGCATTCATCTTGACGACAAAAGCACCTACAGAGCCGGAAACATACTCCGCAAGGACATTGGCGGCATCGTTTGCCGACTGGATGAGCAGGAAATGGAAAAGCTCGTCCACCGTCAGCTTCTCCGCGGGGAGAATGCCCGCCGTGGAGCCGTAGCCGCTGAGGTTTTCATGGGTGACGGCGCCGAGGCTTGCGGTGATCTCCGTATCAAAATCCTCTGCCGGTACATTTTCCAGCACCAAGAGGGCGGTCATGAGCTTTGTGATGCTCGCGGGATACATGCGCTGCGAGCCCGCCTTGTCCAGCAAAATCTTTTCAGATCCGCGCTCCAGCACATAGACCGCCTCGGCGGAGACCTCCGGCGCTGCCGCAAGGCAGGACAGGGGGGATACACACCCAAAAAGGATGACCAAAGCCAGCATGAGGGAAAGAAGCTTTTTCATAACGACCTCGCAGTAATTTTTTGCCCGCAGAAGGGGTTTGAAATACAAAAAAACGGTTGCAATATTTGGCAATCTGTAATATCATATTAGTAACTGTATGTTGTATTATAGCAGACTTCGCAGGGGAATTCAACCATTGGAGCAACGCATGAAAAAACCGCAGATTTTCGCCCTCTGCCTCGTGGCTCTCTTCCTCGGATTTGCGGCGGGCTACTTTGCCGGCGCGTCTATTCCCGGCGGCATCGCCCTTCAGCCCTCAGCCCCGTCCGCGACCCCATCGCCCGGCATCTCCGCGCCGGCGGACGGCCGGATCGACATCAACACCGCCGAACTTTCCGATCTCATTCTCCTTCCCGGCATCGGTGAGAAGCTCGCCCGGGATATCATCGACTACCGCACGCAATACGGGCCCTTTGCCCGGCCGGAGGATCTTTGCAAGGTTCCCGGCATCGGCCAGAAGAAATTTGCCGCCCTGCAGGATTACATCTGCACGGCGGAGGACGGAAACAGATAGCTTATGAAAAAACTGAAACTGCTCTTTGCCCACCGCGGCCCGGCGCTCTTTAATCTGAAGGATACCGCCGGCTCCGCCCGGGCTGCGATGATCAGCGCATCCATTCTCACCGCCTTCATCAACACCCTTTCCGCCGGCGTGTTCTACACCGGCTTTCTGCTGGCATATGATATCAATATCGTCAATGCGGGCATTATCGCCTTTATCCCGAATATCTCGGCGGTTTTCTGCATCTTCTCCGCCAAAATCTTTGCGCGTATCCCCCGCAGGCGTATCCCCCTCTCCGTCATGCGGCTCTTTTACTACATTTTCTCCATCCTCGGCATCACGCTGGTACCCGTCTTCATTACGGACAATGCCACCCGCGTCACTGCCTTTATCATTCTGACCTTCCTGAGCCATATGCTCAATGCCATCTCCTCCCCCGCCTATACCGCCTGGCACGTGCGCTACATTCCCGATGAGGTCCGCGCCCGGTATCTATCCGTCAACCAGATCCTCGTCAATATCGCCGCCTGCGGCTCGGCACTTCTCTGCAGCCTTGTGGCCGATGCCCTTTCCGGCTCTCCGGCGGAGAAGACGGTCATCCTCGTTCTGCGCTATGTTGCCTTTGTTCTTGCAATTTTTGAAACGATCTGCCTTTCCCTTCCCAAGGAATACCCCTACGAAGAGCCGCCGAAGCAGAAGCTTTCCAACATCTTCACCGTCTGCCTGCGCAACCGGAAGTTCGCCATTACCATGCTTGTGGTGCTCTTCTACAATTTCACCATCGGCCTTACCGCATCAAACCTCAACTACTACCTGCTCAACACCGCAAAGGTTTCCTACACCTATATTTCGGTGGTCAACATCTGCTATCTTGCCTTCCTCGGCATTTTCACCGGCTATTGGCGCAAAAAGCTCTCCCGCTATGCCTGGTTTACCGTATTCTGGGTGGGTACGCTGCTCATCAGCTTCACCTATCTCCCCTACGCCTTTGTCACCGGCGCAAACTACCTGTGGCTGATGACCCTTGTGCGCTTTGTGCAGCATTTTATCGGCGTAGGACATAATATTTCCGTGGCAAACCTTGCCTATGTCAACCTGCCGGAGAGCGACCGCACCAATTATATTTCCTGCTATACCATTGTGATCAATGCCGCCTCTCTGCTGGGGCAGCTGGCCGGCACGGGCTATGTCGCCGCCGTGGGCGAAGGCAGCGTTACGGTGCTCGGCATTGCCCTGGGCAGCGTACAGCAGCTGCTGCTCATCACCGCCCTGCTGCTTTGCCTGACCAGCCTCTTTGTGGTCAAAAATATCCGCCTTCTCTCTCCTGAAAGCGATCAGTTCAAGCTGGTTCCCGGCGGCGCCATTCCGCGGACGCCGCGATTCCGTAAAGTGAGGTAAATTCATGCACGAACTTGCGCAAACCCTCTTTGATTCCCTCTCCGCCCTTGGTCCGGAGATCGCCGTATTCATCATCTCCATGTGTCCCTTTGTGGAGCTGCGGCTTGCCATTCCCATCGGATGCATTGCCGGTCTTCCCGTTTGGGAATGCTTTCTGCTGGCCATCATCGGCAACCTCCTGCCCGTGCCGGCAATTTTCTACCTGCTGCGCCCCATCTTCAACTGGTTCCGCCGCAGGCCGAAGCTGGCTCCCATCGCCGAAAAGCTCGAAAAGAAGCTGCTTTCCAAGTCCGGCAAGGTCACCCGCTATGCCTTTTGGGGGCTGATGCTCTTCGTGGCCGTTCCCCTGCCCGGAACCGGCGCCTGGACGGGTACCGGCATCGCCGCGCTGCTGGATTTTAAGCCGAAGAACACCTTCCTCTCCGTCTGCCTCGGTGTGCTGGCGGCCGCCATCGTGGTCTGCGGCATATCCTACGGAATCTCCGGCATTCTCTCCATCTTTGCCTGAAAGGAAGTATATCACCATGGCCTCTGAAATTCTCTTCTCCTCCGTTCTCTTTGACCGCTACGACGCCGATGCCACCCTGCCGGCAAAATTCGGCCGTATGCTCTCCGAGCTTCTGCCGGAGGATGCCATCCGCGGCCGCACCGTGGCCGTCAAGATGCACCTTGGCCGCAACATCGGCTATTCCACCATTCATCCCATGTTTGTCAAGATCCTCATCGACCGGCTGAAGGCGCTGGGCGGCAAGGTTTTCATCACCGACCAGCTGGTGGGCAACGCCCGCGCCCGCGGCTATACCGAGGAATACCTCGGCTGCCCCATCGTTCCCGCCTGCGGCTGCACGGAAAAATACGCCTATGAGCGCACGGTGGATTACAAGACTTTCCACCACGTGGATGTTGCCGGTCACATTGCCGATGCGGACGTGCTGGTCAATCTCTCCCATGTCAAGGGTCACGGTGTCTGCGGCTACGGCGGCGCTGTGAAGAACATTGCCATGGGATGCGTCAGCACCCGTACCCGTCACGAGATTCACGGGCTTGAGGGCGGTATCTACTGGGATGCCGCAAAGTGCCTGCACTGCGATGCATGCATTGCAAACTGCAATCACGATGCATGCCATTTTGATGAAAACGGTGTGTTCAAATACAATTTTCATGACTGCACCCTTTGTCAGCACTGCGTCAAGTCCTGTCCCACCGGTGCCATCACCGCCACAGCAAACCAGTACCGCGATTTTCAGACGGGCATGGCGCTCTGCACGCAGAAATGTCTTGAGCATTTTGGCAAAGGTGATGTTTTCTACATCAACTTCCTGACCAATATGACCATCCTTTGCGACTGCTGGGGCTTTACAACTCCGAATATCGTTCCCGATATCGGTATCTGCGCAGGTACGGACATCGTCGCCATCGAGCAGGCCTGTCTCGATCTCATCCGGGTGGAGGATTTCCTGCCTGCCGGCGTTCCCGTTGGCTATGAGATGGGTACTGAGGGGCATCTGCTGCAGCGCATCCACGGCAAGGATCCCTTCATCCAGCTGGAGGAACTGGAAAGGATCGGCATGGGCAGCCGTGAGTATGAGCTGCATGAAATCAAGTAAAACACCGTAAGGAGAAAGATAAAAATGGCTAATAACCTGCAGATCG
>JAFXIE010000011.1 GCA_017533425.1 Clostridia bacterium | reverse complement strand
GGTGTAAGCGGCCTTGGGAGCCTCGGCGGGAGCAGCAGCGGCGGCTGCAGCAGCGGCTGCGGGAGCGGCTTCCTCGGCCTTGGCCAGAGCGGATGCATCGCCGGCGAGATACTTCTCGACATTTGCGATGGGAGCGGTCAGGCCCTTGTCAAGCAGAGCGTTGACATCGCGCTCGATGATGCGGCCATCGGGGCCGGTTCCGCCGATTTCGGAAAGATCGGCGCCCGCCTTGGCTGCAAGATTCTTTGCGCGGGGAGAGGCAAAAATGCGGTCGCCGTCCTGCTTGGCAGGTGCGGCTGCGGGCGCGGCGGCGGGAGCCTCCGCGGCGGCGGCGGGCTTCTCCTCTGCCGCGGGCTCAGCCTTGGCGGCGCCGGGGATCTCAAAGCTCTCCCCCGCAGCGCCGATGACGCACACGGGAGCCTTGATGGGCAGCTCGTCTCCCGGCTCGCAGAGCAGAGCCAGCACGGTGCCCTCCACCTCGGACTCTTCGTCGAAGGCGGACTTGCCGTTTTCAACAGAGAAAATCTTGTCGCCGATCTTGACCGTGTCGCCGACCTGGATATACCACTCGGCGAGGACGGCAGATTCCTCGGACACGCCCTTCTGGGGCATCAGAATGATGTTTGCCATGTTTATCCTCCTGTTACTTTGCGTAAAATCTACAATATTAATTAAAAGAGGAGCTTCTCCTCGGGGATACCGGATGCGCCCTCTCCGGGATCGCGGTCGCAGATGATGATATCCACGTCCTCCGGCCGGGCAAAGGTATAGGGCAGGGTTTTGCCGAGCTTGGTGCCGTCCATCAAAAGGATCACCCGGCGGGCTTTGGCAATGACGGCGCGTTTGAGCTCCGACTCGCCGATGTGGCCGTTGGAAAAGCCGGCGCCGGGGGCATAGCCCGAGGTGCACATCACCGCGGTGTCGATGTTGATGTTGCGCACCTGCTCAATGGACTGGGAACCGGAAACGGCGAGACTGCGGGGATTGAGGGAGCCGCCGAGCATGGTGACCGTCATATCCGGGTTGCGGCCGGCAAGCTCCGCTGCGATATTCGCCCCGGAGGTGGTCACCAGCAGACCGCCGGCAGAAAGCTGACGGGCAAATTCCATGCAGGTGGTGCCGGCATCGATGTAGATCGACCGGGTGTCGCCGAGAATGTCCGCCGCGAGGCGGGCAATGCGATCCTTCGCCTCCCGGTTTTCCACCTCGCGCACGCCGTACTGCGCCTCCTGCAGGATGCGGGCGGGGTTGAGCATGGCGCCGCCGTGGATGCGGATGACCTCGCCGGCCTGCTCCAGATAATCCAGATCCCGGCGAATGGTCATGGCGGAGGTGCCGGGGAACAAATCGTTGAGCTCCTCCACCGAGGCGCGGCCGTGGCTCACAAGATAGGCCAGAATTGCGCGTCTTCTTTCTTCCACAGCTTTCGCCCCCTTCTTCTCAAAATTTCACAAGATACATTGTACCATATTTTCACATAACTTGCAACACCTTAACATAAGAAATGTTCATTTTTAACACGCCGTCTGTTTTTTATGATCTTTCGCCGGAAAGGTCTACCTTTTTTTCGCAAAATGGAGTATAATGGAAAAAACAAACCGGGCAGGAGGTGCAGGAGGTGCACAAAAGGCTTCGCCTATCTCACACGCAGATCATTGCGCTGGGCTTTTTTCTGCTCATTCTGACGGGAAGCGGCCTGCTGCTGCTCCCCATTTCCCACCGTCCCGGCACGGAGGTCTCTTTTCTGGATGCCCTCTTTACCGCCACCTCCGCCACCTGTGTCACCGGCCTCATCCCGGTGGACACCTACTGCACATGGACGCTTTTCGGCCAGGCCGTGCTGCTGGTGCTCATTCAGATCGGTGGTCTCGGCTTTATGACCATTGCCACGGGCTTTCTGCTGCTTCTGCGGCGGCGCATCGGCCTACTCTCCCGCCAGATCCTGACCGAAAGCATCAACCGCACCCATGTGGGAGGCGTCATCCGCCTGGCCGGGCGCATATTCCGCGTCACCGCCCTGTGCGAGGGCTTGGGCGCGGTGCTGCTTTCCCTCCGGTTTGTGCCCCAGTTTGGCTGGGCAAGAGGCATCTGGTTTGGCATTTTCCATTCCGTTTCCGCCTTCTGCAATGCCGGCTTTGATCTGATGGGCATCCGGGAGCCCTACAGCTCCTTTGTGGCCTATGCCGGGGATCCCCTGGTCATTCTGACCCTTTCCTTTCTCATCATCACCGGCGGTCTCGGCTTTATGGTTTGGGACGATCTTGCCCGCCACCGGCTGGATATCCGCCGCTGGGCGCTGCACACCCGGGCCGTAGTCTTTATTTCGGCGCTGCTGCTTGTGGGCGGCACGGTCTTCTTCCTGCTCTCCGAGGGGGATGCCAGCCTCGCCGGAAAATCCGGCCCCGACCGGCTGCTCAGTGCCTTCTTTGCCTCGGTAACGGCCCGCACGGCCGGCTTCAATTCCGTGGATGTGGCGGCCATGTCCCCGGCAGGCAAGTTTATGACGGTGCTTCTGATGTTTGTCGGCGGCAGCCCCGGCTCCACCGCCGGCGGCGCCAAAACCACCACGTTGCTCATCCTGCTGGCCTGCTCCTTTTCCTATATGCGCAACTACCGGACAAACACCGTTTTCGGCCGCCGCCTTCCCGAGGACAGCCTGCGGAAGGCCGCCTCGGTCTTTTTCACAAACCTTACCCTGACGGTGGGCGCAACGCTGCTTCTCTGCCTGCTGCAGCCCCTTCCCCTGCTGGATTCCCTCTTTGAGTGCACCTCCGCCGTGGGCACCGTGGGCATGACCACCGGCATCACCCGGGAGCTTCTTCCCCTTTCCCGCGTGATCGTCATCTTTCTCATGTACTGCGGGCGCGTAGGCAGCCTTTCCTTTGCCGCCGCCCTGGCGGAAAAGAAGGCGCCGCCCCCCATCACCGCCCCCGCGGGCAATATCGACATCGGCTGACTTCGCTGAAAGGATCTGAACCATGAAATCGTTTCTCATCATCGGCATTGGAAAATTCGGCTACTATCTCTGCCGGGAGCTTTCCGCCCGGGGCTGCAATATCATGGCGGCCGACATGAACGAGGAGGCGCTGACCGACGTTCTCCCCTATGTGGTCAGCGCAAAAATCGGCAACTGCACCCGCCCGGATGTGCTGAAAACCTTCGGCGTGGACAATTACGATGCCTGCATCGTCTGTATCGACGAGGATTTTCAGAACAGCCTGCAGGTGACCGCCCTGCTTTCCGAAATGGGGGCGCGCCGCGTTGTCAGTTTTGCCTCCACCGAGGTGCAGGCAAAGTTTCTGCGCCGCAACGGTGCCGACCGGGTCATCTTCCCGGAGGAGGCGGTGGCCGAGCGGCTGGCCGTCAGCCTGTCCAGCGACAGCATTCTCGACCAGTTCGAGCTCTCCGACGAGCTTTCCGTCTTTGAGATCCAAACGCCGGCGGCCTGGGTGGGCAAGAGCGTTCTTGAGCTCAACATCCGCGCCCGCTACGGCATTTCCGTCCTGGCCACCAAGCGGGACGACCGGGCAAAAATGCTCAACAATCCAAACTACGTCTTCAACTCCGTCGACAGCCTTATGGTCATGGGTTCCGAAGGGGATATCCGCCGCATCGACCGGGAGAAGAAATAAATTCTCGCAAATAATACCAAAAAGAGAGGTAATCTTATAATGAACGCACAAGACGGCATGAATTACGCCCCCCAGGGCAAGGCAAAGCCCGTGGTCAAGCCCGGTGAATTTGTTTTCTCCGCAGTTCGCCTGGATCACGGCCACATCAACGGCATGACCAACGGTCTCCTGGAGGCCGGTGCCACCCTGAAGTATGTCTGGGATCCCGATCCCGCCAAGGTCGCCGCCTTCCTGAAGAACTATCCCCAGGCCACCGCCGCAAGATGTGAGGAGGAGGCTCTCGAGGATAAGGATACCCACCTCATCGCCGGCGCCGCCGTCACCAGCGAGCGCTGCGGTCTCGGTCTGCGCGCCATGGCAGCCGGCAAGGACTACTTCACCGATAAGGCTCCCTTCACCACCCTGGATCAGCTGGCCTCCGCAAAGAAGGCCGTGGCTGACACCGGCCGCAAATATATGGTCTATTATTCCGAGCGCCTCCATGTGGAGGGCGCCGTTATGGCCGGCTACATGATCGACCGCGGCGAGATCGGCCGCGTGCTCTCCGTTTCCGGCTTCGGCCCCCATCGCCTCAATGCCCCCAGCCGTCCCGCCTGGTTCTTTGACCGCGAGAAATACGGCGGCATCCTCTGCGACATCGGCAGCCACCAGATCGAGCAGTATCTGCACTATGCCGGCGAGGAGGATGCGGAGGTTCAGTTTGCCCGCATCGCAAACTACAACCATCCCGAGTATCCCGAGCTGGAGGACTTCGGTGACTGCACCATCACCGGTAAGAAGGGCACCACCAACTACTTCCGCATCGACTGGTTCACCCCCGACGGTCTGCGCACCTGGGGCGACGGCCGCACCCTCATTCTCGGCACCGAGGGCTACATCGAGATCCGCAAGTATGTCAACGTCGCCTCCGAGAAGGCGGGCGGAAACCACGTCTTCCTCGTCAACGGCAAGGGTGAGCAGTATGTGGATGCCACCGGCGTCACCGGCTATCCCTTCTTTGGCGAGCTCATTCTCGACTGCCTCAACCGCACCGAGAAGGCCATGACCCAGGAGCACGCCTTCAAGGCCGCCGAGCTCTGCCTCAAGGCCCAGGAAAAGGCCGTCCGGCTGAAGTGATCCCATTATCTCTTACAAGCAAAACCAGCCGCCACGATTTTGTGGCGGCTGGTTTTATGTCTTTTTTCGCTTTACTTGCTGAGTCTCATAAACAGCGGCAGCAGCTCCTTCTCCCCCACCGGGCGGCGGGACTGGCGGCAGTTTTTTGCCGCGGCGGATTCGGCGGCATAGCGCGCTGCCTCCGCCTCCGTGATGGCCGGAGCCTCGGGCAGCACCGCCGCGAGGATCTCCGCAAGTTCTTCGGCATCCCGGATACCGCCGGCGGCGCACAGCCGGGCTGCGCGCTCGGGCTCGGCCTCCGCCGCGAGGGCGAGAAAATCCGCCAGGAAGCAGGCGTTGGCATGTCCGTGGGGCAGGCCGTGGAAATAGGTCAGCTTATAACCGCAGGCATGGGGAAAGCCGGTGCCCGTCCGGGAAATGACCATGCCCGCAAGGGTGGAGCCGCACAGCAGCGCCTCCCGATCGGCAGCGGAGGGGGATTCTTCCGCCGTCATGCGGCGCAGCACGGGAAGAATGAGCCCGCAGGCGCGCTCGGCAAGACAATCGGAAACGGCCGATGCCTTCAGGGAGAAATACCCCTCGATGGCGTGGGAAAGGGCATCCACCGCGGTGGATGCGGTGAAGTAGGCGGGAAGAGATGCGGTGTAGGCCGCATCCAGGAAGGCAACGCGCGGCCACATATTTTCCCCGGCAAAGGATTTTTTGGTCTCCTGAGAGCGCAGGGTCATGATGGAATAGGGAGTCACCTCGCTGCCGGTACCCGCCGTCGTCGGCACGCAGAGAACGGGCAGTGCCGCAAGCTTTGCGGGATCCTTATACACATCCTCGGGCCCCAGCTCCGGATTTTTTGCAAAAACCGCGCAGGCCTTGGCGGCATCCAGCGGGGAGCCGCCGCCGATGCCGAGAATAAAATCCGCACCCCATTCCCGTGCCGCAGCCCCCGCCGCGTGGCAGGTCTCGGCCAGGGGATTCTGCTCGATGCGGTCAAAAACCGTGTATTCCACCCCGCAGGCCGTAAGGGCAGCCTCCGCATCCGCCAGGGCGCCGCAGCGCCGGGCGGAGGAGGCACCGCAGACGATCATGCAGCGGCGGCCGAAATCCGCAAAGCCGGTATATTCCCGCAGGCAGCCGGCGCCGCTCTGAATTCTGACGGGATTGTAAAAGCTCATATCCATATATTTTTCCTCCCGGTGACCTGTTTTTTTCTATTATATCACATTCCGGCACATTCGGCGACGGAAATTTGCTTTTTCTCCCGCTGCCCGGTTTGACTTTTGCCGCAACGTATGCTAAAATGTAGCACAAGCTGCAGGTATGGCGAAACTGGTAGACGCAACAGACTTAAAATCTGTCGGGATTTCCCGTGCCGGTCCGAGTCCGGCTACCTGCACCAAAAATCGACAAGCTTCGAAAGAAGCTTGTCGATTTTACTTTTTCACTCTTCACTCTTCACTTTTCACTTTTGAAGCTGTCGATCCGGCAGCACGTAATCGTGAATGGTGAAAAGTACCGTATCTGCCATAGGGGCGGGGTCTCCCCTCCCGCCATCCTTTCATTCCATCCGGACAAAAACCCTTTAGCGCTAAAACTGTTGAATTTTCTCCCCGGATATAGTATGACATATGTTACTTTGTCATTTTACATTATCTGTTTGCATCTGAAAGGGGATTACCTTGCGTATTCGTGAACTCTTTACCGCCCGGGATATGACCCAGGGCAGACCGTGGAAGCGCATCATGGAGTTTGCCGTTCCCATGCTCATCGGCAACCTCGCGCAGCAGCTTTACAACACGGTGGACTCCATCGTCGTGGGCGAATTTGTCGGCGACAATGCCCTTGCCGCCGTCGGCACCTCCCTTCCCATTTTGAACCTGCTGCTCGCCCTCTTCGTCGGCGTTGCAACGGGTGCCGGAATCGTCATCTCCCAGCATTACGGCGCCGGCAACCGGGAGGCGCTCTCCCGCTCCATCGGCAACTGCATTACCCTTGCCGGCATCGCCTCCCTCTTCATCATGGTGGTGGGCAGCCTCCTTGCAAAGCCCATGCTGGTGCTGCTGGGAACCCCTGACTCGGTGCTGAAATGGTGCACCGACTATCTCGTCATCTTCTTCCTCGGCTCCGCCGGATTTACCTTCTATAACATTCTCTCCGGCATTCTGCGCGGTCTCGGCGACTCCTTCTCCGCCCTTGGCTTCCTGCTTATGTCTACGGTGCTCAACATCGGTCTGGACATCTGGTTTGTGGCCGGCTTTAAGATGGGCGTCGCGGGCGTTTCCCTCGCCACCGTCATCGCCCAGGCCATCTCCGCCCTCTTCTGCCTGTGGAAGCTTCTGCGGATGCGGGATCTCTTTGATCTCAATCTTTCCGTCTGCAAGCCCGATAAAGCCACCACCATGCGCATCATCCGCCTGGGCATCCCCTCCGGCCTCACCCAGGCCATCATGTCGGTGGCCATGCTGGTTGTCCAGTCCCTGACCAACAGCATGGGCGAGCAGGTCATGGCCTGCAATGTCATCATCATGCGGGTGGACGGCTTTGCCATGATGCCCAATATGACCTTTGGCCAGGCCATGAGCGTATACACCGGCCAGAATGTCGGCGCAGGCAAGATGGATCGGGTGGAAAAGGGCATCAAGCAAGGCTCTCTCATGGCCTTTGCCACCTCCTGTGTCATCACCCTTGTGCTGCTCTTCTGCGGCCGCTTCCTCTTTGACCTCTTCACCGATACGGCAGAGCTGATGGATCTCGCCGTGCGCATGATGCGCATCCTTGCCGCCGGCTACATCGCCATTTCCATCACCCAGGTGCTGGGCGGCGTCATGCGCGGCTGCGGCGACACCACCACCCCCATGTGGGTCTCCCTCATCTCCACCATCGTGCTGCGCATCCCCATCGCCTACGGGCTGGCCTATTTCACCCGCGGCGACGGCTTCCCCAACGGTCGCCCCGAGGCCATTTTCGTATCCCTGCTCATCTCCTGGGTGCTCGGCGCGGTCATCACCGCCATCGTCTTCGGACGCGGAAGATGGCGTACCCAGGCCGCTGAGGTCGCCTCCCTGCGCCCCACTGCCACAAAAGAATAAACAAACGAGCTGCCGGCCTACCTTGCCGGCAGTTTTTTATGGACTTCGCCGGGTTTCTGTTGTATAATAAACGTAAAGCGTACATATTTAAGGTGGTGTTTTGGATGCTGCAGGCAAAAAAAGCCGTCATTTTTGACATGGACGGCACCCTCATCGATTCCGTCGGCATGTGGAACGATGTTGATCTCGCCCTCATCCGCCGCCTGGGCGGCCGGCTCTCCGACCCGGCAGGACTTCGCGATCTTCGGGACCGCGTTCTGGCCGAATGCGACATGGAAAATCCCTATCTCGCCTGGTGCGCCCACCTCGGCCGCCTCTGCGCAAGCACCGAGAGCCCGGAGCGCATCCACGACCTGCGCTACGAAATTGCCGGGCAGCACCAGCGGGAAAATATCCGTTACCGCCCGGGAGCGGCAGAGCTTGTGCGCCGGCTGAAGGCCTGCGGATACACGCTGCTCATTGCCTCCACCACCCGCCGGAAGAATATGGATATCTACCGCCGGGAGAACAAAAGCATCGCCGCCGAAGCCGATCTTGACCGCCATTTTGACGGCATCTACACCTGCGAGGATGTGCACAACCGCAAGCCCCACCCGGAGGTCTACCTCCGCGCCATGGCCGACCATGGACTACAGCCTGCGGATTGCGCGGTCTTTGAGGATGCCCTCATCGGCGTCACCGCCGCCCGCGCCGCAGGCATCGATGTCATCGCCGTAGCGGAGCCCCATTCCCGCGGCGACCGGGAGGCCATAGAGGCTCTTTCCCTGTGCTATATTGAAGATTTTCATGATCCACGTCTGAAGCTTTCCGGGGAGGTATGAACATGCGTCCGAAGATTCTCACATACGATCCCGCCCTCATCCCCTACGAAAAGGAAATTTCCGCCCGCACCGCCCGGCTTTCCGCCGCCCGGCGCAAGCTTCTCGGCCGGGGCGGCTCCCTCAGCGATTTTGCCAACGGTTTTGAGTATTTCGGCATCCATCCCACCGGCGACGGCTGGGTATACCGCGAATGGGCGCCCGGCGCGGAGGCCATGTATCTCACCGGCGATTTCTGCGGCTGGGAACTTTGCGCACACCCCCTTACCCGGCTGGAAAACGGCGTCTGGGAGCTTTTTCTTCCGGGCGCCAACGCCCTGCATCCCGGCGAGCGCATCCAGGCCATCGTCCGGAAGGACGGCGCCCTGCTGCGCCGCATTCCCGCCTACGCCACCCGCGTGGTGCAGGATTCCGTCACCTATCTCTGGTGCGCCGAGCTTGACAACACCCTCACGGAGAACTTTCCCTGGACGGACGGAGATTTCCGCACCCCCGACATCCCCATGATCTACGAGTGCCACATCGGCATGGCCTGCGAGGAGGGACGCATCGGCACCTATGCGGAGTTTGCCCGGGATATTCTTCCCCGCGTCAAGGCACTGGGCTACAACACCCTGCAGATCATGGCGGTGATGGAGCATCCCTACTATGCCTCCTTTGGCTATCAGGTTTCCAATTTCTTTGCCGCCTCCTCCCGATACGGCACCTCCCACGACCTGAAGGCTCTCATCGACCGCGCCCACAGCATGGGCATTGCCGTGCTCCTTGATGTGGTGCATTCCCATGCCGTCGGAAACGAGGGCGACGGTCTCAACCGCTTTGACGGCACCGACTGCCAGTATTTCCACCAGGGCCCCCGGGGCGACCATTCCGCCTGGGGCACCAAGCTCTTTGACTATGCCAGGCCGGAGGTTATGCATTTTCTCCTCTCCAACCTGAAATTCTGGATGAACATCTTCCATTTTGACGGCTTCCGCTTTGACGGCGTCACCTCCATGCTCTACCTCGACCACGGGCTGGAGCGCGCCTTCACCGGCTATGACGATTATTTCTCCGAAAATACCGATCACGATGCCATCACCTACCTTTCGCTGGCAAACGAGCTCGTACACAGCCTCCGACCCGACGCGCTGACGGTGGCCGAGGATATGTCCGGCATGCCGGGCATGTGTCTGCCCACCCGCGAGGGCGGCATCGGCTTTGATTTCCGGCTGTCCATGGGTGTGCCCGACCTGTGGATCAAGATGATCGACGACATTCCGGAAGAGCACTGGTCCCTGGGACATCTGTGGTATGAGCTCAACCAGCGCCGCCCGGCGGAAAAGAACATCGGCTACTGCGAATCCCACGACCAGGCGCTGGTGGGGGATAAAACCATCCTCTTCCGCCTGTGTGATGCGGAGATGTACACCTCCATGAGCGTTTTCACCGAAACGCCCACCGTCAGCCGGGGTGTTGCCCTGCATAAGATGATCCGGCTCATCACCGCCTCCCTCGCCGGCGAGGGCTATCTCAACTTCATGGGCAACGAATTCGGCCACCCCGAATGGATCGACTTCCCCCGGGAGGGCAACGGCTGGAGCTATCATTACTGCCGGCGCCAGTGGAGCCTTGCCATGGATCGGGATCTGCGCTATCACGGGCTGGATGCCTTTGACGGCGCCATGATCCACATGCTTTCCGCCGAAAAGGCCCTGACCGGCCCCTCCCGCAGCCTGCACATTCACGAAAGGGACAAATGCATCGTCTACAGCCGTGCAGGGCTGATCTATGCCTTCAATTTCCACGGTGAAAACTCCCAAACTAACCTCTTTATCCCCACCCACTCCGCCGGGGACTGGGAGGTTCTGCTGGAGACCGACGCCCCCGCCTTCGGCGGCTGGGGAAATATCGATCCCGCCGCCGTCTACACCGCCCGCCGCGTTCCCGGCGGCCAGTGGGGCTTTTCCATCTATCTTCCCGCCCGCACGGCGGTGGTTCTGCGCAGAAAAAAGCAGCGCATCTGAGCCACGCCGAAATTTCCGGCCTCTATGCAAAAAAACCGGACACCGTCTTCCTGACGAAGTGTCCGGTTTTCCCTTTTTCGCGGATTTTCCGGCTTTTTTGCGCTTGCGCAAAAAACATTTCAATATTATAATATATATAACTAAAAAATAAGGCGGTTACAAGCTATGTCTGCAAACCATTCCTTCCGGGCTGTGCTCGATATTTTTGAAAAGCTCTGCGCCATCCCCCACGGTTCCGGAAACACCCGGGCCATCTCCGATTTCTGCGCCGATTTTGCCCGCAGCCGCGGGCTTGCCGTATCGCAGGACGGGGCGGACAATCTCATCATCCGTCTGCCCGCTGCCCCGGGCTATGAGGATCATCCCACCGTCATCCTGCAGGGACATCTGGATATGGTCAGCGAAAAGGAGGCCGACAGCCCCATCGATTTCTCCCGCGACGGCCTGACGCTCCGCCGGGAGGGGGATTTTCTCTTTGCGGAGAAGACCACCCTCGGCGGCGATGACGGCATCGCCGTGGCCATGGGGCTTGCGCTGGCCGACAGCGACCTTCCCCATCCCCCCATGGAGATCGTGCTGACCAGCGATGAGGAGATCGGCATGCTCGGCGCCGCCGCCATGGATATGTCCTCCCTCACCGGACGGATTCTGCTCAACATCGACTCCGAGGAGGAGGGTGTGCTCACCGTGGCCTGTGCCGGCGGCGAGCGGGTGGATCTGCGGCTGCCCCTTTCCCGCAGCGCGGCGGAGGGCAGCGCCTTTACCGTTACCCTCGGTGGCCTGCAGGGCGGCCATTCCGGCACCGAGATCGGCAACGGCCGCGAAAATGCCTGTGCCCGGCTGGCACAGCTGCTCCACAACCTGCTTGACAAAACCGATTTCCGCCTCAGCCGCCTTGCCGGCGGCAGCAAGGACAACGCCATCCCCAGAGAATGCACCGCCCGCATCATCACCATGGAGCCGGAGGCCTTCCTTGCCGCTGTCCGCCGTGCGGGCGATGATCTGCTTTCGCTGATCCGCGCAAGGGAGCCGGAGGCCTTTATGCATATCACCCCCGCCTCCGCAGAAGATGCCCTCTCCCCGGAGGACACCCGCCGGGCGCTTTCGCTGCTTTCCGGGCTTCCCTGCGGCGTGCAGCGCATGGTTCCCGGGCTTGCAGACCAGGTGCAGACCTCTCTCAATCTCGGCATTCTCTCCCTGACGGAGGAGCTTCGCGCCTCCTATCTGGTGCGCAGCTCGGTCAACGGCGAGCGGGATGCGCTGACCGCCCTGCTTTCCGATGCCGTACGCGCCGCCGGCGGCACCGCCGCCACCTCCGGCCGCTATCCCGCCTGGGAATACCGCCCGGAATCCCATCTGCGCGAGGTGCTTTCCGGAGTCTGGCAGGAAATGACCGGCTCCGCCCCTGCCGTGCTTTCCATCCATGCGGGTCTGGAGTGCGGCGTCTTCTCCGGCAAGCTGCCGGGGCTCGACTGCGTTTCCTTCGGCCCCGATATCCACGATATTCATACCACCCGGGAGCGTCTCTCCCTCTCCTCCGCCGAGCGCTGCTGGAAGCTTCTGTGCGAGACCCTCGCAAGACTGTAAGCGTTTTTTATTTATTCATACATACAAAAACATTTTTCAATCTGTGCGCGTAAATGAACTTTTTGTTCTTCTCTCGCGGATGGATTTTCACCTCTGCTAACTTTTTCCATGCATAATATGCGCATAAAATCTTTTTCCTTATCCTTTCCAACATTGACATTTGAGAGAATTTGCTTTACAATATGTCAATAAACTATTAGTCTGCCCTTTTGCAGCCTTAATATCTCCGGGTTCCCCCATTTCGGAGATACATAGAGAGAGGATGTACGCCTTGAAGAAAACAGATCTTCGCAATTATGCACGTCTCATCGCCCGGGTGGGCGCAAATGTCCAGAAGGGTCAGGATGTGCTTGTCTACGCCGAGCTGGATCAGCCGGAATTCGTCCGCATTCTCACGGAGGAATGCTATCGCGCCGGTGCCCGCCGCGTCAGCGTGCAGTGGTCCTATCAGCCGCTGACCCGCGTCAACGTTGCCCACTGCACCGAGAAGACCCTGGCCGAGGTTCCCGCCTGGGAGGAGGCCCGCTATCAGCACTGGGTGGATACCCTGCCCGCCCGCATCATTCTCCTTTCGGAGGATCCCGACGGGCTGCGCGGCATCAACCAGAAGAAGTATTCCCGCGCTTCTCAGAAGCGCTTTAAGGTCATCAAGCCTTACCGCGATGCCATGGACAACCGCCATCAGTGGTGCATCGCCGCCGTTCCCGGTGTGGAATGGGCCAAGAAGATGTTCCCCGGCGAGCGCAAGAGCGCCGCGGTGGAAAAGCTCTGGCAGGCCATTCTCACCACCTCCCGCGCCCTGGGCGACGGGCCGGCAAACTGGGAGGCACACAACCGCGATCTCGCCGAGCGCTGTGCCTACCTCAACTCCCTGGGGCTTACGGAGCTGCATTACACCGCAAAGAACGGCACCGACCTGCGGGTGGGGCTTATTCCGGAGGCGCAGTTCCTGGCCGGCGCGGAAAAGACCCTTTCCGGCGTGGTCTACAACCCGAACATTCCCTCGGAGGAGGTTTTCATCACCCCCATGCGCGGAAAGGCGGAGGGTATCGTCTATTCCTCCCGTCCCCTTTCCTGGCGCGGCGAGCTCATTGACAATTTCTCCATCCGCTTTGCGGGCGGTCGGGCCGTGGAGGTTCACGCGGAGAAAAACGAGGCGCTGCTGCAGGAGCTCATCGCCATGGACGAGGGTGCCCCCTACCTTGGCGAATGCGCCCTTGTCCCCTATGCATCCCCCATCCGCGAAAGCGGTCTTCTCTTCTACAACACTCTCTTTGATGAGAATGCCGCCTGCCATCTTGCCCTGGGCGAAGGCTTCGCAAACTGCATCCGCGGCTATGAGGATCGCACGCTGGAGGAATGCCGCGCGCTGGGTGTCAACGATTCTGTCATCCACGAGGATTTCATGATCGGCACCGAGGATCTCACCATTACGGGTATCTCCCCTGACGGCAGATCCATTCCCATTTTCCGCGACGGAAACTGGGCTTTCTAAATTCAGAATATTAAAATCGGAGAGGAACCTGTAATACAATGGACAGCAAAATGGCATTTTACATCGTCAAGCGGCTTCTGCTTGCCCTTTTGACGGTATTTCTGATCATCACCATCACCTTCTTCGTCATGAAGGCCATCCCCGGCGGCCCCTTCCTCAGCGAAAAGGCGCCGAGCCCCGCCGTCACCGCCATGCTTGAGGCAAAGTACGGCCTGGACAAGCCCATTATGGAGCAGTATGTCACCTACCTCAAGGGTGTTGTCACCCTGGATTTCGGCCCCTCCATCAAGCAGCGCGGCCGCGAGGTTATGGATCTCATCACCGAGGGCTTTAAGGTCAGCGCCAAGCTCGGTGGCTCCGCCGCGGCCCTTGCCATCGTCATCGGCCTGGTGCTTGGCTCCCTGGCCGCCGTCTTCCATAACAAATGGGTGGATAAGCTCATCATGGTAACCTCCACCGCCAGCGTTGCCATGCCCTCCTTTGTTATCGCGACTCTGCTTTTGTACTTTTTCTGCATCCGCTTCCAGCTTCTGCCGGCCAACGGCCAGACGGCGGCGGGTCTCATCCTTCCCATCATCGCCCTGAGCCTCTATCCCATGTCCTACATCACCCGTTTGACCCGCTCCAGCATGCTGGATGTGCTGGGTCAGGACTATATCCGCACCGCCAATGCCAAGGGCGTCTCTCCCTCCCGCGTTCTCTTCAAGCACGCCCTGAAGAACGCCGTCACCCCCGTCATCACCTATGCCGGCCCCATGATCGCCTACATTCTCACCGGCTCCCTGGTGGTTGAGCGCATTTTCGCCGTTCCCGGCCTCGGCAAATACTTTGTTTCCTCCATCATCAACCGCGACTATCCCATGGTCATGGGCACCACCATCTTCCTGGCCTGCCTGATGGTCATCATGACCCTCGTTTCGGACATCCTCTACAAGGTGTTCGACCCGCGTGTTGACTTGTCTTAATGTTTGCAGGAAGGAAACGGTAACGTAAAATGAGTGAAAAAATGCCCAAAAAGAATATGTTCAGCCTGCAGCTCGATCTTTCGAGCTTTGAGGCTGCCACCGAAGAGGAAAAGCGCCAGCAGGTGCGCATGAGAGAGAGTACCACCTTCTTCAAGGACGGTATGCGCCGCCTTGCCAAGAACAAGATCGCCATGATCTGCCTCTGCCTGATCGTGCTGGTGGTTCTCATCGTCACCTTTGTGCCCTCTTTCTATCCCTATGAGTACTCCGACCAGCTGGGTGTCACCCCCGGCCAGCCCTCCGACGCCAGCTACAACAATCTCAAGCCCTTCGAATACGGCGAAACCGAGCTTGCCCGCATCGCCGCCGGCGAAAAGATCTTCCCCCACATCTTCGGCACCGATGCCTCCGGCCGTGACTACTGCATCCGCATCATCTACGGCACCCGCATCTCCCTCATCGTCGGCTTCTTTGCCTCCATCATCGTTCTCATCATCGGCGTCATCTACGGCTCCATCTCCGGCTATTACGGCGGCAAGGTGGATATCATCATGATGCGCATCGTCGATATCATCTATTCTCTGCCCGATATGCTCATGATCATCCTCTTCTCGGTGGTCTTCAAGCAGACGCTGGATCCCCTCATTGAGGGCACCGCTCTGGCTAAGCTCGGCTCCGGCATGATCTCCATCTTCCTGGTCTTTGCCCTGCTCTACTGGGTGGGTATGGCCCGCCTCATCCGCGGCCAGATCCTCTCCATCAAGCAGATGGACTATGTGCTCAACGCCCGTTCCATCGGCGCAAAGCCCGGCCACATCATCCGCCGCCATATGATCCCCAACTGCATCTCCGTCATCATCATCTCCACGGCGCTGCAGATTCCCTCCGCCATCTTCACGGAGAGCTTCCTCTCCTTCCTCGGCCTCGGTGTTGCCATCCCCATGCCCTCCCTGGGCTCCCTGGCCAGCAACGCCCTGGACGGCATCATTTCCTATCCCTCCCGTCTGATCATCCCCGCCGTCATCATCTGCATCATCGTCCTCTCCCTCAACCTGCTGGGCGACGGTCTGCGCGATGCCTTTGACCCGAAGCTCAAGAAATAAGGGAGGAATTGAGATTATTATGGAACTTTTGAAAGTAACCGATCTGCATACCAGCTTCTTCACCCCCGCCGGCGAGGTTCGCGCCGTTAACGGCGTCTCCTTCTCCCTGGAAAAGGGCAAGGTTCTCGGCATCGTCGGCGAGTCCGGCTCCGGAAAGTCGGTCACCGCCTATTCCATCATGCAGATTCTTGCAAACCCCGGCCGCATCAAGAGCGGCAGCATCAAGTTCAACGGCGAGGAGCTGGTCGGCGCCTCCAAGGAGAAGATGCGCACCATCCGCGGCAACAAAATCAGCATCATCTTCCAGGACCCCATGACCTCCCTGAACCCCGTCTTCACCATCGGCAATCAGCTGGTGGAGGCCATCATGCTCCATACCGACCGCGACAAAGCAGCCGCCAAGGCCCGTGCCGTGGAGATGCTCCATCTCGTCGGCATTACCGAGCCGGAAAAGCGCGTCAACCAGTATCCCCATGAGCTCTCCGGCGGTATGCGCCAGCGCGCGATGATCGCCATGGCCCTTGCCTGCGAGCCCGATATCCTCATCGCGGATGAGCCCACCACCGCCCTGGACGTGACCATCCAGGCGCAGATCCTTGACCTGATGCGCGATCTGCAGAAGCAGTTCGGCATGTCCATCATCCTCATCACCCATGACCTTGGCGTCGTGGCGGAAATGTGCGATGAAGTTATCGTTATGTACGCCGGCGAGGTCTGCGAGCGCGGCACCGCCGACGAGATCTTCTACAATCCCAAGCATGAGTACACCCGCGGCCTGCTCCGTTCCATCCCCACCGTGGAGGATACGGAGGAGCGCCTGGAGCCCATCGGCGGCACCCCCGTTGATCTGCTCAATATGCCCGCCGGTTGCCCCTTCGCACCCCGCTGCGACCGCGCCATGAAGATCTGCCTCTCCCACCGCGCAAAGGAAGAGCAGATCAACGAATTCCACATCGCCCGCTGCTGGCAGAATGTGCGCGAGGCGGTGGAATCCGGCGCAATCACCCTGGAGCAGGCAAAGGAGGCATACGAAAATGAGTGAAATCACCACCGTCCGGCCCGAGGGCATCACGCCCAACCTGCTGGAGGTCAAAAATCTGAAGCAGTATTTCAATATTCCCACCGGTTTTCTGAAATCCAAGCCCCTCAAGGCCGTGGACGACGTCTCCTTTGAGATCCGCGACGGCGAAATTCTCGGCCTGGTCGGCGAATCCGGCTGCGGAAAGACCACCGTCGGCCGCTCCATTCTCCGGCTGTATGAGCCCACCGCCGGCGAGGTTTGGTTTGACAATGAGAAGATCGAGAGCAAGCAGTCCATCGCCAATATGCGCCGCAAGGCTCAGATGGTCTTCCAGGATCCCTATTCTTCCCTCGACCCCCGCATGACCGTTGCCGATATCATCGGCGAGCCGCTGGATGTGCACAAGCTCTATGCCAACAAGGCCGAGCGTATGGAGCGCATCCGCGAGCTGATGAATGTTGTCGGCCTTTCCAGCGAGCACGCCACCCGCTATGCCCACGAATTCTCCGGCGGACAGCGCCAGCGCATCGGCATCGCCCGCGCCCTGGCCGTTCAGCCCAAGTTTGTGGTGTGCGATGAGCCTGTTTCCGCGCTGGACGTTTCCATCCAGGCGCAGATCATCAATATGTTTGAGGATCTGCAGAAGCAGCTCTCCCTGACCTACCTCTTCATCGCCCACGATCTTTTGGTGGTCAAGCACATTTCCACCCGCATCGCCGTGATGTATCTCGGCAAGCTCATTGAGATCGGTCCGGCGGATGAGCTCTACCACAAGCCCATCCATCCCTACACCATCTCCCTGCTCTCTGCGGTTCCGGTGCCCGATCCCAATTATGCCCGCTCCCACCACCGCATTCTGCTGGAGGGCGATGTTCCCAGCCCCCTGAATATGCCCAGCGGCTGCCCCTTCCGTACCCGCTGCCCCCGCGCCACCGCAAAGTGCGCCGAGGTTATGCCGGAGCTTAAGGAAGTCGCCCCCGGCCGCAAGGTTGCCTGCCACAACATCTGATTTTAACCCCCGCGCATCTATTTTTTACGGTATTGATCGGGGTCGGTGAAACCCGATTAATATAAATTAAATTTGGAGGAAATATCCAATGAAGAGAGTTCTTAGCATCGCTCTCGTCATCGCTATGCTCCTCGGCTGCGTCGCTGCCCTCGCCGGCTGCGGTGAGTCCGAAACCGCGATGACCATCTGCCTCGGTCCTGTCCCCGATACCATCGACCCCGCACTGAACAGCGCCGTTGACGGCGCCTCCTACATCATCCATCTCTTCTCCGGCCTCGTTGGCTATGAGCAGGATGCTGATGGCAAGCTCGTTCTCGTTCCCGCCTGCGCCAAGGAGATCCCCTCCGCAGTCGAGACCGCTGACGGCAAGGTTTCCTACACCTTCGTCCTGAAGGACGACCTCAAGTGGAGCGACGGCACCGCCCTCACCGCTGCTGACTTTGTCTGGAGCTGGAACCGCGCTGCTGACCCCGCCACCGCTGCTGACTACGGCTACATGTTCGACGTCATCGACGGCTATGCCGAGATGCAGGAAATGTACAAGTTCAAGGAAGATGGCTCCATCGAGACCGACGCTGACGGCAAGTTCGTCTATGTCGACGGTCGCAAGGAGCTCAACGTCAAGGCTTCCGAGGATGGCAAGTCCATCACCGTTACCCTGAATGTTGATGTTCCCTACTTCATGGAACTGCTCGCCTTCCCCACCTACATGCCTGTTAAGAAGGACATCGTTGAAGCCAATCCCGACGGTTGGGCTACCAAGGCCGAGACCTACATCGGCAACGGCGCCTACAAGGTCACCGAGTTCTCCAACGCTCAGCTCGTCCTCGAGAAGAACGAGAACTACTATGACGCCGACAAGGTTGTCTCCGACAAGATCATCTGCGCCTTCAACGAAGATGACGCTTCCCTCCTCGCCAACTACAAGAACGGCTCTTACCTCTTCATCGACTCCGTTCCCCAGGATGAGATGGAGACCCTCGCCAAGGATTATCCCGAAGAGTATCAGGTTGTCGGCCAGCTCGGCACCTACTACGTCTGCTTCAATATGAACGACGTCGCCTTCAAGGATTTCTCCGAGGATGAGAAGGCTAAGATCCGCCTCGCTCTCGGCCTCATGATCGACCGCAACTATGTTGTTGAGGAGATCGGTAAGGCCGGCCAGGTTCCCGCTGCCGGTTTCGTTGCCATGGGTCTCACCGAGCCCGACGGCAAGGAGTTCATCTCCAAGAACGGTCCTAACGGCGACGGCGCTGGCTACTACAGCGTTGACAAGGCTGATTATGCTGCCAACTGCGACGAAGCTGTGAAGCTTCTCGAGGAAGTTGCCCAGTCCTCCGGCAAGTTCACCGTTGCCGATAAGAAGGTCTCCGGCTTCCCCACCATCACCTACATCACCAACGAAGGCACCGGCCATGAGGCCATTGCCACCTACCTCCAGGAGACCTGGAAGGGCTACGGCATCGAGACCAAGATCGAGACCCAGGAGTGGGGTACCTTCCTCAACACCCGTAAGAACGGCGACTACTCCGTTGCCCGTAACGGCTGGCTCGGCGACTACAACGATCCCATCTCCTTCCTCGATATGTGGCTGACCGCCTCCGGCAACAACGACTGCCAGTTCGGCAAGGGCGAGCATGCCAACTTCAAGGGCTACACCTACAAGGGTGAGAGCGGCAAGACCTGGGCTGAGTCCTATGACCTGCTGATCAACGAGATCAAGTCTTCCAAGGATCAGAACCTCCGCTTCGAGCTCATGCACGACGCTGAGGACATCCTCATGTCCACCGGCGCCATCACCCCCATCTACTACTACACCGACGTCTTTATGTGCGACGACACCCTGGACGGCTTCTTCTGCTCTCCCCTGGGTTACAAGTACTTCATGTTCGCCAGCGTTAAGGCTGAGTAATCTCTGAAGTTATAAAAGCACATCGGGCGCGGCGTGAGAAATCACGCCGCGCCCTTCTTTTATCTAAACATGCAGCCCCTCGGCAAGAATCCCCGCGTTTTCCTGCCAGATGCCTTCAAAATCGCCAATGGGCAGCGGATTGATCCCCCGTCCCGCCTCCACTGTATAGCCCGGCCGATCGTATTCCGCAATGAACCAGTCCTTGTAGCCGGCATAGGCCGAAGCCTCCGGCGTCGGCTCCAGTGCATAGCCGGAGAGGGCTGAAAAACGCTGCCCCAGCGCCTCCGCACCCTCCGGCGCCCGGCCTTCATACTGCCAGTAAATGACCGCGCCCTGGGTATGCCAGGACACCGTCCGGTCAAAATCCTCCGAGATGGACAGATCATACACCGCTCTGGCCTCCGCCGCAGCCAGGGGCGCCGAGCCCACATAATCCCGGGGGCCGGGGGAAGTGAAGCCCGCGGCAAATTTGATCTCCCGCGCCCTTTCCCACCCGGCGGGATACTGCAGATTGAGATCCACCCCCGCAATATTTGCCTTCCACCCCTGCGGGAAGGGGTAATCCGGAGGGGTCATGGCCGCAGCCCGCAAATAGGCGGTGCTTCCCGGCGCGATCTGCCCGCAGACGAGATCCACCCCATCGGGGTTGACCATCGGAACCAGCACCACCGTGCTTTCCGCAAAGAGTTTTGCCGCGCTGTGGCCGGAAATTTCGCCCCCCGCCAGCCGCGCCGCGGAATAGCGCTCCAAAAAGCGCAGCAGAAGGGGTGTACAGATCCATTCGTTGGCGTGATGGGCAGCGTTGTAGAAAACCCGCTGTCCGCCGCGGCCATAGGTCAGGCGCGGGATCTCCCGGCCAAGCACGCTGCGGCCGATATTTCCCCGCCGGATGTCCGGATCGCGGGCGCAAAGCCCCTCAATGCAAAGCTCTAGAACCTCATGGGTGAAGGAGATCTCCGTGGGCACCACCTCGAAGGGCAGCGGCACCACCACCTCCGTCCCGATGGGCAAATTTTCCGGCAAAAGCTCCGGATTTGCCGCCGCGATGGCCGCCGGGGTTGTGCCGAACTCCCGCGCCAGGCGATAAAAGCTGTCCCCCTGCCGCAGCCGCACCCGCCGATATCCCACCAGATAGGGACGCAGCGCCTGCCAGGTCTCCCGCCCCACTACGCCGTCCTGCCTTAGTCCCATCCGGCGCTGAAAGGCACGCACCGCGGCCTCCGTCCGGGCGCCGAAAATACCGTCCGGCCGCTCCTTCAGCTCCCCTGCACGCCGCAGCCCCTCCTGCGCAAGCTCCACCTGCGCGCCGCGGCTTCCGTAATACACCAGCTCCATGTGCCATCCCCCTTTCCTTTCCTCTCATACTATGCAATTTTGCACGGATTTGTTCCGCATTTTTGCAAAATATGGTGACAGACCGTCTTTTTTATGCTATACTGTCTGTGTGTGTCGTCTCCTCCACATTACCGAGGGACATATTACGATCTTTTTTTGAAAGGTACGGTTTTTTGCCCATGTTTGGACGCAGAGCAGACGGAAAAGTCATCAAGGGCTTGAGTGGCTTTTTCAAGGTAGTTCCCTACATCATGCCCACCCGCGTGGATGCCACCAACTATTCGGAAATGGATCTCGATTGCCGCCCCGTTTCGCAGTATGTGCGGGAAAAGGCAGCCGAGGGCATCAACATCAGCTTCATGAGCGTGCTCATCGCCGCCTATGTCCGCTCCATCGCGGAAAAGGCGGATATCAACCGCTTCGTGGTCAACAAGCGCATCTATGCCCGCAACCACATCGCGGTTTGCTTCGTTGTTCTGAAGGCCGACGGCAACCAGACCGGCGAAGAGACGGTGGTCAAGATCTTCTGCGATCCCAGAGATACCGTCTTTGAAATCGCCGAAAAGGTCAACCGCGCCATCGATGAAAACCGGAAGGCAGGCTCCAACAACGCCACCGACAAGCTGGTCAATATGCTCTTCCGCATCCCCTTCCTGGCCGGCTTCCTGGTGGGCTTCCTGAAGCTTTTGGATCGCTACGGTCTCCTCCCCCGCGCCGTCATCAACGCAAGCCCCTTCCACACCTCCATGTTCATCACCAACATGGCCTCCATCAAGATGAATTCCATCTACCACCACTGCTATAACTTCGGTACCACCGGCGTATTCATTTCCATGGGCACCAAGGTGAAAAAAGAGGCCATCCGCCACGATGGCAGCCGCACTGTCCGTCAGATCATGCCCCTGAAGATCTCCACGGATGAGCGCATCTGCTCCGGCGCTGCCTTCGCCCACCATTTCTACAATTTCCAGCGCTATCTCGCAAATCCCACCGTTCTGGAAACCCCGCCCGAGACGGTCAACGCAGATATGAAATAAAAAAATCGCCCCGCTGCAGCCGGTCTGCAGCGGGGCATTTCTCTTGCCGCTATTTATTTTTCTTCCTTCAGCTCATCCAGCGCCGCACGGACGGCGGCAATCACAAAGGCAGAGAAAGTGCAGCTTTTGCCGGATATGGTCTTCTCAACCTCCTCGATGATGTCATTTGGGAAGCGAACGGTCTTATTGGTGGTGGGCGGAATCGCCGGAATCCTGAATTTGCTCATAGGTCACCTCGCATGACAATTGTCCTGCAATTATCATAACGCAAAGACGCAACCGTTTATGCATTGCATTTGCATTGCAAAACGGTCTTCTTTTCTTCTGCGGCAGTTTGTTGATCAGGGGGGACATTTTTCTCACAATTTGCTGCTTTTTTCTTGCGTCGGGCGGCGGATTGTGTTATGCTATCCTTAGTATAAAACTTCCCGAACGGAGGATATGAACATGAGCAAAAAAGCCTGGATTTTTCAGGGCGGCTGGAACGGCCATGAGCCCCAGCTGACCTCCAAGCGCTTTTCCGATCTTCTCATCAAAAACGGCTATGAGACAGAGATTTTTGATTCCCTCACCCCCCTGGAGGATGAGGAGGCTGTGCAGGCCCTCGACCTGCTGGTCTTCTGCTGGACCATGGGCGAGATTTCCGGCCCGCAGATGAAATCCGTTTCCAAGGCTGTGGGTAAGGGTGTCGGCCTCGCCGGCTGCCACGGCGGCATGTGCGATTCCTTCCGTCAG
>JAFXIE010000091.1 GCA_017533425.1 Clostridia bacterium | reverse complement strand
CTCATCTATTTTACTACAGACTCTTTGTACGTCATTTTTTCTTGACAAGCACTGCATTTGTAGACACAAACGCAAATACGGCATACCTCTTTCGAGATATACCGTATTCTTGAAAAACTGTCCTTTAGGGTACGTCACAAAAGGATGCTTTTTCCTTTTTGGTTTCAATCCTGTACCAGCTCCACCCGTCCGTCGGAGAGGTAGCGCACTTCGCGGATGAACATGCGCTCCACAAAGCCTTCCTCGGCGGTGCTGCAGGCATGGAAGATGATATAATCCTTTCCGTCCAGTCCACGGAAGGCGTGGTTGTGTCCGGCGTGGTGGAACTCGGCGCAGTCCCCGAGAATGGGGTTTTCCTCCGCCTTTTTCCAGGGGCCGCGGATGGTGGGCGCGGTGAGGATGCCGGCATTGTAGCCCCGTGTCCAGCTGGAATACCATTGGAAGTAAATGCCGTGGCGCTTCAGGATGCACTGACCCTCCACGCCGATGGAATCCCATTCGCCTTCATCGCCCGCGCGGCAGACCTCCATGCGCTCCAGGGCAGTGCGGCCGTCGGGATCCATATGCTCGATGTAGAGCACCTTATCTCCGTTGTGGCAGAGATAGAGCTCATGATCGTCATCGCGGAAGAAAGAGCCGTCGATACCGTCGGTGACGGGCTCCTGCTCCGATAAAAGACGGTAGGGCCCCCGGATATCCTCTGCCACCGCGACGCCGACGCCGAAGGGGTGGGGATGCTCCTCGCTTTCATTGCGGCAGTTGAAGGTAAGCAGGTATTTGCCCCCGCCGAGAGCGAAAAGCTCCGGCGCCCAGAAGCGATCCCGGCACCAGGCGGAGGGTGGCAGATCGGCCCGGCGGAAAATGATGCCGTGGTAGGTGAAATGCGCAAGATCCTTCGAGCTCCACAGATGCACGCCGGCATTCTCGCCCTTCCAGTAGGGAGGCTGGGTGCCGGTCAGGTAATAGGTATCGCCCACCGTCACCACCATGGGATCACGGATGGTGGTGAGATTTGCGGACTCGTCGGCAATGTAGGATTTTGTATTCATGATGCGGGCTCCGGTCTCTTTTTTTGATTATGCCATACGGACGAAAGAATGCCCCGGCGGCAAAGCTTTGCGCCGGGGCGTATATGAAGAACTTATTTTGCCTCGATTTCGCGGATGTACTCCTCCATATCGATGACGCGGTTCTGCAGGCGGGATTCCTCCGCCGCAAAGGTGAGCAGATGGTTGTAATAGGACTCGGCGATGGTGGGGATGGACTTGCCCTCGTAGGTGCCGGCAAGATAGGCGGCAAGGGTGTGGACCAGCCCTTCGTCGCCGCCGCCGTGGCCGGAGGTGATGGAGTTGTCGGCGAAGGCGTCAATGGTCTCAACCACGGGCTTTTCGCCGGGGGCGGCGGTGATGGAACGGAACTCGATGGGCGTCTTTCCGTCCAGGGCGGCGCGCAGCTCGCCCTTGGTGCCCATGATGTGGATGTAGCGGCCGCCGGCATTGAAGGCGTTCATATGGAGGGTGACGATGGTGTCGCCTTCAAAGACCATGTTGACGGTCTGATGGTCAACCACGTCGTTATCCACCTTGTAGACGCATTTGCCGTAGTCCTTATGCAGCAGCGCGTCCATGACCATCTCGTCGGTGGGATTTTCCTCCTCGGCGGCGGCACGGCGGAACCAGGAATTCTCCTTGGCATCGTAATAGAGCTTGATGGCGTTGTAGGGGCAGGTGTCGGCATGGGGGCAGCCGTCGGTGCAGCGCGCAGGAGCGCCCTCGGGGGCGTTCTCCTCCGTAAAGTAGGAGAGCATACCGAAGGACTGGACGGATTTGCATTTCTTGCCCAGCAGCCACTGGAGAATGTCGATATCGTGGCAGCACTTCTGCAGCAGCATGTTGGAGGAGCGCTCGGTGTTGCCCCAGCGGCCGCGCACGAAGCTGTGGGACTGGTGGATGTTGCCCACGCACTCCTCGTGGTTGATGGCCATGACGCGACCGATTTTGCCGCTGTCGATGAGATCGCGGAGCTTGATGAAGACGCTGGTGTAGCGAAGCACCGTGCAGATGACCACCTTCACGCCCTTAGCCTCGGCGGCGGCGCAGAGATCGCGGCACTGCTCGGGGGTGGGGGTGATGGGCTTTTCCAGCAGCAGATCGTAGCCGAGGTCGATGCAGGCCATGGCGGGGGCAAAATGGTCGCGGTCCATGGTGCAGACGATGGCGATATCGGCAATTTTGCCGAGGGCGACGAGGGGCTTCCAGTCGGTATAGCAGCGATCCTCAGGAACGCTGTGCTCCAGGCGGATGCGCTCCCGGCGGGAGGTGATGGGCTCTGCCACGGCAACGATATCAAAAAGATCATTGTTTTTCATGAGCTTTGAATAGGACATGCCGCGGCTGCCGGCACCGATCAGAATGGCGGTTAACTTTTTCATTTTCTGTGCATCCTCTTTACTTTGTTTGAAAATTCTACTATAATCATAAACGAACGGAAGCATTCCGTCAATATGTAAAATCACCATATTTGGCAAAAGGTGCGAAATCATTCCTGCAAGGGACAAGGAGAAGGGCTATGAAAATCGGAGCAATGGTGGAATCCTTCAAGCTGGGATTCCGGGGTGGAGTTGAGAAGGCGGCAAGCCTTGGCGTTGCCGGCGTGCAGAAATTTGCCACGGGCAAGGAGCTTTCCTGGACGGATGCGGACATCCGCGAGGCGCTGGATATCGTCAAATCCAACGGCCTGGTCTTCTCCGCCATCTGCGGCGATTTCGGCTACGGCTTCCACGATCCCGCCCGCAACCCCGAGATGATCGAAAAATCCAAGCGGGTGATGGAAATCGCCAAAAAGCTGGAGTGCGGCATCGTCACAACCCACGTTCATGCCATGACGGAGGCGGAGAGCGAATCCAATCAGATCATCCGCGCCGCGCTGGAGGAGCTCGGCAGCTTTGCCGAGTCTATGGACGGTGTTTATGCCCTGGAAACGGGGCCGGAGACCGGCCGTGTGATGGATGGCTTCCTCTCCACCCTCACCACCCGGGGCATCCGCGTCAATTTTGACCCCGCAAACCTCGTCATGTGCATGGCGGAGCGCCCGGAGGAGGTGCTGAAATACATCGGCAAGTATGTTGTGCATACCCATGCCAAGGATGGCATCCGCCGCGGCGTCGGCCCCTTCCCGGGGACGGATACCCCCGAACGCGCCGCCCACAACGCCATATTTGCAGAGCGGAATGCGCCCTATGTTGAGGTTCCCCTCGGTCAGGGCGATGTCTGCTTTGATACCTATCTGCCCGCCCTCGCCGCCGCCGGCTTTGACGGCTTCCTCACCATTGAGCGCGAGTGCGGCGAGACGCCGGAGGCGGATATCGCCATGGCTGTGAATTTCCTGCGGGAAAAGCTTGCAAAATACAATCTTGGGTAAACACATATGGCGATCAGGAAAAAAACTGCGGAAGCACATTTTGATGTGGTTGTGGTCGGCGGAGGTCTCTCCGGCATGTGTGCCGCCATTGCCGCGGCAAGGCACGGCGCAAAAACCGCCCTCATTCACGCCCGTCATGTGTTTGGCGGCAATGCCTCCAGTGAGATTCGGATGCACGTGTGCGGTGCCTCCGAAAGCATGGCAAAGCCCGATCTGGAAGAGGGCGGGATCCTTTATGAGCTGATGCTGGAGAATAAGAGCCGCAACGATTATTACAACTATTCCGTATGGGATATGGTTTTGTTTCATGCTGTCCGCAGACAGAAGGATCTGACCGCCTATCTCAATACGGTGATGGAGGACTGCGAGATGGAAGGAAATTCCATCAAAAGCATCCTCGCCTATCAGCAAACCACGGAGACCCACTGGCGGTTTACGGGCGATATTTTTATCGATTGCACCGGAAACGGAACGCTCGGTTATCTTGCCGGGGCGGAATACCGCATCGGCAGCGAGGGAAGGGATGAATTTGACGAGCCCCATGCCCCGGCAGAACCCAACAACGACCGCATGGGAAACACCCTGCTCTTCAAGGCGGTGGATCGGGGCACCTCCGTTCGCTTCAAGCGCCCGGATTTTGCAAAAACCTTCACGGAGGAGCAGCTGAAATACCGCACGCATTCGGCAGCGCACGGAAAAACGGCAACGGAAGGCACAGACGATGCATATAGACGCATAACTGCCTTCAGCACCTCTTCGGTGGATTACGGCTACTGGTGGGTAGAGCTCAGCGGTGAAAAGGAAGATATCATCGACGAATATGAGGAGATCCGCGACGAGCTTGTGGCCTGTGTGTACGGCGTTTGGGATCACTTGAAGAACGGCGGTGATCACGGGGCGGAGAATTACGACCTGGAATGGGTTGGTATGCTGCCCGGCATGCGGGAAAGCCGCCGGCTGGTGGGAGATTATATCCTGAACGAAAACGATATTCTCGCAAACCGGCAGTTTCCGGATGCGGTTGCGTATGGCGGATGGGCCATGGATATCCACGCGCCCAAAGGGCTCTACGATTATGACCGCAGACCCTCTTCGATCATAAGCTTTAAGGGTTCGTATACCATTCCGTATCGGTCATACTATTCCAAAAATATTGAAAATCTCATGATGGCGGGACGGAATATCAGCGCCTCCAAGATGGCCATGGGTTCCACCCGCGTGATGGGCACCTGCGCCATCGGGGGTCAGGCCGTCGGAACGGCCGCTGCCCTGTGCAGAAAATACCGGTGCAGCCCCCGGGATATTGCAGATCACATGTCAGAGCTTCAGCAGATGCTTCTCAAGGACGACTGCTACATTCCCGGCATTCGAAATGCGGATGTCCATGATCTTGCGCGGTCGGCGCGCGTTACGGCGAGCTCGCACCGGGAGGGATATGAGCCGGAACAGGTCATCAGCGGTCTTTCCCGCGGTGAGGGAGATGTGCGCAATCTCTGGTTATCCGATGGGATGGGAGATGCCGGAGAGACCATATCCCTGCAGCTTTCGGAGCGGGCGAGGGTATCTCAGGTGCGCCTTACCTTTGATTCCAATTTTAACTACGCCATTAAGTTGACGCTCTCCGCAAAACGGCAGGCGCAGCAGCGTATCGGTGTCCCGCCCGAGCTTGTGAAGAACTATACGGTATGCCTGTGGGATGGCGATACCCTTGTGCGGGCGGCGGAGATCCGCGATAATGTGCAGCGCGCAAATATTGTGGAACTGGAGCCTGCCCTGTGTGACCGTGTGACGATCACGGTTCATGCCACCAACGGCGCGCCGGATGCCGCAGTGTATGAGGTGCGGATCTACGGACCGGAAGAAACAAACTGAAGAAATCAAAAAATCCGTGCGCGGACAGCGCACGGATTTTTTTGACGGAACATCTGTTTATGCCCGCCGAATATAGAAGAGCCGGGCGGAGCGGGGGCTCTGCATTTGAATGTCCGCAGGTCCGCGGCATTCGGTCTCCTCGCCGGTGTCGGCATCCCGGAGAATGTAGGCGTTGTCGGCATCCGCAAAGGGAAGCCGGATGCGGAGGGTATCCCTCTCGCACTTCTCCTGCCGGAAGGTAAGCAGCACGCCCGCCTCCTCCTCGGGATCAAAGAAGCTGAAGGCGGTGTAATCGGTGCGGTCGCACTCCCGGTGCCAGGGGGTGAGCACATAGAATTCCTTAAGCAGGTATTTTGCAAGGATTTTCCATTCCCGCAGACCCTCCCGCAGGCCGGAAAAGTCCTGGTCGGGATCCTGCACGAACTGGGAATAGACATTGAGGGCAGGCAGATAGCTTGCGCGCCACACATAGGGGTCGGAAACGCCGACGGCGGACAGCTGCTCGGTCTGCTCCCGGGAGCAGGAGCCGCAGAAGGGAATCCACTTGTTGAAGGCGGTGGTCATGGACAGCCGCAGGGCGACGGTGGTGCGGTCGGAATCGGAGCGCAGCAGAGGAACGCCCCGCCGCAGGCTTTCAATGTCGTTTCGTCCGCCGCCGGAGGCGCAGGAATCCACAAAGGCGCAGCCGCCGTTTGCGGAGGTGCAGGCGATGATATCGTCCCACATTTTATAATGGGCGGCAATAAACTTGCATTCCGTGATGCCGCGGCGGTCCTCGCCCTCCAGCCCGTCCAGATAGACCCAAAGGCGGGTGGGCTGGTAATTGTTGTCCTCGCGGTACATCTCCACGCCGCCCTCGGTGAGAGTATCGCAGATGCGGCGGGTGGTGTATTCCAGACATTCGGGGATGCCGATGTTGTTGATGATGGTCTTCTGGCCGCCGATGCGGATGTACCAGGAAGGATCGTAACCGAAATTGCGGATCATGCCCTCGGGATCGGTCAGCCGCTCCGGCTCAAACCAGAGAAGGGTCTTCATGCCGTTTGCGCGGGCAAAATCGGTGGACTCGCGGAAGGTCTCTCCCGGCCATTTTTCGGGATCGAGCGTCCAGGTGCCGACGGTGCCCCACCAGTCGGTCTCCTCGCTCTTTCCGTCGGGGCGGACATACCAGCCGGCATCCACCCAGCGGAAATCCACCTTTATATCCTCGCTGATCATCTTCTCCAGAGAGGGCTTCCAGGTAAAATACCGCTCGGAGATGGAGCCGTCGGAGTTGGGAAGCCCCGTGTCGCCGGAAAGGCAGCAGGTGGAGAAGGGGGCGAGGTCGTTGCCCGCGGCATCCGCCTTGGGCAGATTGTGGCGTACAAACCAGTCGCGCCAGAAGTTCACGGCATAGTGCTCGGAGCGCACCCTGTAGGGGGCGATGACGAAGAGGGCGGTGCGGATGCGCTCGCCGGGCAGCAGCCGGGTTGCCAGCCCGTTGACGGAGCTGAGAATGACGCGGGTATTCTCGCCGTCGGAGGCAAACTCTGCCCGCCAGGTGCCCGCCCAGCCGATGGCGAGCATGGTGCCGCCCTCGCCGTGCTCCAGATTGAAATAGGGAAAATCGATATGGGTGGCCTGTCCCGTTTCGGAGGAGAACTCCATGCGGTTGTCGGCAAGGTCGATGCAGTAGGGGGCATACTGGTTGACATGGTCGCCGAGGATGCCCTTGAGCTGGGGAAGCCTGCCGGCAAAATCAAGCTCCGCCCGGGGGTTTTCTATGATGCCGGTGGGAGCCGTGCCGACATTTTCAAAATCCACCCGGAATTCGGTGACGCCATGGGAAAAATAATGGGTCAGATGGAGGGTGAGGCTGAGATTTTCCCGCGCAAAGGTCAGAATGCGGGTCTCCTTGTCCTCTGCGGGAAGGCATTTTGCCTCCACGGGCGCAAAGTCCGCCGGGATGCCGGAAAATTCCTGCCCGTCGTAGGAAAAACGGAAGGGAAGACCTGCGGGATCTGCAAGAATTGCGCGGTAGAATGCGTCTGCTGCCGGGTTGCGGTAATTGCGTTTCATGGTTATACCTCCGATTGTGCATTTTTCTTCTGCATGTCGCCGCCAAGGGCATACAGATGGGCTTCCTTCAGCTCAACTTTCATGGTGCCGCAGCGTCCGCAAAGTCCATCCACATGCAGAGGGTGGGAAATCTCATTTCCGTATATCTCATCAGATCTAAAAATCACGCTGCCGTCGGGATCCAGCAGGGTGATCCTGACGTATCCGTAGGCAGAGGTGGCAAAATTGAGATGAATATCGTCACTTTCAAACCGCAGGGGTTTCGTGGTAAAAAATCCGCCGTCTCCGTCCGCACAGAGGGACATAAAACGGTAGCGGGGAAGAGAATATGCCCAGATGCCGTCATCCTCCCAACAGTAGTTTTGCAGGGCGTAGAAATAGAAATCCTCTCCCCGCTCGATGCTGCCGCCGACGACGATGAAGTTGCGCTGCGTCCACTCATGGTTGTATAATCCGCCGGAAAGCCAGGGTTCCTTCACTGTGCGGCTCCAGAAAACGCCGTCCCGGGAGGTCATGAGCACTGCATCCGATATGCCGGCGGAGGGATGTGACTCCACTTTCATGCGCATTTCACGGAAACGCATGGGCAGGGAAAGAAGAATATGCTCCGCGCCGGGGATAGGGCGGGTAGCGTTGGTATAGAGCTGATCTGTGGGGGCGCCTTCGGCGTATTGATTGTAAACCGGCTCTGACCAGTGGATAAAATCCTCCGAGGTGCAGGATTGAATGGCGCGGCAGCCCATGGGCATGATCTCGCTCTTCAGGTTTTTGTCAAAATAACGGGAATAGGCGTGATACAGGCCTGTATGGGGGTTGTAGAAGGCCATGTTCATGGAGTCGAAAGCACCCTTGGTGATGACGGGCTTGTCGGCCAGCGGATGCCAGTGGATGCCGTCGGGGCTGCCGAAGACGTGAATACCGCCATGGGAAAGAATTCCGCCAATGGCCTTGTATTTTTCCTCTGCCGGGCAGCGGGGGTTGGTGTCAAGGAAGGGGGCAAAGTTGTGGCAGAAATCGTCCATGCGGAGGATGTTGTTCTCCGTAATGCCGTCATAGGAGATTTCGTTGATCGGCAGGCGGTCGAAATGAATGCCGTCGCGGCTTACGGCAAGGCAGGAGGTCTGCTGCCCGCTATGATCGTCCTCGCCGGTGGGAAAGCCGCGGTAATAGCATTTAATGATGCCTTCATCCTCGAATATCGTCATGCCCAGGGAGCCGGCGCCCTCCCAGGGCTCGTCAAAGCCGAGTATCTTGCCCAGGGGTCGGGGGGCGGCGAGACGGAAAGAAAGATTTTCCGCCGCTGCAATCAGATAATCATCCACCAAGGGTTCAATGCGGTTGCCGAAAGAAATCATACGGTCACTCTCCTTTCAAAGGAAATCCCTGCCCCGTAACTATAACACAATTTCTGCCCCGGCGCAACAGAAACCGCGGCGATTGATGCCTCGACGAAGGGCGTAGGAAATACTCTCTTGACGTATTACAAAAAATATTGTACAATGAAAATTGAAAATAAAAGAAGGATTGGAGGTTCTAAACTAAAGCTCGGACAGATCAGGAGGATATTCGTTATGAATCTGTTTATTTTTCATGCCAAACGGCGATGGTATGTGCTCATTCCGGGGGCGCTGGTCATGCTCTTATACCTTGCCGTTCAGCCCTGGGAGCCAAATGTTGACATTCTTACATCGGTTGAGATCCCTCTTGCCCTTGTTTTCGGGGTCTTCTGTTCCTTCACGCTGACCAGCCCCGCCGAAATTGAACTGTGCCAATATCGAGGGTTTCCGCCTTCCCGCATTCTGACGGCGCAGATCCTGCCCATCTATCTTGCGGGTGCGGTCTCTATCAGCATCACCCTCGCACGCTACCGCTTTGCAGATCCGGTTACGACAAATCAGCGCCTTGCCTATATTCTCACACCCTTTGTAACGGTGGCCTTTTTCGTTGCGGCAAGTGCCTTTATCCGGGTGCTCATCCGTAACAGCTATGCTACGGTCTTCTTTGATGTGCTGCTGCTCTTTTTGCCTCTGTACGCCATGCATGCACAGTTTGCCTCGGTCATGGGCTGGGTGCCGGAGATGTTTTTTGATCCCGCCCTCTCCGCATATCTCTTTCATAAACAGTGGGATGTCACCCTGTTGCGTTTCTGTATCAACCGTGGCATCTTTCTTGCGCTCGCGGTGTTATTTTATCTTGCTGCCTGTTGGCTTTGCGACCGCAGAAGCTTTGAAGATTTCAAATAATTTATCAGGAGGAAATTTATCATGATCATCAAATGCGAAGGTATCATCAAGGATTACAACAAGAAAATGCGTGCCCTCAAAGGGGTGGATCTGGAGATCCCCGCGGGTGTATTCGGCCTCATCGGTCGCAACGGCGCAGGCAAAACCACCCTTCTGCGCATTATGGCGAGCGTTCTGACCGCCACGGAAGGCAAGGTCTACTTTGACGGCAAGCCCATGGACGATAACCTTGCGGAGTATCGTTCTCTCCTCGGTTATCTTCCCCAGAACACCAAGCTCATGCCCCAGCTCAATATCGAAGAGTTCCTGGAGTACATGTGCATCCTCAAGGGCATCCGCTCCAAGGAGGAGGCCAAGGTGGAGATCGAGCGCTGCATCGAGATCTCCGGCCTGGACAGCCACAGAAAGAAGCGCCTCGGCAAATATTCCGGCGG
>JAFXIE010000090.1 GCA_017533425.1 Clostridia bacterium | reverse complement strand
TGTGAGTCTCGTTCTTGAACATCAGGAGCCAGTCCTGATCCTTGCCGTTGACCTTGGCGGTGACATGGATGGAGCAGGCGTTGATCTCCTCGCTCTCATCCAGCTCGGGAAGCGCGCCGCGCTTTTTGAGGGTCTTGACGGCGATGGTGGCGATATCCATCAAGGTCTGGGGGCGCTTAGCGGCCTTTTCCTCGCCGTAAACCTCCACGCGGGCGGCCAGATAGCGCTCGTAGGCGGCGGCGACGGCGGGATCGTCGATCTGCACCTCATCCAGATGGGTGGAGAAGGTGGTGTGGCGGCAGTGATCCGACCAGTAGGTGTCCACCAGGCGAACCTCGGTGATGGTGGGATCGCGCTTTTCATCCTCGCGGAAGTAGGCCTGCAGGAAGCGGAGGTCATCCAGATCCATGGCAAGGCCGCGGCTTTCGAGGAATTCGGCAAGGGCGGCCTCATCCATCTCGCAGAAGCCGTTGAGGGTCTCCACCATGGGAGGAACGGCGTGATCGCGGGCGAGGGTGGCGGGCTTATCAAGGCTGGCCTCGCGGCACTCCACGGGGTTGATGAGATAACTGCGGATGGCGGCGAGATCCTCCTCCGAAAGCTTGCCGGAGAGGATGTAGACCCGCGCATTGGAAACCAGAGGACGCTCCACGCCGGCCATCAGCTGGATGCACTGGGCGCAGGAGTCGGCGCGCTGGTCAAACTGGCCGGGCAGAGACTCCACGGCGAGGATGTGGTGCAGCTCGCGGGGCTCGGGGAAGGTCTCGTCATAAATGACGTCCACCTGCGGCTCGGAGAAGACGGTATTTTTGGCCGCGGCATAGACCTCCGGGGCGATATTTTCCACATCGTAGCGGTTAAGGATGCGCACGCCCTCCAGGGCGGCAATGCCCAGGAAGGAGCGCAGGTTGTTCTTCAGGTTTTCGCTTTCCGGGGAAAGACCGGGGCGCTTTTCAACGTAAATTCTGTAAACCATAGCTGTTCTTTTATCCCTTCAGTGCCTGCAGCGCGCGCTGGCCGATGTCGCGGCGGCAGTAGGCGTTGTCAAAGTGGATGCGATCGGCAAGGCCGTAGGCGGCGGCAAGGGCGGCGGGCAGATCTTCCGCCACGGCGGTGGCGCCCAGTACGCGGCCGCCGGAGGTGAGGAGCTTTCCGTCCTTTTCCACGGCGCCGGCCACAAAGATGCTCTCGCCCTCGCCGGTTTCCGGCAGGGTGATGGCAAAGCCCTTCTCATAATGCTCGGGGTAGCCGCGGCTGGCGAGAATGACGCAGGCGGCGGCGCCGGAGGAGAAGGAAACCTCGGTTTCCGCAAGGCAGCCCTTCTCGCAGGCCATCATAATCTGCAGAAGATCGCTTTCCAGCAGCGGGAGCACCACCTGGGTCTCCGGATCGCCGAAGCGGCAGTTGTATTCAATGACCTTGGGGCCGTTGGGGGTGAGCATGAGGCCGAAATAGAGGCAGCCCTTGAAGGTGCGTCCCTCGGCGTTCATGGCTTTGATGGTGGGCAGGAAGATTTCCTCCATGCAGCGTGCGGCCATCTCCGGGGTGTAGTAGGGATTGGGGGCCACGGTGCCCATGCCGCCGGTGTTGAGGCCTTCGTCGCCGTCCAGGGCGCGCTTGTGATCCATGGAGGAGACCATGGGCTTGACGCACTTGCCGTCGGTAAAGGCGAGGACGGAAACCTCGGGGCCGGTGAGAAATTCCTCAATGACCACGGTGGCGCCGCTCTTGCCAAAGAGGCCTTCCTCCATCATGGAGCGCACGGCGGCGCGGGCATCCTCCCGGGTTTCGCAGATGAGAACGCCCTTGCCGAGGGCCAGACCGTCAGCCTTGACCACGGTGGGAATGGGGCAGCTCTCCACATAGGCGAGAGCCTCGTCCTTATCGGTAAAAGTGCGGAAGGCGGCGGTGGGAATGCCGTATTTTGCCATGAGCGCCTTGGAGAAGGCCTTGCTGCCTTCGATGATGGCGGCGTTGGCCTTCGGACCGAAGCAGGGGATGCCCGCCGCATTGAGGGCATCCACGCAGCCCAGCACCAGGGGATCGTCCGGGGCGACCACGGCAAAATCAATCGCGGTATCCACCGCAAATTTTACAATGGCATCGATGTCCTTGGCGCCGATTTCGGGATGGCACTCGGCATCGGCGGCGATACCGCCGTTGCCGGGGCAGGCGAAGATCTTTTCGCAGTCGGGACTCTTTTTCAGGGCGCGGATGATGGCGTGCTCACGCCCGCCGCCGCCCACAACAAGAATTTTCACGCGCATATTTCCTTTCCATCAATGGTGGAAGAGACGCAGGCCGTTGAAGGCCATGGTGATGCCGAGGGCATTGCAGCGCTCGATGACCACATCGTCGCGGATGGAGCCGCCGGGCTCGGCGATGTAATCCACGCCGCTGGCATAGGCGCGCTGGATATTGTCATCAAAGGGGAAGAAGGCGTCGCTGCCGAGGGAAACGCCGCGGATGCCGGCGAGATAGGCCTTCATTTCCTCCGCGGTGAAGGGATCGGGACGGGTGGTGAAGTACTTTTGCCAGATACCCTCCGCGCAGACATCCTCCTCGTTTTTGTTGATGTAGCCGTCGATGACGTTGTCGCGCTCGGGGCGGGAAAGCTCCGGCTTGAAGGGCAGATTCAGAACCTTGTCGGCCTGGCGGAGGTGCCAGGTGTCGGCCTTGCCGCCGGCAAGACGGGTGCAGTGGATGCGGGACTGCTGGCCGGCGCCGACGCCGATGGCCTGGCCGTCCACGGCATAGCATACGGAGTTGGACTGGGTGTATTTCAGGGTGATGAGGGCCACCACGAGGTCACGCTTGGCGCTCTCGGGAAGCTCCTTCTTCTCGGTGACGATGTTTTCCAGCATGGCGGCATCAATGCGGGAGGCATTGCGGCCCTGCTCACAGGTGATGCCGAAGACCTGCTTGTGCTCGATCTCGGCGGGAACGTAGGCGGGATCGATCTTCACGACGTTGTATTTGCCCTTGCGCTTGGTCTGCAGCAGCTCCAGCGCCTCGGGGGTGTAGCCGGGGGCGATGACGCCGTCGGAAACCTCGCGGACGATGAGCTTTGCGGTCATCAGATCGCACTCGTCGGACAGGGCAACCCAGTCGCCGTAGGAGCACATGCGGTCGGCGCCGCGGGCGCGGGCATAGGCGCAGGCCAGGGGAGTCAGCTCCAGACCCTCATCCACGAAGTAGATCTTGCGCAGAACGTCGGTCAGGGGCAGGCCGATGGCGGCGCCTGCGGGGGAAACGTGCTTGAAGGAGGTGGCGGATGCCATGCCGGTGGCGGCCTTCAGTTCACAAACCAGCTGCCAGGCGTTGAAGGCGTCCATAAAGTTGATGTAGCCGGGACGG
>JAFXIE010000089.1 GCA_017533425.1 Clostridia bacterium | reverse complement strand
GGTGGGAGGGATCGAAGTTTGCGCCGATGACGGGGCCGACGGCCTCGCGCAGCTTCAGCAGAGTTTCGGGATTGTAAACGCAGAAGCCGGGATGCATCTCCAGGGCAATGCGCTTGACGCCGTGGGCCTCGGCAAAGGCAACGGCCTGCTTCCAGTACGGAATAAGAACCTCATTCCACTGCCACTCGAGAATGGCGAGGAAATCCTCCGGCCAGGGGCAGGTGACCCAGTTGGGATACTTTGCGCCCTCATGGTCACCGGGGCAGCCGGAGAAGGTCACCAGGGTGTCGAGGCCGAGCTTTTCGCAGAGCAGAACGGCCTTCTCAAAATCGCTGTGATAGCCCGCGGCGATTTCCTTGTTCGGATGCACGGGGTTTCCGTGAACAGACAGGCAGGAAATCTCCAGGCCGCGGGAGGCGATGGTGTTCTTGAACGCTTCCAGGGCAGCATCGTCATGCAGCAGCACATCGGGATCGCAATGGTCACGGCCGGGATAGCCGCCGCAGCCGATCTCCAGCGCCTCAACACCGAGGGTCTTGAAATAATCACAGGCCTCTGCCAGAGGTCTGTCGCCGAAAAGGTTGGTAAGTACGCCAAGTTTCATAGTCAAATTACCTCCGTAAAATCACTTTTCCTCCTGATGCTCCCGAAGGATCCGGCGGATGTTCTTCTCCGCCTTGACGCGGGGGGTCAGCACCTCATGGCCGCAGCCGGCACATTTGAGGCGAAAATCCATGCCGGAGCGCAGCACGATCCATTCCGCGCTGCCGCAGGGATGGCTTTTTTTCATCACCAACCGGTCGCCCACACGGACATCCACGCGCCCACACCGCCTTTCCTCTGCCGAGAACATATCAGGAGCTATACCTGCATATAGTGTATCACAGTTTTCCGAAAATCACAATATGTAACCTAAAAGAAGGGAGCGCTGATTCTTTATGCCTCAGGGAAATATTCTGCCGGAGGGATCCATTCTCTCCACTGCGGAAAATATTCGTTTTTTGTCCTCCCCGGAGGGACTCCGTTCCGCCTATGCCCGCGGGGAGGTGCTGGAGGCGGTGGCCGAACGCTGCGATGCCGCCCACAATCTGCACCTGCGCCTGCCCGGCATCCGCTGCGTCATCCCCCGGGCGGAGGCCGCCCTCGGCATCGCCGACGGAAGCGTGCGGGACATCGCCATCCTTTCCCGGGTGGGGCGTCCGGTGGCCTTCCGCATCACCGATATATCCGGCCTTGCGGCGGCGGAGCCCTCGATCGTCGGCTCCCGGTGTGCCGTACAGGCCGAGGCCAGAGATACTTTGGTGGAAAACCTGCTGCCCGGCGATATTCTCCGGGCGCGGGTGACCCATCTGGAATCCTTCGGCTGTTTTGCGGATATCGGCCGCGGCGTGGTCTCCATGATCGGCGCCGACCGGGTTTCGGTTTCCCGCATCCGGCATACCGCCGAGCGCTTCCGGCCGGGGCAGGAAATTTTCGCCTGCGTGCTTTGCTGCGATCCCGACGCCCGGCGGGTTTATCTGACGCACCGGGAACTTTTGGGCACCTGGGAGGAAAACGCCGCCCGCTTTTCCCCGGGCGAGACGGTGCGGGGCATCGTGCGCGGCATCGAGGAGTACGGCGTGTTTGTGGAGCTCGCCCCCAATCTGTCCGGCCTGGCCGAGCCCTGTCCCGGCCTGCAGGAGGGGGATCTCGTTTCGGTTTTCATCAAGTCCATCTGTCCGGAGCGCATGAAGATCAAGCTCTCTGTCATCGGCCGCACCCCCGGCGGCACGGTTTTTTCCCCGCCCGAATACTTCATCCGGGAGGGACGCCTGCGCACCTTCCGCTATGCGCCGGCGGGGGCTGTGCGCACGGAGGAGACAGTATTTGCATGATTTCCCATTTCGTGGTATAATAGGTAAGAATATACGCATGGGATGTGATTTTTCGTGTTATCTTGGGATGAGCTGCGCACAGAGTGCCTCGCCTGCCGCAAATGCGGTCTGTGCGAGGGACGCACCAATGTCGTCTTCGGCTGTGGAAACCCCGATGCCGATGTTTTATTTATTGGCGAGGGTCCCGGCCGGGACGAGGATTTACAGGGCATTCCCTTTGTCGGCCGCGCCGGCCGGCTGCTGGATGATATGCTGCTGGCCGTGGGCTTTGACCGGGAGGATGTCTACATTGCAAATATCGTCAAATGCCGTCCGCCCCAGAACCGCGATCCCCTGCCCGAGGAGCGGGAGGCCTGCCTTGCCTGGCTGCGAAACCAGGTGGCGCTCATCCGCCCGAAGATCATTGTATGCCTTGGCCGCATCGCCGCCGGCGTCATCCTGCATGAGGATTATCGCATCTCGCAGGAGCACGGCCAGTGGATCGACCGCGCCGGCGTTCGCATGACCGCTGTATACCATCCCGCCGCCCTGCTGCGCAACCCCAATCTCAAGGGAGCCGCCATGGCGGATTTCATCAAGATCAAACAGGAGGCAGACGCCCTCGCGTCGAAGGAAAAATGAGCCGATTTGACGAGGAATTATCCGCCCTTTCCGGTCGCCGGGTGGCCGTGCTGGGTATGGGCATCTCCAACCGCCCCCTGCTGCATCTTCTGATGCGCGCCGGCGCACGCATCACCGTCCGGGATAAGCAGAGCCGCGAAAAGCTCGATCCCACCCTCTGCGCAGAGCTGGTGCTCTCCGGCGCCGCCTTCCGCTGCGGCGAGGATTATCTTGAGGATCTCTGCGAGGAGGTCATCTTCCGCTCTCCCGGCATCATGGCCTCTCACCCCGCCCTGCGCGCCGCCGCAGAAGGTGGCGCCCGCATCACCTCCGAGATGGAGCTTTTCTTTGAAACCTGCCCCTGCCCCATCATCGGCATCACGGGAAGCGACGGCAAAAGCACCACCACAACCCTCGTGGCGGAGATGCTCCGCGCCGCCGGCCACCGGGTGCATCTCGGCGGCAACATCGGCCATCCTCTCCTCTCCGATGTGCCGGATATCGCCCCCACAGACTTTGCCGTGGTGGAGCTTTCTTCCTTCCAGCTCATGAGCATGACCCGCTCTCCGGCGGTGTCGATCATTACAAACATCACCCCCAACCACCTGGACAAGCACCGGGATATGGCGGAATATGTGGAGGCAAAACGGGAAATCTTCCGCCATCAGGATAGCTCCGGCCTGGTCGTTTTAAACGCCGACAATGACCTTACCGCCGCCTCTGCCCTGCTGGCTCCCGGCCGCGTGCGTCTTTTCTCCCGCGGCGGGAATACTTCGGTCGGCGTAATTCTGCGGGATAGCGTCATCACCCTCTGCGAGGGAGAAAAAGAGCTTCCCCTCATCAGCACGGCGGATATTCTTCTGCCGGGGCTTCACAATGTTGAAAACTACATGGCCGCTGCCGCCGCCGTGGCGGAATTTGTGCCGCCGGAGGCCATGCGCCGCGTGGCAAAGAGCTTTGCCGGCGTTCCCCACCGGCTGGAGCTGGTGGCCGAGATCGACGGCGTGCGCTATTACAACAGCTCCATCGATTCCAGCCCCACCCGCACAGCAGCTGCCCTATCCTGCTTTGACCGACCGGTCATCGTCCTTGCCGGCGGCGCCGACAAGGGCATCCCCCTGGAGCCCCTCGGCCCCCTCTTCCGGGAAAAGGCCAAGGGCTGCATCCTTGTGGGGCATACGGCAGAGCGCATCAGGAATGCCGTGTGCAATTCGCCCGATTACGACGCAGACCGGCTCCCCGTCCGCATCGAGGAAAACATGGAGGCCGCCGTTGCTGCTGCCCGCAGCCTCGCCGTTCCCGGTGATATCGTCATCCTTTCCCCCGGCTGCACCTCCTTTGATCTCTATGCAAACTTTGAGGAGCGGGGCGAGCGCTTCCGTGCCGCCGTCCGCGCCATGCTTTCTTAGTTTTCCAAAACAGCAATGCCCGCAGCCGTGCCGCGGGCATTTTTTGTTTTAAGATATGCATATCTTCCTGGCTCTCCCTCCGGGAGATGCAGGAGTACGCCTTCCTTCATTTGTGAAAAAGTCGGTACTCCGTGACGGCGCACAACAGGTGATAGACAGGCAGGTGCAGCTCCTGCACATCGGGGGTATGGCGGGAGGGAACGCGGATGGCGATATCAAACTCCTCTCCCATCTTTCCGCCCGTCTCCCCGGTCATGGCGATGCGCACCATGCCGAGCGCCTTGGCCGCAATTCCCGCGCAGCGGACATTCTCCGCATTGCCGGAGGTGGACAGGCCGATGAGCACATCCCCCTCTCTGCCGAGACCCCAGAGCTGCTGGGCATAGGCCAGACGGGGATCGGTATCGTTTGCCACGGCGGCGATGATGGCACCCTGGGCGGTGAGATCCACCGCGGCAAGGGAACCCTGCAGCTTATCGGCACAGAGGGCGCCCAGCTCGCCGGATTTGCAAAGCTCCGCCTGCGCGTACTCCGGCAGGCGCCGCAGGGAGAGAAATCCCTTGAGCAGCTCCCCGGCAATGTGGGCGCAGTCGGCGCTGGAGCCGCCGTTTCCGCACAGCAGCACCCTGCCGCCGCCGCGGTAGCACTTCTCCAGCGCATCGCAGGCCCGCAGAATGTCCGCCCGGCAGCTCTCCAGGGCGGGATAGCGGGCAAAGGCGGTGGAAATGAGTTCTTCTTCTGTAAAAACCTTATCGTATGCCATTCTGTTCAGTCCTCCAGCAGCTTGGTTACACGGTAATAGAGATTGGGGATGGAGATCTGGTGATCCACCTCAAAATGCCACCCCTGACCGCCCTGACTCGTGGGTCGGTTGACGATATTTTTGCGGGGGCGGTAGTAATAATTGGGGTCATCGTAGCCGATTTTGGATCGGTAATCCCCAAGCTTGTGGAGGTCAAAGTTGGCTGTGGTGATGCGGAAGGTGGGATAGCCGAGATTGCGGGCGATGGAAAGCGCCTTGAGGAAAACTTCCGGGCCGATGACGCCGGAACCGAAATTCATAAACACGCCGCCGTCCAGCTGAGACACGGAATGGCACATTTTGTGAAAATCCTCGCCGGAGCAGGCGCCGATGGCGGCAAAATCCACGCTCGGATGCTGATGGATGATATCCGTTCCGAGGGCGATGTGGTAGGTTGCGGGGATGCCGAGGCGATAGGCATTCCACAGCACACAGTCCTCCCGGTGGGGGAACTTCTCGGGGTTCTCGTCGATATATTTTCCCAGCGCCTCGCCATAGCCGAGGCCGGCCTTCGCCCCTGCCTGAATGGCCTCGTTCATCCAGCCGCCCGTTTCCTCCCACATGCCGAAGGAGCCGTCCTCAATGGCGGTGGGCACATCCTCGGAGGTGCCGCCGTTGTAGCCCAGCTCAAAATCATGGATGGAGCCGGCGCCGTTGGAGGAAATGTGGGTGATGATGCCCTTCTCCATCAGCGCAATGAGAAAGCGGGAGAGGCCGCATTTGATGACATGGGCGCCCATGGAGAGGATGACCGGGCGGCCGTTTCTGCGGGCTTCGGCAACCTTTTCGCAGAGGGTGAGAAAATCGGGGTGCTCATACGGCGCTACAGGGTCGCCGACCTTATAAATATTCTCCGTGGTGACAAGATTTTTGCGATCCCGGACGGTGTAGGTGGTAATGTGGTCAAAATCCAGCCGGCCGGGCTTTGTAATATTCCAATCCATGGGCTTTCCCCCTTTGGTTTTTTAACCATTATAGCCCAATGCGGAGAAAAAGTAAAGCGTCAGCCCTGCATTCCCGTGCGCAGCCGGCGCAGAACCCGCCGCTCCGTCCGGGAAACCTGCACCTGGGAAAGCCCCAGCAGCTTTGCCGTCTGTATTTGGGTCAATCCGCTTCCGAAGCGCAGGCGGATGACCGCCCGCTCGCACCGGTCCAGCTGCGCCAGGGCGGCGGCAAGATCCGCCCGCTCGCAGGCCTTCTCCTCCGTATCCTCCGGCGCGGCCAGGCACTCCGCGAGGCTGCCGCCCTCCTCCCGCGCTGCCTCCAGGGATGTGGGATGGGCCGCCGCCGTTTCCGCCGCCGCCACCTCCTCCGGGGTCACACCGAGGCGCTCCGCGATCTGCGACAGGCGCGGCTCCTCCCCCAGCTCCTGGGCAAGACCCGCCCGCACCGCCGCCGCCCGGGCGGAAAGCTCCCGCAGGGCGCGGGAGACCTTGACGGGGCCGTGATCCCGCAGATAGCCGCGCATTTCCCCGGCGATGAAGGGAACGGCATAGGTGGAGAAGGCCAGCCCGCGCTCCGGATCAAAGCCCCGCGCCGCCGAGAGCAGCCCGATGGCGCCGAGCTGGAAGAGATCCTCCCGCTCTCCCCGACCGTGAAAGCGGCGGACGATGCTCCATACCAGCCGCTCGTTATCCTTGAGAATCTGCTCCTCCTCCTCCGGCGAGAGATTTCTCATGCCGGCCTGCCGCCCCGCAGCCGCGGCGCAATGAGCTTGCGCATGGTGACGCTTGTCCCCCGTCCCTCCCGGGAGGATATCCGGAAGCCGTCGGTAAAGCTTTCCATGATGGTAAATCCCATACCCGCCCGGTCGCTGCCGCCGGTGGTGAAGAGAGGCTCCCGCGCCTTTTCGATATCGGCAATGCCGCAGCCCCGGTCGCGCACCGTCACCTCCAGCAGCCCGCCGGAATAGATGCGGCACAGGATATGTATTTTCCCGCAGGTGTCGGGATAGGCGTGGACAATACAGTTGGTCACCGCCTCGGAAACCACCGTTTTGATATCGTTGAGCTCCTCCAGGGTGGGATCTAACTGGGCGGCAAAGGCCGCCACCGCCGCCCGGGCAAAGCCCTCGTTGACCGATCGGGAATCCAGGGCAAGCTGCATTTCATTCTGTTTTTCTCTTTTCATTTTCTTCTTCCTTCCTGCATGGTTGTCTCTCCGAGCATCCGCCCCAGTCCCGCCGTGCGGAACAGGCGCTGCATCTGCGGCGGGGTGTTTTTGATGCTGAGGCTGCCGCCCGCGCCGGCAGTCAGCCGCCGGGCAAGCACCGCCACGGCAATCCCCGAGCTGTCGCTGAAGGTAACTCCGCCGAGATCCAGCTCCAGCTCCCGGAAGGGGATCCGCCCCGTGCATTCCCGCAGCCTTGCGATGACCTCTCCGGAGGCATGGTGATCCAGCTCCCCCCGCAGGGAAAGCACAAAGCTGCCCGCCGCCCTCTCGCGGATATCCGTTTGCATTGAATTTCACGTCCTCTCTTCTTTTGCGGCAAAAAAATGACCGCAGACGGTTTGTCTGCGGTCATTATACGCTATTTTTCCTGTCGAAATATCGCGCAGGCCGTCGGGCCGGCGGCGAAATTCTTATTCCCAGGCCACGGGAGAATATTCGAAGCTGATATAGGTCTTATCGATATCAAAGGCCTTCTGCACCGAGAGGATATCCTCCACGGGATTGCCGTAGAGATCGATGAGCATCAGGTTGGACAGCTTCAGAATGGGGGCAACATCGCGCACGTTGTTGTTGGAGAGATCGAGGATGAAGAGATCGATCAGCCCCTCCAGCGCATCGAGATGGACGATTTCATTATCCCCGGCATACAGCACCTCCAGGCCGGTGCAGTACTGCAGACCGTCCAGATTGGTGATGCCCTTGCCGCGCAGGTCAAGATAAGAGAGGCCGGAGCAGTGCAGCGGCGTGATCTCATACTTTTCCGGCAGCTTCATGGCCTCGCGCAGAGCCTTCTCCAGGTTTTTATCCGGGAAAGGCACCGGGTCGGTGTAATGCACCTGCTCTGTCAGGCTGTAGGGCGCGTCGGGATCCATGACGGAAAGGGAGGAGCTTCCCGGATCGTCCTCACAGGCGCAGAGGCAAAGGCACATTGCCAGCGCAAGGACAAGGCACAGCAGTCTTTTTTTCATTCCCGGCCTTACTTTCCGGCGATCTCCGCCTCCATGGCCTTGGAAAGGCGGTAGAGGCTGTCCAGCTCCCAGGCCACGCTGGGGGTGAACTCGCTGAAGGAGCGGCTGCGGCAGGCAACGCTGAAGCCGGGCAGCTCATAGCGGGAGAGATAGACCTTTGCGGAGATGGGATAGGCCTTGCACTCGATGCAGGAGGTGATGCCGACGAAGTCCTGCACGCGCTGGACAAGCTCGGTCTCCTCGTGGGCATGCTTGCACAGCCAGGAATAGAGGGCGGGATGGAAGTTTGCCATAACGCCGGAGAAGCCCTGGCAGCCGGCACGCATGGAATCAAGCAGGGTGGCGCAGTTTGCATTGAAGATCTTGAAGTCGGGGTTCTTGACGGCGGCGAGCTTTGCCTTGATCTGATCCATATCGCAGCAGGTGTCCTTCAGGAAGAAGAAGCGGCCGCTGTCGGCACAGTAGGCGGTGCTCTTGGGGGTCAGAACGCGCTTGTAGGGATAGGGGCATTCATAAATGCCGAGAGGAATGGAGGGATCGAGCTTTGCGATGAACTTGTCCATGTTCTCGATGAAGACGTCGTCGGTCTCCTCCTGGGTGGCAAAGCGGTTGGGCAGCAGCACGAGGGCATCGATGCCGGTCTCGTACATCTCGTTTGCATCCCGCAGCTGGGTCTCGAAATCATCGGCAACATGGCCGGAGGCAACCACGGGCACGCGGCCGGCGGCGGCACGCACGACGGTGCGGGCATACTCCTTGCGCTCCTCGGCGGAGAGGAAGAACATCTCGCTGGACTGGCAGACGGCGAAAAGACCGTCGGAGCCGTTGTCGATATACCAGTTGACGAGCTTTTCCAGCATCGCGTAATCGATGGCGGAGCCGTCCTCATTGTAGGGGGTGAGCATAACGGGCCACATGCCGTTGGGAATGTTGGGCTTTTTCATAAATCTATACCTTCCTTTTTCCGAAATTTTCAAAGCGGTACACAGATAGGTTTATTATATGCGCTTTCCCCCGAAATTGCAAGAGCAGCAAGGCTTTTCCTTCCAAAAAAATCCTGCCTCCCCGGGCGCCGGGAAGGCAGGATCTGTGTTCAACGCAGTTTTGCCGTGACGGTTTTCTTCTCTCCGCCGTGGGTATACGCAAGGGAGAGCTCGCCCCCTTCGGATATCTCAAAGGATTCCGGCAGGAGGGTCAGCACAAAATCGGGGTATTCTCCCGGGATGGTGACCGGCGCATCGGAGCCAAAAATATCCGCCGCCTGCAGGACGGGCTTCCCTTCAACCGCCGTAAAGAGATAGGCGCTGCGTCCCACCCTTACCGTGACATCCTGCCAGCGGGAAACCTCGCCCGCTGCCAGATCGTAATAGCGCTCGCGCGCTGCGCCGACGGTGCCGAGGCCGTAGCGAACCGCCAGTATTTCCCCGTCCTTTTCCGTGCCGAGATAGCGGGAGGCGGAAGCCCAGCTGTCCTCCAGCACCTTTCCGGCATTGTCCCGGATGTAGAAATGCACAAATTTCTGATCTTCCGTCATTTCCACGCGATAGTTTTCTTCATCCGCCAGCACGGTCAGGTTTTCGGTATCCGTCGGGGTTCTTGTAACGGTAACGATCCCGATCTTATTTGTCTCATAGTCTTCGACAAAGGCCACGTCCTCGAAAAGATACAGCGTTTCGATCATGGCAGAATAGCAAACAGGAATAAAGGCGGGGATGATCACGTTCTTATCCCGATCCATGAGGCCGGCGCGCATAATTTTATCGCTTCCCAACTCAACATAAATCGCCAGCCCCTCATACACGTAGCTTGTCCCCGTGCCGTCATCAAAAATTTTGATCTTTTCGGCGTCCTGCAAAGGATTGTTTTTCGGATCGGCGCGAAAGGCCTTCCATTCATCCTGGGAAACGGGAGTTTCCTCCAGTTTGGTGTTCAGGGAAACGTAGGTGCCGTCCTGCTTTCGGGCGACTGTCTTTCCCTCCGAATTGAAGGACATAACGTCCAAGTACGGCTCTTCGATCATAGGGGTTCCGTTTTGATCTATCATGTTCCATGCATCTGTCACATGCGGGTCGTAACTCGCATGTGGATGTTCCTCCAACCAGGTGTGATCGTAGTAGATAGCATACCCCTGTGACATGTGGATCCCCCGCATATCCCAGGGATACCTAATATCCGTTACCTTGTAGGTCATGGTGATCTTCTGTCCGTTATATTCCCCCGTGGCGGAGAGGGCTTCGTCCTTTTCGCAGCCGGAGAAGGAGCAAAGGCAGAAAAGCAGTGCAAGGCAGAGGGTGAGAGAGATGATTCTTTTCATTCTGCAGATATGTTCCTTTCAAATGATTTGTTGATTATTTGCGGCCTTCATCCATTTTTCCGAGAAGATCGAGGGAGTATACCTTTTCCGTACCCACTGTAATCCAGTCCCAGAGGGCCTGCATATCGTATTCCTCTGCGCTAAGGAAAATATACCGTAGGCCGGAGGCGGAATTGACATAGGACTGATAGAGCTGTCCACCGAGGGTAATGAGCTCCTGCGTTTCAGATTGAAATTCGCCGGGATCCCGTAGGGAAGCCGGATTTTGCATATGCTTTTCGACGGCCTCAGCATATATTCCGGCAAGATCAGCAACATCATCCGAGCAGCCGGAGAAGGAGCAAAGGCAGAAAAGCAGTGCAAGGCAGAGGGTGAGAGAGATGATCCTTTTCATTCTGCAGATATGTTCCTTTCAAATGATTTGTTGATTATTTGCGGCCTTCATCCATTTTCCCGAGAAGATCGAGGGAGTATTCCTTTTCCGTACCCACTGCAATCCAGTCCCAGAGGGCCTGCATATCGTATTCCTCTGCGCTAAGGAAAATATACCGTAGGCCGGAGGCGGAATTGACATAGGACTGATAGAGTTTGCCATCGAGACTCACAATTTCCTGCGTCTCGCCCTGGGTCTCTCCCATATCCCGGCAGGGCTTTATGCCTTCGGCAAGTCCTTCCGTCCATTTTGCATCCGAAAGCGACCATTCACTTCCTTCCGCATAATACGCCGCCACCTCCGGGGCAGAGATATCCAGGTCATATCGGCCAATCATCGGCACATACTGCTCCCGCACGGTCTCCACCCTTCCGTCGGCGGAATACTGCTCCTCCCGGAGCCATCCGCATCCGGCTGTTTTCTCCTCCCAGCACAGTGTGCGCACGAGAGAAACCTGTACTTTCTCCGAATCGTACCGCCAGATCGAATAGCTCACGATCCCGTCGCCGGATCGGCTGCCAAGGATCACGCCGGCATCTGCATCTGGTACCGGATTCGGGATCTCCTCAAAGCCAGCAATTTGAATATACCGACCACTCTCCGTCTGCCGGGCATAGGCAAAGCAGTACTGTGCTGCCGCCGTGCGTTCCCGGAGAACGAGCAGGTCCTCCGCCCCATCAAAGGATATGTCCGCCGCATAGGTTTTCTCCGAATGCACGGACTCTGTCCTTTTGTTTGATGCAAACCGAAATCCGGTCTTTGTTTTTATAAGCGTAACCGTCGCATACTCAGGTGTGTAGGATTCCGGGATATACTCAATTTCGTATGTATCCCCGGTTCGACGGCCTGCAACGGTCGTTACAGGGGCGTAATCTGTATCTCCATGCATCAGGTAATAGGCATCGTATTTTTCAACGTATCGCATGGCCTCCGAAAGTTTATCCGCCATCTGCCCCCGTGAAACCCCCAGCCGTTCCTGAAGAACGCTCTCAACGGCATCTCCGGTCAGCTTCAGCACGGCACCTGCATAGGTCTCCCATCCTGTGGCGGCTAACACATCGGCCTTTTCTTCCTCGCTCCAGCCTGTCTGATCGAAGGTAGCAGCGCCTGCGCCATCGTAGAACGCCCGGGTGAGATCGATCTCCTCCAGCGAGTCGAAATATGTGTTGATAAATCCGTTGTACTCTGCCGAGTTCAGGCAATTTTCAATCTCCTGGAGTTCTTCCGCGGAAAGGCTCTCTGCTTCACCGCAGCCGGAGAAGGAGCAAAGGCAGAAAAGCAGCGCGAGGCAGAGGGTAAAAGAACTTCTTTTCTTCATGTCAACCCCCTTGCTGAAATGTAAGTTTTTCAATGGATTATTGCATTTGAAACGAATTGATAGATATCCCCAACCTTATTCAAGGTAACAACGGCCTTGAAATCGGGTTCTTCGTGTGAATTGTCTTGATATTCTATAACATAGCGCCCGAGCTCGTCGGTATGACCGGAAAGCACTTCTATAAAGCAGTACTGGCAATCCGAATGAGAATAATATAATTTGTCAAACGAAGCTATATATCCGTCGGTTTTCTCGAAGCTTGTATAGACTTCTGACATAGGGATCCCCAGCTTTTCCCTCACCACTTTTTCTGCGTCTTCATGGGTTATGTAGCTGAGAAAAGAAAGCAGGTATTCTTTGTCGCCGAAATATGCGCGTTCTTCGTCACTTAACGGCGTGTTTCGACGAACCCCGGCACCGTCGTAAAAGACATCCCGGAGAGAAATCTCTTCCGGACGTGTATATGTGTTGTAGCAGATAAAGCCATTGTTTACATCGTCGTTCAGGTAATTTTCAATCTCCTGGAGCTCGGCCGCAGGAAGCTCTCTTATTCCTGTACAGGCGCATAGATAAAGTAAAAACACAAGACACTGAGAAACAAAGAGAAACTTTTTCATGGCTGCTCCTTTCGGTTGATATGAAAGCGCAGGCAACACACAGAACCGTCCCCCGTGCTACTTAATTTACCATCTGTCGCTTTTTTGTTATTCTCTGGTTACCGTCACATAACCGATTTTATCGTAGTCCTGAAAATATATACGATCTTCGCTTAAGGCGATAACAGCTCCTTTTACATCGTGGCAAGCAGGAATAAACGCGGGGATCACAATATTTCCCTCCGCATCACAGAGCCCCATCAAATAATAGTAGCGGCTTTCCTCGTCCGGATTCAACATGACGTACGGTGCAAGCCCATTGTAGAGGTATCCGGTATACTGACCATCCCTAAGGGCAAGAAAGTCGGGTTCCTGTGCAAAATCGTTATATTTATCGTATGCCTCATACATTTTGTCGAAATGGCTATAAAATTCTTCTTTCGTGATTGCATAAGACTCTCCGCTGACATGGAGCATGCGATACACCCCCGCTTCGCGAGGATATTCTTGCACAGCACACCAGCCCTCTTCATCAACATGGGTCATACCGTCATAAACCTTATCAAAAAGGATATTTCCCTCTGCATCCATGACATTGAAACCGGCAGTGTAAATATCCCCCTCCACATAATTTGAATAGTCGAAAAACACGGTATAGCCATTGACCTGCTTCATGAAGGACATATCATAGGGAAATGGGATATCCGTTGGACCGCTATACGTCATGGTAATCTTCTGCCCATTATATTCCCCCGTTGCCGAAAGCGTTTTATCTTTCTCACAGCCGGAGAACGAGCAAATGCAGAGCAGAAGTGCGAGACAGAGGAAAAGGGAGATCATCTTTTTCATTGTGGGAACTCCTTTCGGGTGATATGGATCATGTACGGCACGTTTTTTATCTCAAAACCGTAAAGATGGCAAATTCGCCGCCAATGTGAAAGCACAGGCAACACACAGAACCGTCCCCCTGTGCTACTTAATTTACCAAAGGAATAAAATCAATTGCTGCTATCTGCTCTCGTTCTGTGATATATTCGTCAAAAACCGCTCTGCTTGCTGGCGCACCGTTTACACGATATAACTCTTCATGATGGGAACAGTAAGCAATTTCAGATTTGTACAACAAGCCTTCATGCAAAAGGATTTTATAATACCATGTTTCTGACGCGTTGTCAGTGGCGCAAAACGATCCGTCTGCACGAATATCATACATTTGCCGCTTACCCAAAAGCCATGCCCGAACCGTCTTTTCCTCTTCGTGCAGTAATACAATATATTCAGCATAACCGTTAACTTCAAAAGAGACCAGCATTTCTTCTGTGGTGTCACCATCCATATCAAGAAGCGCGTAGGATGCTGCTTTGGCAGAATGCGGCACTAAATCGGAAAGCTTGTGGGCTTTGCCATCAGCGGTGATACATTCCTGCTCACCTTTCAGTACCGCATGAAACCGCTCATCCTGCGTCTTTGTGAAAAAACATCCTGTGCAAAGGATAGAGAGCATGATAACGAGAAGAATACATGTAGTCTTTTTCATTGTAGGTACTCCTTTCGGGTGATACGGATCATGTACGGCACGTTTTTTATCGCAAAACCGTAAAGATGGCAAATTCGCCGCCAATGGGCAGGACGAAGGCATCCTCATGCATGAAAACGGGGGCATACATTTTCTCCTTCGGCGGATAGGAGACGGAATCATAGGCAATGCAGGGCTCCAGCACAACGCCGCCGGCATCGTCGATCAGTCCGACTTTTCCGTCCTTTGTGACCAGAGCGATCCCATTATAAAAATAGCCGATGGAATCATATTCGCCGCTGAGCTTCTCGCCCTGCAAATTGCAGAGATGCTGCGAATACGCCCCGGGCTCGCCGGTCTGCACGACCACGGCATTCTCGCCGCGCACATTTCCGCCCGGTACCGGGCAGGTTATGCTGTTTAAGGCAACGATATCCGCCGGAATACGGTCTCCGGAAAGCTCATAATCCCGGTCAAGCACTTTTCCGTCTTTGTTCACCTGAAAGAGGTGGGCGCCGTCCGCAAGGGCGGCATTGAAAATGACAGTCCCGTTCATAAAACAGTAAGCCTCTTTGTAGCTGTAGACGGAGGCCACGGGAATCCCGGTAAAGCGCGGCGACCGGACGGTGACCGTCTTTCCGTTGTACGTGCCGTAAAGCACCTGCGCGGCCTCCGCTTTGCTGACCTTCGAGAGCACGACGGCATCGCCCTCTGCAAAATCTGCAGAACCGACGCAGCCGGAGAAGGAGCCAAGGCAGAAAAGCAGTGCAAGGCAGAGGGTAAGCGAAACAATCTTTTTCATTGCGGTTACTCCTTTTTCGTGGCTGTCTTATTCTTCAATCTTCAGCTGAAGAATACCGATATAGCCGTTATCGTTGATGATGGTATAGCCCTCTCTGAGATAGAGGTAATAATCGATGGTGCAGGGAATGAAGGGCTCGATGACCACCTGGCCATCGGCATCCAGCAGACCCAGCAGGTAGGAATTGTAGCCCATACGCTCGGGACTTTTTACCGCATATACGGAAAAGCCGTTCTCGGGCAGGCTGAAGACCCGCTTATGCTCCGGATCAATATCCGGATATTTGCCGCCAAAGGCAAGGTCCTCCAGCGCACGCGCCCTCTCCCAGTATTCCTGCTCGGAGGAGAGCTTTTCCTCGCCGTTGCGGTCAACGAGCACATACTGGCCGCTGTTGGTCTGCGCCGCCGCGTATCCGTCCTCCGCAAAGACAGTCAGTCTCTCATATTCGAGATCAAAGAGAAGCTTTCCCTCCGTGTCCATCAGGTTCTCACCGCCGCAAAGGGTGCCGGTATCGTGAAAATCGTTATTGTCCTCGTCGTGGTGATGGAAAAGCGCGGCATAGCCGTTTTGGAAATACATCGCCGAACCGAGCTGCCAGGGATGATAGATATCCGTATCCAAAACATAGGTCAGGGTGACCTTTTTGCCGCCGGATTCTCCGGTGGCGGTGAGCCCTTTGCCGGATGCGGGCCGCGGCGTCGGCTGCACTGTGGGGCGGCGGGAGATCTCAACGATTCCCATGCGGCCGCCGTCGTTGATGACCACCCGATCCTCATACATGGAGAGGAAATAGCTCTCTGCGTCCATGCGGCAGGGGATAAAGGGCGGGATGACCACCTTTCCCTCTGCATCGCAGAATCCGAGCAGGCAATTGTTGCCGTCCTTCTCCTCCTCTGCCGCGACGGCAAAGACCGCAAGGCCTTCGTAGCTGCGGCTTACGAGCAGCGCGCCCTCCGGAAGGGGCGTGGGATCCAGAAGGTTGCTCTTCGCGGTGTCAAAGAGGGCGGCATAATCGTCAAATTTCCAGGTGGTGCAGCGCTCGCGCCCACCGTCAACATCGATCACATAGGTTTTGCCGTCCGCTTCCCGGATGGCAGCCTCGCCGGAGTAGGAAATGAGGGTAATTTCCGAATAATCCCGGGAGAAAACCTTTTTTCCCAGGGTGTCAATGAAATTCCATGCCTCCTCTTCCCCATCGGCCGAGGTGCTGTATTTTGCATACCCGTCGGCATAGTGGACATCGGGGCAGTGCTCGGGATAGGAAATATTCGTCCGGATGCTGTAGGTCACGGTGACCTCACCATCTGCATACTTCGCAGTTTCAGAAAGCGGGGTATGGCAGCCGCAAAGGAGAAGCGCCGCGAGACACACCGTTAAAAACACGTAAAACTTCTTCATTTCTTCTCCTCCTTCAGCGCCTTTTTCCAAAAGATATCTTCGGCCTGCCAGCTCGCATCGCGCAGCCGGAAATAGGCATCCGGGCCGGCATAACCCTGCAGTGCGGAGTCGGCAAGATCGATGCCATCCTCCGTTTTGGCCGTCTCGATATACTCCGTCAGGACGGATTTTTCACCGACGCCGAAAATCTCCCACCGGTAGGCGCGGAAGCTCATCTGCCCCGGCAGATGGCTTTCCTCCCAGGTAACGCTGCGGGTGCGGATAAAGCGCTGCGCCGCCGTATCGTATTTCCAGAGGCTGTACTCCGTCTGGCCGTCCTCGGTTATGGTCGACTGCAGGCGGTGCAGGGATTTCACCACATTGCAGTTTGGCACATTCTGAAAGCTCGGGGTATAGACATAGCCCTTCCCCACGGAATTCCACATAAAGGCCTGAAAATACACCGCGCTCTCATCCCTCCTGTGGGGCAGGAGGATATCCAGCATGCCGTCCAGATTGATGTCCTCAAGGAAGATTCCCTGCGTGGTAAAGCAGCGGTTGTCCGCCAGGCGGAAACGGTGCATTTCCCTTCCGGAATCGAGGTTACGGACCGTCAGCCATTCCGCCCGGTCGGGCTCATCTTCGCTGTAGGTCACCGTGGCGGAGAGGCGGGTGCTTTCGTTAAAGATGGCAAACTCCACCGTCTCCTCCCGCGGCGCATCCGTGCAGGCGGGCAGCAGCAACAGCATTATCAGCAGCGCGCCGCCGGTCAAAATGCGTACAGATTTTTTCATTTTTCTCTCCCGCCTTTCGGTAAAAAATATCGTCGCCGAATGTGTTGTAGGAGCATTTGCTTCATAATCAAATTATAAGGTATATACCCCTCCGCGTCAATGGGTTTTCCGGGGGGCTGCAAAGAAAATTTTTGCGGGCCGGAGCGGGGACTTTCCGCCGCGATGCGGCGCAGCTCTATTTGATCTCCGTGCGGCGCTTTTCCACCGCCGTTCTGCGGAATACCGCCGGGGTTGTGCCCGTGATTTCCTTAAAAACCCGGTTGAAATGTTGCACCGTTTTGAAGCCGACCATGTCGGAAATATCCTTGATGGGCACATCGGTGAAGGCCAGCTGCTTTTTGGACATGGCGATGCGGTATTTTTTCAAATATTCCATCGCCGTGCACCCAAGCTCTCCCTTCATCAGCGCGTTCAGATCGGTATGGTTGATGCGCGCGTTGGCGGCGACATCCGAAAGGGCAATGTCCTTTCGGTAGTTCTCCTCAATGTAGAGCACCGCGTCCCGCAGCCGGGGATTTTTGATGATGGGCGCATTGTCGGATTGCCGGTGCTGCCAACCGTAGCCGTTCAGGCCGTACATGCGCTCCAGGGCGATAATCAGCTCCATAAAGTAGGTGCGTCCCCGGCAGGACCAGTAGCGGTCCCTCTGCTCGGTCAGCTCCTGGCGCATATAGTCGGCGGATTGGGCAATCCGCTCGGTGCTGATATGCGAGATGGGGATGACATAGGTCTTATCCATGAAGGGCCGCAGCATAAACATATCGTGGACGGAGGCTATGTCGTCATACTGGCTGGAGCGCAGAAACTCAAAGGTCATATTGATATTCAAAAATGTCGGATGAAAATAAACGCAGGTGTACTGCGCCTCCGTTTTTGAAAGCAGCCGGGGATTTTCAAGCTCATCAAAGCATAAAAAAGCAGGCGCATTGGCGGCGATTCTCTGATCTCCGACCGCAAACTCCATCTTTCCCTTTGTCAGCACAATCAGCAGAAAGTGTTTATCCTTAATATCGATATCGTCCAGCGGCCCGTTCTCTTCGCACGCGGCAAGGGCTACTTTTTTTCGATAGTTTTTTGTGCTGACCGTAATATGTTCCATGTTTTCACCGCCTTTGCAGCTTATATTTTATCATATCATAACCGCCTGCTCAATAATCAGTTATTATCTGTTTTAAAGTTTCTTTTATCTATTTTGAACCGCTCCGCGGCAGAAGCTTTTCCGCCCGGCGACGGATTTCCCGCCAATTCGTTGACATTTTTCCTTCTGCGCAGTATAATACAAAGTCAAGAAGAGGATGTTTATTTTGCAAAACGATCCTCCTCCCCATTTTTCAAATTCCCAATGACAGGAGAGAGCACACATGAGCAGAATTCCCGCCCTTTTCGGCAGCATGGTCTTCAACGACGCCGTCATGAAGGCCCGCCTTCCCGCCGAGACCTACCGGGACATGAAAGATGCCATCCGCGAGAACCGGTCTCTGGACCGTTCGGTGGCCGATATCGTTGCCAACGCCATGAAGGACTGGGCCGTGGAAAAGGGCGCCACCCACTATACCCACTGGTTCCAGCCCCTGACGGGCATCACCGCCGAGAAGCACGACAGCTTCATCTCCCCCGCACCGGGCGGCGGCGTGATCATGGAATTTTCCGGCAAGGAGCTCATCCGCGGCGAGCCGGATGCCTCCTCCTTCCCCTCCGGCGGCCTGCGCAGCACCTTTGAGGCCCGCGGCTACACCGCCTGGGACCCCACCTCCCCCGCCTTTATCAAGGACGGCACCCTCTGCATCCCCACCGCCTTCTGCGGCTACGGCGGACAGGCTCTGGATAAGAAAACCCCCCTGCTGCGCTCCATGGAGGCCATCAATGCCCAGACCATGCGGCTTTTGCGCCTTTTCGGCATGGAGTGCGAATCCGTCACCACCACCGTCGGTGCCGAGCAGGAATACTTCATCATCGACAAAGAGGTCTACGAGCAGCGCAAGGATCTCATCTACTGCGGCCGCACCCTGCTGGGCGCGCCGCCTCCCAAGGGTCAGGAGCTGGATGACCACTATTTCGGCGTCATCAAGCCCCGGGTCTCCGCCTTTATGCGGGAGCTGGACGAGCGCCTGTGGGAGCTTGGGGTGCTGGCAAAAACGGAGCACAACGAGGCCGCTCCCGCTCAGCATGAGCTGGCGCCCATCTTCTCCACCACCAACATCGCCTGCGATCACAACCAGCTGACCATGGAGCTCTTAAAGAAGGTGGCCGACCGCCACGGTCTGGTCTGCCTGCTGCATGAGAAGCCCTTCGCCGGCGTCAACGGCAGCGGCAAGCACAACAACTGGTCGCTGACCACCTCCGACGGCGTCAATCTCTTAAATCCCGGCAAAAACCCCGCAGACAACCGCCTTTTCCTGCTGGTGCTCTGCGCCGTCATTGCCGCCGTGGATGAAAACCAGGATCTGCTGCGCATCTCCGTGGCCACCGCCGGCAACGACCACCGTCTCGGCGCCGCCGAGGCACCTCCCGCCATCGTTTCCATGTTCATCGGCGATGAGCTCAGCGGCATTCTCGATGCCTATGCGCAGGGTGTGGATTATCTGGCCCACCGCGCACCCTATATGGAAAGCGGCGTCGGCGTTCTGCCCCATTTCCGCAAGGACACCACCGACCGCAACCGCACCTCCCCCTTCGCCTTCACCGGCAACAAGTTTGAATTCCGTATGCTCGGCTCCTCCATCTCCATCGGAGATCCGAACATCGTGCTCAACACCATCGTGGCGGAATCCTTCCGCCGCTTTGCCGACGAGCTGGAGGGGGCCGATGACCTCCATTCCGCCGTTACGGAGATCATCCGCCGCACCGTCGCGGAGCACAAGCGCATCATTTTCAACGGCGACGGCTATTCCGCCGCCTGGGAGGCCGAGGCCGAGGCCAGAGGTCTTCTCAACCTGCGTTCCACGGTGGATGCCCTGCCCCACTTTGTGGATGAGAAGAACATTGAGCTCTTCTCCCGCCACGGCGTCTTCAGCGCCGAGGAGATGCACGCCCGCTGCGACATCATGCTGGAGAATTACAGCAAGATCGTCAACATCGAGGCGCTGACCCTCATCGAAATGGTAGAAAAGGATGTTTACCCCGCCGTGCTGGAGTATGAAAATACCCTGTGCGACGCCATCCTTGCCAAAAAGTCCACCGGACTTCCCGTCTCCGTCAAAACGGAGAGCGATCTGCTCTGCCGCATCTCTACTCTGGGCGATGCCCTTTACGAAAAGCTCGGCGCCCTGAAGACTGCCGAGGCTGCCGCCGCCGAAAAGCGCGGCGACACCTACGCCCTCGCCCTGCACTACCGCAAGTCCGTCGTTTCCGCAATGGAGGCTCTCCGTTCCGTCTCCGACGAGCTGGAAAGCGCCATCCCCTCGGAGATCTGGCCCTATCCCTCCTACGGCGACCTGCTCTTCAGCGTAAAGTAACAAACATATGCCAAAGATCCAAAAAGGGGAAGACACGTACTGTACGCGTCTTCCCCTTTTTTGTGCCGATATTAACCATTGCCGATGCAATGTCAGTCTCGTTTAGCTCACATAGTTCTCCGCCTGCTTTGAAAACATTTCGTAGTATTTTCCCTTTATTGACATGAGGTCATCATGTGAACCGGTTTCAATGATTCTGCCGCAATCCATTACGACGATCTTATCAACCTTCCGGATTGTGGACAAGCGATGCGCCACAACGATTGTTGTGGCTTTGTTTGCCGTATTTATAATGTGTTGGTTCATTCTGTATTCGGCTATCGGATCCAGCGCAGAGGACGGTTCATCCAAAAGCAGCAATCCCCAATTGCGGGTCATTAGCCGCGCCAAAGCAATTCTCTGTGCTTCGCCGCCTGACAGAACGATACCGTTTTCGTCAAATTCCTTTGTTATCGCAGAATTATAATCCGCTTGATTCTTCGCCAGAATAGGTAACAAGTCCAAATCTCCCGCCAATTTCTCCAGTTCCGAAACAGACGTTGCGCCGAACAACGACAGATTTTCCGCGAATGTCATCGCATACACATTTGCGTTTTGAAAAGCAATGCCAATATGTTGCCGGAGATCATTCACCGCATAATCTTTAATGGATACTCCGTTAATCAATATATCTCCGGCCGATACATCATACAATCTCATCAGCAATTTAACAAGCGTGGATTTGCCAACACCATTTTCTCCGACTATTGCTACTTTTTCTCCCGGATGAATCGTAAGATTGATATCAGAAAGAGAAAACTCCGAGCTTTCATAAGAAAAATTAACATTTCTTAACTCGATGGAAAAATTACCTTCGCCTATTGAATGATGATTAACCTGCTGTTTGGGTTTTTCAATTTCAGAGTCCGTATTATAGAAATTGCGAACCTTTTCTGCATTCATAGAGATATCGGCAGCTTCGTCGACAAGCTGAATCAGGTCATACAATTTGAAATCTAACCGATAGAAAGACAGAAGCATGGTTACATACAGACCTGTTTCCGCAATGTTTCCCGCAGCAACGCTCTGAATCAAATAGAGAATAATACACAACTCGGTGATAATAAACAGAGCTTCCTGTCCAATGGTTATCGCTGCCGTTCGCTTGGAAAAATGGTATTTAGTTGCAATCTTTTCTTTTCCGGCAGTATCATATGCCGCAAAGGCCCATTCTTTGAGGGGCGTCGATTTAATATCCGCCGAATAGTCTTTCAAATAAAAAAGCCTGTGACAGTAGGAAATCCGTCTGTCAATAGGAACCAACTCATCCTTCATTTTGAGATTGACTTTATTTCTTTTATCAATCAAAAAATGCTGGAGCAGCAGTTGAATGATCTCGATAGCCAACAGCCACGGGCCAACAGCGATGACAATTGTTCCAAGCGCAACCACGCTCAAAAGGGAAGAGAGAAATTTTTTCACAAAGCGAAAGGTTCGGTTCGTCTGGTTCGCATATTCATTTAATGCCCAAGAATAATCGTTGTAATATTTGGGGGTATCCACATAGCGATAGTCAATCTCAGTCGCTTTTTTATATATATCTTTTCCCACAGCCAAATCGATTTCTGTCTGTTTTTTTGCAAAATAGGGATTAAATAGTTTTGGCAGAATATTGCATGCTACGTTACCGCCGGCCAACGCCAGCGCGATAAAAGCAATATATCCAAATGCTTTTTCTTCGTTCAGCAAGTCCACAATGATCTCCGGCGAATACACATACAAAATATCGCTTAAAGGAGCCAGACCGACAGACAGAACCATCGAAAGGATAAAGAAAAGCCTGCCGTATTTCCAATACGGTTTGCAGAGCCAGGCAATGTTCCTCGCAATATTAAAGGTCTTTTTCATTGTATTTACCTTTCATTTGAAAAATCTGATACCATTTTGCTTTCCCGACACCTTATTTTATAGCAATCTCCATTGCCGTATTGCTTTTCGTTCATGATTTTTCCAAACAATCTTACCTATTTCTCCAATTCTGCAACCCACGCATTCCACCGGGGATCGGCCTGCATCTCCGCCTTCACGGTCTTCGCCTCCGGCACACACCAGCCGGGCCAATCGGCCAAAAGATTGCGTCTCGTAGGGCGCGGGCAATCGCCTCTTCCTTTCGGCTTATGGGAAACCAGGCGTACCAGCGGCGCCGTATAGTCACCGTTTCCATCCAGATATGCACAAAACCGGTCAACATGCCAAATTGCTTCGTAAAGCGCATCAAAGGCCGCATTCTTTTCCCCATCCAACCACAAATACAGCGAGATCAGCATATATAGCTGAGAAAGATAGTCGTGATAGTGGCCGCAATTTCCGTCGGGGCAAACGAGGTCAATGATCCCCGCCGCACCGCGCAGGCTCTGTGACTTCTCCGCCGGGGTCATATTCTTCTTGCTGCCCAGCACGGTCTGCACCATCAGCTCCGAGCACGCCCCGGCGGTTTTGAGCAACGCCTCTCCGCAGGCAACAGCCCGAGCTTTTCCGTCCGCCGAACGCATTTTCAAAAACTCCTGTGAGCCGCGAATGCTCGGTGCCGTTTCGGCAAGTCTCTTTGCACGGTCATGGGCGCCCACATTCTGATACAGCTGAGAAAGCTCGTTCACCGTCCGGTTGCGCAGCTCCCCGGGATCCGCCGTCTGCAGCAGTTTTTCGTATAGTGCTATGGCCTCGGCCCATTCCGGATAGCTGCGGTGACGCTCGGCATCGAAAACGTCGTAGCCCTCCGCATCGGTCCGGTGTACCTCTCCCCGGCGGACATATCCCGCGTTATACAGCACGGAGGCAAGGCACAGCATCACCTTTTCATTTCCCGGGAACTCGATCATGGCCTCCCGCGCCAGAGAAATGCATTGATCTACATTGACATCCACCCCGTTGTTCTGCAGATTCATCGTTTCGATTCTGGATACCACCTCGTCGATGCGCAGCGCTCTCTCGTTATTGTACCCAAAAAGATAATCAATGGAGACCCCAAAGTAATTCGCAATGAGGGGAAGCGTTTCCATATCGGGGTATCCGCCGTTCGCCTCCCATCGGGACACCGCCTGCGATGACACACCGATGGCTTTGGCCAGCGTCTCCTGCGTGCACCCCCGGCGCCGGCGCAGTTCCCGTATGATTTCTCCGAGATCCAACTGCATGATCTCTACCTCCCTCGTTTTGTAATATATGTATACTATACCACACCGCCTTGGAAATACAATCATCAATTTCTTGTTTAAATCCAAGTCTCCGTTGGATTCAATTTGCATTGATCCCCGTATAAAAAATGAGCACCGCCCATTTAGACGGTGCTCATTTTTCACTTCAGTTCCGTTCCGATGTAGGCGATCCGGCGGAAGGCTTCGGGATTGTGGCGAACGATATAGTCGATGTAGGAGTCCACCATGCGGGCGGTAAGAATGTAGCCGCTGGCGTTCATGTGGCCGTAGAGATAGAATTTCTCCTTGAATTCCGCATCGTAAACGGGGCCGTACTCGAAGAGATCGATGCACCAGCAGTTATCGAAGAGGGCCGCAATATCCCGGATGAGCTGGGCAAATCTTCCCTTGGTCTCATCCATAGGACCGCCGCCGCGGGGCATGTTCAAGAGGAAAAAGTGTGCATCCGGCTGGATCTCCTTATAGCGGCTGATGATGGCGCCGTACCAGCCGGCAAAGGTGTCGGCATTTTTGCGCCAGTCCTCCCTGCAGATATCCGCGGTGGTGCCCATCTCCTGATGGAGATTGAAAATGTCGTTGACGCCGAGGGCGATGACATAGCCCTGCGCCGCCACCTCCGGCCGCCAGAAGCGGTTTGCATCGGCAAATTTGGTCATATACTCCTTGGCCGACATGCCGCCGCGGGAGAAATTGTAGGCGGTGAGGCCGCAGCTGCGGGCAATATACTGCCCCCAGGAATACTCAAAATAATCGTGGTAGCCGGGCTTTCCCTCGCCGTCCCGGCTTTCAAATTCGCCGGAGGAAAGGCTGTCGCCCACAAAGGCCAGGGTGCGGAAAACGGAGGTGTGGCTGTAGCCCTCCACCAGGCGATCCAGGGGCTTTTCGTTTTCACAAAAAAGTTCGCGCATCCAATCCATTTTTCTTATCCTTTCTGTATGTTCATGTTTTCTTCCGGCAAAAAAATCAGGGCTCCAGCCCGCCGGCTCTGCGGCTGCGGCGGATGTGGAAATAGAGGGGGATGGCGGCGAGGGGGAAGAGCATACCCACCAGCATGCCGCATTTCATGCCCAGCTGCTCGGCAGTCACGCCGAGGTCTGCGGCAAGCTCTGCCGCGCCGGGCAGGGCAAAAACCGTATCGGTGATGACGCCCACCAGCTGGGGTGCCACCGAGGCACCGAGATCACCGCCGGCGGCCATCATGGCATACATAAATACGCCGCCCTGGGGAAGCCGGTCGGCCGCAACGATGAGGCTGCCCGGCCACATCATGGACACGCACAGGCCGGTGAGGGCGCAGGCAAGCAGGCCGATGGCGGGAATATTGCACAGCGCCGCAAGGCCATAGCACACCGCAGCCCCCACCGCGCCGAGGGTAAGCACCCGCCCGATGCGGCGACCCGACCGGGCATACATGGAGCGCCCGGTGCCGAGCATGACGGAGAAAAGAGCCACGCCGAAAATATCGCCCCAGAGCTTGGGAATACCGACGGCCTTTTCAAGATACCCGGAGCACCACTGCGCCATGGTGCATTCCGCCGCGCCGCCAAGGAAAATGGCGGCAACGCACATCCACAGACCCCGGTCTTTCAAAAAGGAGAGCACCTGACCCACCCGTTCCGGGGCAGCCATCTTCGGCAGCTCGCAGCCGGCATAGAGCAGGGCGGCGGACAGGGGTACCGCCATAAAGATCAGGGCAAGAAGATGCCAGCTCTGCGCGCCGAAAATGCGCAGGAAGGCGGTGGCAAAGAGCACAACGCCCACCACGCCCCAGGCATAGACCGAATGGAGCTTGCTCATCTCCCGGTCGGGATCCTTGGCGGGAATGGCGGCAATGACGGGGCTGATGAGCACCTCCGCCAGTCCGCCGGACACGGAAAATATCAGCGTTCCGATCACCAGGCCGACATATGCCGCCTCCGGCAGCAGCAGCGGCCACACCGCATACACCAGAAGCCCCGCCAGGGTCAGCACGGGGATGAGCTTGACGGTGCGCGAAATGTTGAATTTATGGGAGAAAAAGGAAAAAATCAGGTCAATGGCCAGCTGGGAGGAGAAATTGACCAGCACCAAAAGCCCCAGCAGGGAGTAAGAGATGCCGTACAGCGTCCGGAAGGTGAGAAAGAGTATGGGAGAAATATTTCCCACCACGGACATGGAGATATTGGTCATATAGCAGGCCGCCTTGACGCGCGCATAGCCTTTCATTTTCGGAACACACCGCCTTTGTTTGCATGCTGCTCCGAATTATAGCACAGTTTCCGCAAAATTCCTACCCGCTTTTCCGATTTTTTCACCTATGCATACATCTGTCCCGGCAGGATGACATCGTGGGATGTGGCGCCGGGCACCTTTTCCATCCCGAGAAGGGCGGCGGGCGCCACCGCCCACTTTCCGAAGCGGGCGCGAACCCCCTCCACCGTGGCGCCGATGGTCTCATCCCGGCACAGCTGCTGCTCCGCAGGCCCCAGCAGGCACTGGCGGCTTCCGCCGGCGGGTGTCAGCCGGATGGCGCGCACCGTCAGCGCCCGCACCGGCCTCCGCCAGGAATAATTTTCCCGGAAAAGGCACAGCCCCGCCTCCGCGATCCGCAGGGCGCTGCGGGTGGCCGCCGGAAGGATACGCTGATACTGCCGCACGGCAAGATCGGTATCCCGTACCGCCACCTCCACACCCCCGGCGTGCAGCGCCGCCGTGCGCAGACGGTGCTCCACATCCTGGGCAAGAAAGAGCAGCATCTGCCCCACCTCGCCGTCGCTGTGCAGATCGGCGGTAAAGGTCAGTCCATGCCCCACCGACTTGATGGGCGCGGAAAAATCCGTGTGCATCACCCGGGAGCGATCCAGCCCCGCGGCAAAGGCATAGAGCTGCCGTCCGCATTTTCCCAGCAGGGCAGCCATGTTCTCCTCCCCGTAGCGCACGATATCCCCCACCCGGCGAACCCCCCGCGCCACCAGCTTCCGCCGGGTGGCCGGGCCCACATAAAGCAGCGTCTCCACCGGCAGCGGCCACACCACCTCGTGAAAATTCTCCCGGCTGATCTCCGTCACGGCATCGGGCTTTTTCAGGTCGCTTCCCAGCTTGGCAAAGGGCTTGTTGAAGGAAACGCCGATGCTCACCGTCAGATCGGTCTCTGCCTTGACCGTCCGGCGGATGCTTTCCGCGATCTCTCCCCCATTGCCGAAAAGGGAGCGGCTCTGCGAAACATCCAGAAAGCATTCGTCCATGTCGTAGGGCTCCACCTGGTCGGTATAGCGCTCATAAATGCGGCGAACCCGGCGGGAACAGGCGAGATAATCGTCAAAATGGGGCGGAAGGCACACAAGCCCCGGGCAGAGCCGCCGTGCCTCCCAGTTGACCATTCCCGTTTTCACCCCGGCGCGGGCTGCCTCCTGCGACTTTGCCAGCACGATTCCGTGCCTGTCGGATTCCGAGCCGCACACCGCCACCGGCCGTCCCCGCAGGGCGGGATCCTTCGCCACCTCCACCGAGGCATAAAAGGCGTTGAGATCGCTGTGCAGAATACACCTTTCCATCTTCCCCTCCGATTATCGAACATCTGTTCTCTTTTATATTTTAGAACATCTGTTCGCATCTGTCAAGAGGCAATTCTTGACTTCTCTCCCGGGAGAAATTATAATAGATATATGTATTCTCACCCTTCACGGAGGTATTTCCATATGGCCCGCATGCATTCTTCCGCCATAGATCTGATCGGCCGCACGCCCCTGGTCTCTCTTTCCCGTCTCTGCCGTTCCCACGGGCTTTCCGCCCGCATCGCAGCAAAGCTGGAGTTTTTCAATCCCGCGGGATCTGTTAAGGATCGCGCCGCCCTTTTTATGATCGAGGCCGCCGAGGCAGAGGGAAAGCTCCGTCCCGGCAGCGTCATCATCGAGCCCACCTCCGGCAACACCGGCATCGGCCTTGCGCTGGTGGGGGCACTGCGGGGCTATCGCTGCATCATTGTCATGCCCGATTCCATGAGCATTGAGCGTCAGAAGCTCATGCGTGCCTACGGCGCGGAGGTGGAGCTCACCCCCGGCGCGGAAGGCATGGCCGGGGCCATTGCCCGGGCAGAGGTGCTGGCGCGCGAAATCCCCGGCGCCTTCATTCCCGATCAGTTTGCAAATCCCGCCAACGCCCGGGCCCATTATGAGACCACCGGCCCGGAGATCTGGGAGGATACCGACGGCTGCGTGGATATCTTCATCGCCGGTGTCGGCACCGGCGGCACCCTTTCCGGCACAGGCCGCTATCTGAAGGAGCAAAATCCCGGCGTCCGCATCCTGGCGGTGGAGCCCGCGGGCTCTCCCCTGCTTTCCGGCGGAAAGGCCGGCAGCCACGGCCTGCAGGGCATCGGCGCAAATTTCATCCCCGAGCTTCTGGATCGCACCGTTTATGACGAGGTTCTTCCCATCACCGAGGCAGAGGCCTATGCCGCCGCCCGAAAGCTTTGCCGCGAGGAGGGCATCCTTGCGGGCATCTCCTCCGGTGCCGCCCTCGCCGCCGCCATGCAGGTGGCCGGCCGGGCAGAAAACGCAGGAAAATCCATCGTTGTTCTGCTGCCGGATACCGGCATGCGCTATCTCTCCACCGATTTGTTCTGAAGCTCAGCCCTTTTCGTAAGGGATTGTGTGGATCCGTCCGGCGGCATCGCGGTACATATAGAGGATATCCGATATTTTCCGGTATCCCATGGCCCGCACCCGGGAGAGCAGCTCCTGCCGGCTGATACCAGCCTCCCGCAGACCCTTTCGATCCGGCCAGCGGCCGTTGATGAGCACGGTGCAGGGGCCGCTTTGCTCGGAGCTTCTCCCCGTTTTGGGAATGGCGGAAATCTTGCCGCCGGATTCCAGCACGATCTCCTCCAGATCACCGATATCCGGATAACCCAGCACCCGCAGCTCTCCCATAAGCTCCTCCACCGACATCCGCTGCCGCCGCAGTTCCCGCTGGTCGATGTGCCCCCGCCGCATGAGGCGGCTTGCCCGGCCGCAGAGAAGCTCCCGCAGGGGTACGATCTTCAGAATGAGAACGGAGAGGCACACCTCCAGCACCATCAGCACCGCAATGGGAACGATCCCGTAGAGCAGCGGGATCTCCGGGTTCTGCAGCGGGATGGTCGCGATCTCGGAGACGAGAAAGGTGACCGCAAGCTCCGAGGGCTCCAGCTCTCCCACCTGCCGCTTGCCCATCAGCCGCAGGCAAAGCACAACGGTAAAATAAAGCACTGCTGTACGCAGCACCATTTGCAGCATCTTTTTTCCCCCTTTCTGCCTTCCGTAGTATCCGCCGGGAAAAAGCCAACTATTCTTTGCAGAATTTTTTCGTTTACCCCTTGCATTTTTTGAAAAGGTATGCTATTATATACGGGCTGATTCGAGATATCCGGGTGTGGCGAAGTTTGGTATCGCGCTTGAATGGGGTTCAAGAGGCCGCTGGTTCGAATCCAGTCACTCGGACCAGAAAAAACGACTTGTTCCTGCAAGTCGTTTTTTCTATATCTGTCCCTTTGTCCGATTTTGTCGGATCAAAGGAAATTTTTTCAAAGGGGTCTACACACATGAAGAAGTTCTTCTCGGAATTCAAGGTCTTCATCACCCGCGGAAACGTCATCGACATGGCTGTCGGTGTCATCGTCGGCAGCGCCTTCACCGCCATCGTCACCGCCCTTTCCAACAACATTCTCAAGCCCATCATCAACTGGCTGCTCGCCCTTCTCTTCGGCGCCAATTCCCTCAGCGAGGTTTTCACCTTCCTGCAGCGTGTCGAAGTTGACGGCGTCGTCGATCTGGAGCAGTCCATTTATATCGACTGGGGCGCATTTATCAACGCCGTCATCAACTTCCTGCTCATCGCGCTGGTGCTCTTCACCATCGTCCGCATCATCAACAACCTCCGCACCGCCCAGGGCGAGTTTTTCAACAAGCTCGGTGGCACCCTCACCGCCGAGGATCGCAAGGCCCTGAAGGCCCGCGGCGTCAAGCTTTCCGACAAGGAAGGCGTTGCCGCCTACCTCGCCGAGAAGGCCGAAGCCGAGGCTGCCGCCAAGGCCGCCGAGGAGGAAAAGGCTCGCCTGGAGCGCGAGGCCAATCCCACCACCGAGGAGCTGCTCAAGCAGATCCGCGATCTTCTCAGCGCAAAAGCCTAAGATATTGCCCATCCTTGAGCCTGCACCCGCCGTGCAGGCTCATTTTTTATCCCCAAAGCCCCGGCCGACCATTTCCCGCGCCTCCGTGAGAATGACAAACGCCCCGGGATCGCTCTCGCGCACCGCGCATGTCAGCTCCGCCGTCTGCGAAAGGCTAACGGCGCAGAGCAGCACCGTGCGCCCCTCCCCGGTATATCCGCCCACGGCGGAAAGCTCCGTCACCCCGCGGGAAAGGCGGCGGAAGATCTCCGCCTTGACCGCCTCCGGCCGCCCGGTGACCACCAGCGCGGCGCTCCCCCGATCCAGGCCGTAAAGCAGGGCATCAATGGCGCGGGAGGAGATATACAGCGCCACGCAGCCATACATAAAGCCCCGGATATCCCCATCTGCCGCCGCCCCGGCGGCGATGATGCAGAGATCTCCCGCGAGCATCAGCCGCCCCATGGAAAGCCCCGGCCGTTTTCGCCGTACCAGCGCCGCCGCAATGTCAATTCCGCCGGTGGTTGCCCCGGCGGCAAAGACCAGCCCCAGCCCGCCGCCCATCAGCATCCCGCCAAAGAGGGCGGCAAGCAGCGGATCCGACCGCAGGACGGCCGCCGCCGAAGATTTCTCCAAAAAAGCCAGCGCATCGCAGGCGATATAGGAGATCCCCGCGCCGCAAAGACTTCGCACCGCAAAGCGGCCTCCAAGAAAGCGGAAGGCCAGCGCAAACAGCGGCACATTGAGGCCGAGCGACACCGCCCCCACCGGCAGCCCGAAGCCCCGCCGCAGGAGCATGGCAATGCCGGTGATGCCGCCGGTGGTGATGCCCGCCGGCAGGTAAAACAGATCCACCGCCAGGGCAAATATACCGCCGCCCGCCGCCGCGAGCAGCGCCTTTTTCCATCCCCGCACGATTTCCACCCCGCATTCCGCGAAAAGCTATAGTCACCGGACATATTTTGTGGTATAATTGGTTTTTGTAAACCTAAATCGAATACGGAGAATAAAAATATGTGCGCAAGAATGCGAAAAAAGAAGAATATCGGCCCCCGTATGGAACGGGTCGCCTCCCTGCTGGTGGCCGATCCCGCCGCCGAGGCCGGTGCCTGGCGCTCCCTTTTTGACGATCTCCCCTTTGATATCCACGGCGCACCCCTCCACGTGGAAATCGGCTGCGGCAAGGGCTCCTTTGTCTTCAAGAAAGCTCAGGCCGAGCCGGAAACCCTCTTTGTCGCCGTGGAGAAGGTGACGGAGGCCATCGTCATGGCCATGGAAAAGGCTCTGGAGGCCGGCATCCGCAACGTCCGCTTTGTCAACGGCGATGCCGGCGCCATTGCCGACTGGTTCGCCCCCGGCGAGGTCTCTGCCCTGTATGTCAATTTCTGCGATCCCTGGCCCAAGAAGGGCAATGCCAAGCGCCGCCTGACCCATTCGGTCTTTCTTTCCCTCTATGAGCGCATTCTCGCCCCCGGCGGCGACCTGCATTTCAAAACCGACAACCGCGGCCTCTTTGAATTCTCCTTAAACGAGCTCTCGGGCTACGGCCTCATCCTGCGGGACATCTGCTTTGATCTCCATGCCACAGATCTCCCCAACCACACCACCGAATATGAGGATAAATTCACCGCCGCCGGTATGCCCATCTACCACCTCACGGCAAAATTCCCCTCACTTCTCAAAAAGGAGCAGTAAACCATGCCCAACATACTCTTCATCGGTGACCGCGCCACCCCCGCCATGGAGGCCGCGGGCTATCCCGCCCTTGTCAGCGCGCTGATGACCTCCTCCTACTTTGACCGGGATCTGCATTTTTCCGCCCATTCGGAAAAGGGGCTGCGCATCGCAGACCTCGCGGCGCGCTTTGACGAGATTATCACCCCCGCCGCCCCCGACATTCTCTCCATCTGCATCGGCATGGAGGATATCCTGCCCACCGACGGCAGCCGTCCCACCCCTCTTGCCCAGTTCCGCGACGGCTATCTTTCCCTGCTCTGTAAGCTCAAGGAGCGCTTCCCCGGCGTGAAGCCCGTTCTCATCGAGCCCTTCCTTCTGCCAAACGACGCCATCGGCGAGTATTTCAACGCCATCTTCACCGCCGCCACCAACTATCAGCAGGCGGTGCGCGTCCTCGCCCGGGATTGCGGCACCACCTTTATTCCCGCCCAGAGTGCCCTCTCCCGCGCCTCCAAGCTGCGCGCGCCGGAGTACTGGCTCTACGACGGCCTGCTCCCCACCTCCGCCGGCCACGGTCTTCTCGCCGGCGAGTGGATCAACGCCGCCAAGGAGCTGATTCTGTAAACAGTCCCCCCCGGACGCCCTTATTTTTTAAGAAAAGTAAGATTAACACGGAGGTTTTATGGCTCATATCACTTTTTTAGATGCTCCCGGGCAATTGCACGATCTTTTCTTCCTCTTTATTCTTCACTTTAACCGGGATAAGTATTTCGCAAACAACAGCGCATTGCAAACCACCCCGGAAGAGCAGGCACATTATAGGCATTTGCTGGAAAATATTCCGCCCATTTCCAATGAACTGTTTATTTTCTTCAAAACGAATGATTCCGGAAAGTGCATGATGTCCCATCATTTTTTTGACCGCAAGGCAGATTTGCTGACAAATTCCGGATACAATCTCTCAAAGGTTCGCGAAGAGCTTAACCACACAACCCAGATCATCGAGAATGTGCTCACCTTCTATTTTCCTTCTCTCAGTGAAGACGAAATTATTCCATGCAGAACCTCCATCACTGCGGTAAACAAAGTAATTAAATCGTCTTCTCTGTCGCACGAACAAAAAGCTTATCTTTATGATTTTTTCATAGATCCGGAATCCGCAATCCGCAAATTATCTGATGAGCTGCTGGAAAAGAGCTTTGTGCAGCAGCTTGACTATAATCGCAACTACAGCAGCCATCTTAAACTGCGCGATGGATTTATTCTTGATGATGTCACACAGATGCTCAAAAGAATAAACTTGTGCCGCATTGATCTTTCAAGTTTTCAGGAAGTGTATGTCACCTTTTGCTCATATGCAGAATCCGTCATCTATTGCAATATTGTCAACGGAGCGGCACTGCTCATGCTTGGATGTGATTACTTGAATGTGCTTGCCTTGAAGGAAAAGAAAAGCGTTTGCCCTGACCTCAAGAATTTTTGCCAGGCTATTTCTGATACAAACCGCCAGGCCATTCTCGACTTGATTCACAAGCAGAGAGAAGTATCCGCAAAGGAAGTGGAGCAAGCGTTGCAGCTTTCCGCGCCAAACGCATATTATCATCTTTCTCTTATGATTAAATCCGGCGTATTGAAGACAAGAAATGTCGGAAAGACGGTTTTTTACAGCATAAACGCTTCCATGTTCCAGGATCTCGCGAAGAAATTGCAGCTATACGCTAACGGAGGTTTACTTTAATTATGAAAGAGTGGAAAAAGCCCAGGTTCACAATGCTATCCAAATCCGAATTGTATAAGCATATCCAAGTAGCCGCCATTTCCATACTGTGTCCTAACATGGATGTGCGCTAAACTCAAAAAAGCTGTCGGTAAACGACAGCTTTTTGTTTTACATCAACACGCTCCTGCTTTCACAGCGTTTTTGGTATGCACTATATTTCATTATTAGCATTCCGCAAGTTATTCAACGTTTTCTTCACGTTATAAGAAATATTTTATTTATTCATTTGGTATTTTACTTGACTTTGCGCTTTTTGTGTGCTATACTTGCAACCGGTACACGAGTGAATATTTACTCTCGCATTGGCAGGTATAGGCT
>JAFXIE010000088.1 GCA_017533425.1 Clostridia bacterium | reverse complement strand
CGCTCGCCGGGAGCGATGGTGAGATCGATGCCGTCCAGCACCGCCTTGTCGCTGCCGGGATAGGCAAAGGTGAGCCCCTCTGCGCGGATCTCCGCCGGGCCTTCCGGCGCGGGGAGAGTGCCGCCGACGATCTTCGGCTCGTAATCGAGGAACTTCCGCATACATTCAATGTACTGGGCGTTGTCCTGGAATTCGGCAAGACCCCAGACGAGGTCTGTGACGGCGTAGGTGGTCTGCTGTGCGGCGTTGATGAGACCGGCGGCCTCGCCCACGGTGACGGATTTGGTCACCAGCACCTGATAGATGCAGAAGGCCGTCATGACAAGCTTTGCGATGAACTCATAGACCACAAAGTTTTTGAGAAACTGGAGAGTGGCCTGCTTCAGGGCATACCCGCGGTCGTATTTGCGCAGATTTGCGGCGGCATCGTCAAAGAGGGAGAGCAGATGCTCCGTTATGCCGGAGAGGCGCAGCTCCTTGGCATATTCCGGCTGGTAGAAGACACGGCTGTAATAATCCCGGCGGCGCTCCAGCGGCTTTCTGCCCTTTTTGTATTCAAAGTTGACCTTATTGTCCTTGATGGAGATGAAGATAGCGAGCACCGAGCCCACGATGGGGAAGAGCAGGAAGAGAGGGTTGATGGTGGTAAGAATGGCGAAGATGGCAAAGATGGCAATGAGGTTGGAAATCAGCCGGGATACGGTGAAGTACATCTGGCTGAACTTCTGGTTGGTGCTGTCCAGGGCCATCATGTAATCGTTGTAGAACTCCGGGTCCTCAAAGCAGGCCAGATCCATGGAAATGGCCTTTTCGTAGAGCTCACGCTCCACCTTTTTCATCATGCGCGAAACATTGGGGTTATAGACATATCCCCAGAAGAGTTCAGAAATCAAGGAGAGCAGGAAATCCACCACCCCATAGCCGATGAGGAAAAGAAGCGCCTTGCGGAGCCCCTCGCCTGCGGCGATGGCATCAAAGAGGATCTTGAAGAGAAGGACGTAGCCCGTCCGAAAGAAAACCTGAATTATGACGGACAGCAGAAGCCTGCAGGCCGTGGTGAACGGCATGTAGCGGAAGTAGTAGCGCAGCACAAAGAGGGTGTTTTGCACCGTGCGGCCAAGAGAAAGCTTCTGTTTTTTCTTGTTGTCTGCCATGGCGTTACACCTCCTCGGCGGCTTCGGCGGTTTCGGCATAGCGCTCCGCCTGCTTTGCAAACATATCGGCATACAGTCCGCCGGCGGCCATCAGCTCGGTATGCACGCCGCTCTCGCAGAGCTCGCCGTGATCAAACACGAGGATGCGGTCGGCGCTCCGGGCGGAGGAAAGCCGGTGGGAAATGAAGATGACCGTCTTGTCAGATGTCGCCTTCTCCATGTTTTCATACATCCGCGCCTCGGCGATGGGGTCGAGGGCGGAGGTGGGCTCATCCAAAATGACACAGGAGGAGGGGCGGGCATAGACGCGGGCGATGGCGATCTTCTGCGCCTCGCCGCCGGAGAAATTGGTGCCTTCATCGTCAAATTCGCGGGTGACCACGGTGTCAAGCCCCTTCTCCAGCCGGGAAAGCTTCTCGCCGAAGTCGGCAAGCTCCAGACACCGGATGGCCTCGGCGCGATCCTCCTCGGTCGCGGCGGGGCGCAGCAGCACGTTCTCACCAAGGGTCATGCCAAAGAGCTTGTGATCCTGGAAAACGGTGGCATAGACCCGGGTGAGGGTGGCGGGATCGTATTCACGGATGTCCCGACCATCCAGGAGGATCTCGCCGGAATCGGGATCGTAGAGGCGCAAAAGCAGCTTGACAAGCGTCGTCTTGCCCGCGCCGTTGGGGCCGACGACGGCCGCCGTCTCGCCCGCGCGGATGCGGAAGGAGATATTTTTGAGGGTGGGCTCCTCCTTGCCGGGGTAGGTGAAGGTGACGTTGCGCAGCTCGATCTCGCTGCCGCCGGGGCGCACCTCGGCCGCAATGCCGCCCTCTGCGGGGGCAACGATCTTGTTCTCATGGTCAAGGAACTCCCGCAGGTTCATGATGTAGCGGGTGTTCTGGTTGACCGTGTTGAAGTTTTCCACCGTGCCGGAAATGGCCCATCTGACGCTGTTCACACCGTTTGCGAGGGCAAGGGCGGTGCCGACGCCGTAGGCATCAAAGGACATGGCGCGGACGAGCACGTAGGCCAGGGGCATCAGATAGGTCAGCAGATAGGGGATCTCATAGACCAGCATGCCGAGGGAAATGAGCTTCTTCTGGTGGCGCAGGTGGATGTCCACCTGTTCGTCCACCGCATCCTCAAAGCGGCGGAAGAGAAGCTTGGAGATGCCGGATAAGCGCAGATCCTTGGCATATTCCGCCTGATAGGCGGTGCGCTGCATGTAGCTTCTCCGGCGGCCGGGAACGGCGGTCTCGTCCTGGAGCTGTTTCCAGAGCCGGCTCTGCCGATCTCCGATGATGAGGGGGGCGATGAGGCCAAGAATGACGAAAACGAAGATAACAGGGTCGTTTGTCAGAATAAAGGAAAGGGAAATGATAAGACCGGGAACATTCTTTGCAGAATTGAGAATATACTGCATCCATTCCTCAATCTTGGCAGAGGAATTGTTGATGGCCTTGATATACTTGTCGTAGAATTCGGGATTTTCAAAGCAGGCAAGGTCGGATCCGGCGGCCTTTTTGTAGATCATGCGGCCGACGCCCTTCTGCATACGCACAGAAAAGCGGCGGGCAAAGAACTTCTGCTGAAAGGAGGAGGCAAAGTCGGCAAAGGCAAGAAACAGGGCCATGATGCCGAACATGGCAAACACCGGGCCGGGGGCAACGTCCTTCCCCGCCTCCAGGCTGTTGAAAAGACCGGCGATGAAATAGGTGTTGTAAAAGGACCAGGTGGCGCTGTTGACCGTCATGACACCGAGCTTGAGAAAGACGGTGGTGGGATCGGTCTTGAGAACGATTTTGCTGACGAATTTAGCCGTCGGCCAGAAATTTTTGCGGGCGGTGCGGTTTTCCTCCCGGCGTTTTTTCCGCGCCTCGCGCTTCTTGGCTTTTTCTTCGGACATGGGGCTCACTTCCTTTCGGGATGTGCTTTTTTTGTAAAGACTCACTGCTTTTTTTGCATTATAGCATAAAAAAAGGCGGGCTGTCAATCAACCGTTCGGGGAAATGCACCACACCGTTGGTTGAAATGTGCCTATACCATTATATATATAAAGTCAAGGGGAAGGGGGCATTTCTTGACAGGCTTTCGGGGATGTGGTATGATTTTCCATACTGTTATGTAAAGAGGAAGACGGAAAGAAAATGCGTGCCTTTTGCAGAAAATTTATCGGAAACCGGGCGTTCTATCGCATGGTGCTTGCGGTGGCGCTGCCCATCATGCTGCAGAACTTTGTTACAAACCTCGTTTCCATGCTGGACAATGTGATGGTCGGCGCCCTCGGAACGGAGGAAATGTCCGGCGTTTCCATTGTCAATCAGCTGATTTTTATCTACAATCTTGCCATTTTCGGCGCCTTTGGCGGCGTGGGCATTTTTACCGCCCAGTTCCACGGCAAGGGGGATCTTGACGGCATCCGCCACACCCTGCGGTATAAGCTTTTGCTGGGCGTTGGCATTTTTATCGTGGCGCTGGCCGTTTTTATCCCGGCGGGGGAGAGCCTCATCGGGCTGTATCTGCACGATGTGGATGCCACCAGCGATATCGCCAAAACCATGGGCTTTGCAAAGGAATACCTCGCCGTTATGCTCTTCGGGCTGCTGCCCTTTGCCCTTTCGCAAACCCTTTCCAGCACCCTGCGCGAAACGGGGGAGACGGTGGTTCCCATGGTGACAAGCGTTGTCGCCGTGGTGACAAACTGCCTGTTTAACTACCTGCTCATCTTCGGCAAGGCCGGCTTCCCGGCGCTGGGAGTGGTCGGCGCTGCGGCGGCAACGGTGCTCTCCCGGTATGTGGAGCTTCTGGCCGTGGCGGGCTATGTTCTCCTCCGGCGCCATAAACACCCCTTCTTCTCCGGACTTTTCCGCGGCTTCCGCATTCCCGGGGAGCTGGTGTGGCAGATCACCACCAAGGGTATGCCGCTGCTGGTCAATGAGCTTTTCTGGTCGGTGGGCATGTCCCTTCTCTCCATGGGCTATAGCCTGCACGGCCTTTCCGTGGTGGCGGGCTACAGCATTTCCTCCACCGTCACAAACCTCTTCAGCATTGCCTTTATGAGCCTGGGCGTCAGCGTGGGCATCATCATCGGCCGGGAGCTGGGGGCGGGCAATTTTGAACGGGCGGTGGACTGGGACACAAAGCTCATCGCCTTCTCCGTGGGCATAAGCCTTGTGATGGGAGTTTGCCTTTTCTGCACGGCGGGCTTCATTCCGGAGCTTTACAACACCGGCGACCTCTCCAAGACCTACGCCGGCTATTTTCTGCGGGTTTCCGCCTGCCTGATGCCGGTGCATGCCTTTGCAAACTCCGCCTATTTCACCCTGCGCAGCGGCGGAAAGACGATCATCACCTTCCTCTTTGACGGCGTGTTTATGATCGCCCTGTCCGTTCCGGCGGTTTTTCTGCTTTATTTTTGCGGGCTTTCCATCTGGTGGATCTTCCCCATTGTGCAGAGCCTGGATATCATCAAGGATGTGCTGGGCTTCCTGCTTTTGAAGAAAAAGGCATGGGTTTCCAATATCGTGGCATAAATAAAGGGGAGGCAGAGCCTGCGGCTCTGCCTCCCGTCATATTATTCGGAAGCTTTTTCGGCGAAGGAATTATCCACCACCGCCGAAAAATCTGCCCGGCCGTCCAACTCGCCGGCGGTTTCCATCACCGTCTGCAGCCGCTGGAAGGATTCCTCCGTCATAACGGGGGTTTTGCACCAGGCGTCGATCTCCTGATAGCGGGCGGCCACGCGGGCAAGCACCGCGGTATCGCTGTCCGGGAACTGGGGCGCCATGTGGGCGGCGAGCTCCTCCGGGCTTGCGGTGGCGGCATAGTGAAGCCCTCTGGCAATGGCGCGGGTGAAGCGCTGGATGAGATCGGGATCCTCCGCAAGGAGGCTCTTTGCGGCAAAAAAGGCGGTGTAGGGGATCTCACCGGCCTCCTCGCCGATGCTTGCCAGCACATAGCCCTTTCCCGCCAGCTCCGTTTCGGTGGCGGTGGGCTCAAAAAGTGCCACATAGTCACCAAGTCCGCCGGTGAAGGCTCCGGCCATCATGTTGAAGGCCACGCCGGTATCCACGGTTGCATCCACATGGGGGATAATGCCCTTCTGCTTCATCACATATTCCAGGGTCATCTCCGGCACGCCGCCCTTGCGGCCGCCGATGATGTAGCTGCCCCGCAGATCCTCCCAGGAGAAGTCCCCGGGGCTGCGCCCCACAAGGAAGGAGCCGTCGCGGCGGGTGAGCTGGGCAAAAACCACGGGGTGGTCGGCGCGCCCCTCCTTCTGCACGTAGATGCAGGCCTCCGGCCCGGCGAGGCCGATGTCCGCCTGGCCGGTGAGCACGGCGGTCATGACCTTGTCGGCGCCGCCGCCGTTGGTCAGCTCGATCTCGATGCCCTCCTCGGCAAAATAGCCGAGATCCATGGCGGCATAGAAGGGGGCGTAGAACACGGAATGCGCCACCTCGCAGAGGCGCAGGGTGCGGACCTCCGGCTCCCGGGGCTTGCAGGCGCACAAAAGCCCGCAGACCAGCGAAAGACAGAGGGCGAGGGAAAGGATTCTCTTCATACAGTCACTCCCATATATTTTTTCAACGCCTTCTCCAGCCCCAGCACCCCCTGATACATCAGCGCGGCGGCTGCGGCAAGGATCAGCACCGTTGTCATCACAAGATCCATGCGGAAAACCTGGGATCCGTAGACGATGAGATAGCCAAGCCCATGGCGGGAGACGAGAAATTCTCCCATAATCACCCCAACCCAGGAGAGGCCGACATTGACCCGCAGGACGCTGGCCAGGGTGGGAAAGCTTGAGGGAAGCACAAGATGGGTGAAAACCTGGCGGCGGCTGGCGCCGAGGGTGCGCAGCAGGCGGATGCGGTCCCGGTCGGTCTCCCGGAAGCCGGCGTACATATCCAGCACCGTCACAATGAGGGAAATGGCGAGGGTCATGGCGATGATGGCGCCGCCGCCGGCGCCCATCCAAACGATGAAAATGGGGCCAAGGGCGGTTTTGGGCAGGGCGTTGAGCACCACAAGGTAGGGATCCAGCACCCGGGAAAGCAGATCGCTCCACCACAGCAGGGTGGCGATGGCGGTGCCGAGCAGGGTGCCGCAGAGAAAGCCGATGACCGTCTCGCCCACGGAGACGCCGATGTGCAAAAAGAGATCCCCGGAGGAAAGAAGCCCTATAAAGGTCTCCCACATCCGGGAGGGACAGGAGAAGATGAAGGGATCCATAAGCCCCGTGCGGGCGGCAAGCTCCCACCCCGCAAAGAAGGCCACAAGCAGGACTGCCCGCAGAAACCAAACCCGCCGGGAGGCTCTGCGCTGCCCGGCAAGCCAGGCGGCGCGGGCGGGAGAAAGAGATTCAGACATGCAGATCCAGCTCCTTCCATATGGCATTGAAAAATTCCCGGAAGGCGGGGTGATCCCGCCGCGCCAGGGGCGGAATGCCCCGGAGGGCATCCAGGGAATAGATGTGCTTGATGCGCGCCGGGCGCCGGGTGAGCAGCAGGATCCGGTCGGAGAGACTGACCGCCTCGGAAATGTCGTGGGTGACGAGGATGGCGGTCTTACCCTCCCGGCGGATGATGTTGTGAATATCCTCCGAGACGGCCAGGCGGGTCTGATAGTCCAGGGCGGAAAAGGCCTCATCCAGCAGCAGCAGCTTGGGGCCGCTGGCCAGCGTCCGGATGAGGGCGCAGCGCTGGCGCATACCGCCGGAAAGCTGGGAGGGCGTTTTGCCGGCAAATTCCGAAAGCCCGTAGCGCGCAAGAAGCTCCCGAACCTCCGCCTGCCGGGCGGGGGTGTTCTTTCCGGCGATTTCCAGGCCGAGACAGAGGTTTGAGAATATCGTCCGCCAGGGCAGCAGGCCATCCTTCTGCGGCATGTAGCCCACGGCGGGGTCGGGCCCGCGCAGCGGATGGCCGTCAACCAGCAGGGATCCGCTGTCGGGGGTCTCCAGCCCCGCAATGGCATTGAGCAGCGTGGATTTTCCGCAGCCGGAGGGTCCGACGATGCTGATAAATTCCCCCTCGGCAACATCAAAGGTAATGCCTGCCAGGGCAGGCACCTCGCCGTCGGGGGCCTGATAGGTGAGATAAATATCCGAAAGCTCCACCATCATGGGAAGGCTCCTTTCCGTGGATGAGGGTCTGCCATATCCTATGGGGCAGAGAGGGAAATGGTGCGGCGGCTTGCCAATTTCGCGGAAATATGGTATGATATGAAAAAAAGTAAGGAGGTTCGGGACAAATGGCATTGCTGGAATCGGGTGAAATGTATCTGGAGTCCATTCTGGTGCTCTCCCGCCGGGGCGGCAAGGTGCGCAGCGTGGATGTCAGCGAGTATATGGGCTTCTCCAAGCCCAGCGTCAGCCGTGCCATCGGCCTTTTGAAATCCGGCGGGTATATCACCGTCGATGCCGACGGCCATATCGCCCTGACCGAGGTGGGCAGCGAAACGGCGGAGCGCATCTATGAGCGCCATACCCTGCTGACGGATTTTCTCGTCCGCCTGGGGGTGGAGCGGGAGATCGCCGCCGCCGATGCCTGCAAGATTGAGCACCATCTCAGCCGCGAAACCTTCGAGGCCATCAAGCGCCATGCCGAAGGTATTGAAAAATAAGCACAAAAAAAGAACCCGATGACGAGTACCTTCGTCATCGGGTTCTTTCTATTTTTGCAGTTCTTCCTCCACCAGCCGGGTCAGGAGCCTCGGCTCTGCCCGACCGGAGAAATGCGCCATGCATTTGCCCACAAGGGCCTTGGCGGCGGCCGTCTTTCCGCTGCGGATCTGGGAAATGAGGGCCTGGTTTTCGCCGAAAACCTCCCGGATGCCGCAAAGAAGGGCTTCGGGTTGGGTGATCTGGGCAAGCCCCTCCCGCGAAACGGTCTCCTCCGGGTCAATGCCCTCCAGCCAGGTGCGGGCGGCAAGCCGCTTTGCGGTGGAGGCGTTGATACTTCCGGCGGCGGCAAGGTTTGCCACGGCCCGCAGCCTCTCCGGCGGCACGGGACAGGCAAAACCCTCCCCCTCGGCCAGGCGAAGAAATTCGGAAAGCAGGAGATTTGCAAGGGTTTTCACATTCTCGCAGCCCTCTGCCGCCGCGTCGAAATAATCGGCCAGGGCGCGATCCTCCGTCAACTGGCGGATGTCGGCCTCCGGCAGACCCAGGGCGGCAAAGCGTGCGCGGAGGGCGGCGGGAAGCTCCGGCAGCCGGGCGGCCAGGGCGGAAATATCCGCGCCTGTCAGGCGCAGGGGCGGAATATCCGGCTCCGGAAAGAAGCGGTAGTCGGCGGCCGATTCCTTGTCCCGCAGGGAATGGGTGCTGCCGGTGACCTCGTCAAAGCGGCGGGTCTCCCGGCGGACGGTGCCGCCGTCGCAGATGAGATCGATCTGCCGCCGGCTTTCAAAGGCGATGGCCTTTTCAATAAATTGGAAGGAGTTGAGATTTTTGATCTCCGTGCGCACGCCGAGGCTGTCGGATCCCGCAGGACGGACGGAAACATTCACGTCGCAGCGCAGGCTGCCCTCCTGCATCCGGCAGTCGGAGATGCCAAGATAGCGCAGGATGCGCCGAAGCTCCGCCACCAGCTCGTGGGCTTCCCCGGCGGTGCGCAGGTCGGGGGCGGTGACAATCTCGATGAGGGGTACGCCGCAGCGGTTATAGTCGATGAGGGTGACGCCCTTTCCGTGGGAGAGCTTGCCGGCGTCCTCCTCCAGATGAATGCGCTCGATGCCGATGGGGCGGCCGAAAACCTCCACGGAGCCTTCCCGGCAGAGGGGATAGGTGTCCTCAGAGATCTGGTAGGCCTTGGGCAGGTCGGGATAGAAGTAATTTTTGCGATCCATGCGGGAAAATTCCGCCACGGTGCAGCCGGTGGCAAGCCCCGCGAGAACGGCAAACTCCACCGCCTGCCGGTTGAGGCGGGGAAGCGTGCCGGGAAGTCCGAGGCATATGGGGCAGATCTGCGTATTGGGAGCTGCGCCGAAGGCGGTGCGGCAGGTGCAGAAAACCTTGCTTTCGCAGGCAAGCTCGGCGTGGATTTCCAGGCCGATGACCGTTTCAAATCCGCGGTAAAGGCTCATGCGCACACCTCCTCAAGCAGGGCGGCCACGCGGTAAAGCAGCCCTTCGCCGCCCTCCGGCGCCATGAGCTGCGCCCCCACGGGAAGACCGTCGGCCCTGCCGCAGGGCAGGGAAAGGGCGGGGATCCCCGCAAGGCTCGCAGGTACGGTGAAGAGATCTCCCCGGTACATGGCCACAGGATCGGCCGTTTCCCCAAGGGGGAAGGCCACGGTGGGTGCCGTGGGGGAAAGCAGAAGGTCGCAGGCCGAAAAGGCCTCGTGGAAGGCGGCGCGCACCCGGCCGGCGGCCTGCTTTGCCCGCAGATAGAAGGCTTCGCGGTGGCCGGCGGAGAGGGAAAAGGTGCCGAGCAGGATGCGGCGGCGCACCTCCGCGCCGAAAAACGCGCTGCGGGTGGTGCTGTAAAGGGTCTCGTAGCAATCCGCCCCGTCGGCGCGAAGACCGTAGCGCACGCCGTCGTAGCGGGCGAGGTTGGAGGAGGCCTCCGCCGAGGAGAGAATGTAATAGGCAGGGAGGGCATCGGTCAGGGCGGGCATCTGCACCTCGCAGATGTGCGCACCGCAGGCCGAAAGGCGGTCTGCGGCGGCATCCATGCAGGCCGCCACGCCGGGCTGCACCTCGCAGCCCGCAAACCGGGGCAGACCGATGACAAGGCCGCGGACATCCCCGCAGAAGGTATCCTCCGGAAGGGAAAATGCGCGCACTGCGGTGGCATCCATCCCATCCGGACCGGAAATGGCGGCCAGCACCGCCGCGTTATCGCGTACGGTGCGGCTCAAGGGGCCGATCTGATCCAGCGAGGAGGCAAAGGCCACCAGCCCATGGCGGGAAACGGTGCCGTAGGTGGGCTTCATGCCCACAAGCCCGCAGAAAGCGGCGGGCTGACGGATGCTTCCGCCGGTGTCGCTGCCCAGGGCAAAGGGAAGCTCCCCTCCGGCCACGGCGGCCGCCGGACCTCCGGAGCTTCCGCCGGGGGTTCGGCTGGGATCCCGGGGATTGCGGGTGGGATAAAAGGCGGAATTTTCCGTGGAGGAGCCCATGGAAAATTCATCCATATTGCATTTTGCGCACAAAACCGCCCCGGCGGCGCAAAGGCGCTCCGCCGCGGTGGCGCTGTAGGGCGGTATGTAGCCGGAAAGCATCCGGGAGGCGCAGGTGGTGGGAATTCCGGCGGTGCAGATGTTGTCCTTCAGCCCGAAGGGAATTCCGCAGAGGGGGCTTGCATCTCCCGCGGCAAGGCGGGCATCGGCCGCCTTGGCGGCGGCGCGGGCGGCGTCGGCGGTAACGGTGATGCAGGCGCGGAGGGTCTCCTCCCGGCGGGAAATCTCCGCAAGGGCGGCCTCACAGAGCTCTGCGGCGGAAAAATCCCTCCGGCGCAGGCCGGCGGCGAGGGAAAGAAGGTCGGAATTCGGAAAATCGGTCATGGCGGCTCACTCCTCCATCACGGCGGGCACGGTGAAATGCCCCTCCCGGGATTCCGGCGCGGCGGAAAGCAGCTGCGCCGCGGGATAGTCGGCGGCGCTGTCCGGCCGCAGGGCATCCAGCCCCACGGAAATGCTCCCATCCGGGGCATCCGCCTCCGGCAGGGTCTGCGCAAAGGCGAGAATTTCCTCCATATCCCGGCGTAGGGCGTTCCTATCCTCCGGCGGGATGGAGAGCTTTGCAAGCCGTGCCACGGCGTCGATATCAAATTTTTCCATGGGCGGCACCTCCCGAAAAAAGAATAGAAAATCCCCTCACCCCGCGGACGGGATGAGGGGATGGAAAGAAATCAGTGCTTTTCCGCCTCGTCCCAGGAAAGGGCGGGGGCAACAAACTGTCCCTTCTTTCTGCGGACGGCGGAAACCAGCGCGATAAAGCCGCCGCTGACGAAGGCGAGAACCATGGGTGCCCAGCCGGCGATGATGTTGGAGGCGAGGGTGTAGCCGCCGTAAACGCCGCCGCCCTGGAAGAGGGCCACGGTGTTCCAGATGACGAGAACGGAGAGGATAATGGGGCAAAGCACCTTGATGGAGGAGATAAACCACCAGGCCGGCATACGGAATTTGGAGGTGTTTTCGTTGACGGCATCCAGCACCTTGCGGGTGGGGAAGAACCAGCCCACGGCGACACACTCCAGCACGCCGACGATGAGCAGATTGTAGGAGTTTGCCCAGTAGTCCACAATGTCCAGCCAGGCAAGACCGGCGCCGGTGATATAGGCCACAGAGATCAGACCGGAAACGACGCAGACGCCGATGGTGGTATTGCGCTTGTTGAGACCGAACTTGTCGGCAATGGCGGTGGAAACGCCCTCGATGATGGAGAAGGCGGAGTCGACGGCGAGGGTCGCCAGGCAGATGTAGAAGATCATGCCGAAGATGGCATTGAAGACACCGGAGCCGGTGAGCTTGACGATGGCCTGGGGATAGACGATGAAGGCGGTGGAGATGCCGGAGGCGGTGATGTTATCCAGCATTCCGACGCCGCCCATGGTGGCAAACATCACGACGCCGGCGAGAACGGAGATGGCCATATCGGAGAAGCCGATGATGAGGGCATCCACGGCAACGTTGGACTTTTTATCCAGGAAGGAGCCGTAGGCGAACATGATGGCCATCATGATGGAGAGGGAATAGAAAACCTGACCGACGGCATCCACCCAGATGGTGGGGTCGGTAAGGGCGGAGAAATCGGGAACGAAGAAGCGCAGCAGGCCATCCATGGCGCCGGGCATGGTGACGGACTTTGCGGCCATGATGACCATGCAGACCACGGGGGCAAAGACGGTGAACTTGACCACCTTGCCGACGCTGTGGGCGCCGTTGCGGATGCAGTAATAGATGAGCGCCCAGGCAACCAGCAGGGCAATGAGCACCGGGGTGGCAATGACGTTGCCGCCGGTGAGGTCGCCCTTGGACATGATGGTTTCAAGGAAAAGACCGGAGGCAGAGGCGGGATCGCCGGTCATCCCTGCGAAGTCAATTGCCTTGATGATCATGAGAAGCACCCAGCCGAAAACCACGGCATAATAGGTGGAGATGATGAAGGCATTGGAGGTGGCGGCCCAGCCGATAAACTCCGCCTTTTTGTGGATGCCCTTCATGGCGCCGGGGGCGCCCTGACGCATACGGCGGCCGATGGAGATCTCCATCATCAGCAGGGGAAGACCCAGCAGGAGCATGGCCAGAAGATACACAAAGAGGAAGGCGCCGCCGCCGTGCTTTGCGGCGAGGCCGGGGACGCGCCAGGCGTTGCCGAGACCCACGGCAGAGCCGATGGCGGCAAGAATAAAGGTAGAGCGGGAAGCCCAGGAAGCACGCGTGTTTTCCATGATATCAATCCTTTTGCAGTGTGTTAATAATTTGTAAAATTATACACCCTGCAGGGGGCTTGTGTCAAGGAAAGAGAGCTACTTTTCCCGGGAGGGAAAGAGAAGGGCGGCAATGAGCGCCACGAGAATGGCGGCGGTGATGCCGGCAGCCCCGGCGGTCAGCCCGCCGGTGAAAATGCCGAAGAGCCCGTCGGCCTCCACCGCTTTTTGAATGCCGCGGGCCATCAGGCTGCCGAAGCCGCACAGCGGAACCCCCGCGCCCGCCCCGGCGAGCTCCCGCAGCGGGGCAAAAAGACCGATCCCCTCCAAAATCACCCCGGCAACCACATACCCCGTCAGGATGCGGGCGGGGGTCAGGCGGGTGAAATCGATGAGCAGCTGCCCCACGGCGCAGATGGCGCCGCCGATGAGAAAGGCAAGAAGATAATTCATAAAATGCCGCCTCCTTTTTTCAGGCAACAAGGTGGATAAGATGGGCGATGGCGGGGATGGATTCCCCCTGCGCCGAGCTGGTGGGGGACATGAGGGCGCCCGTGGCTACAAAGAGCACATTCTGCAGCCCGCCGCTGCACATTTCCGGCAGAATATGGGCGCAAAGCACGCTGGCGCCGCAGCCGCAGCCGGAGCCGCCCATGCAGACCTCGCGATCCTCGGCGGCATAGATCAGGGTGCCGCAGTCGCACAGCCGATCCCCGGCGGGATAGCCCTCCCGCAGGAGCAGCTCGGCCAGAATATCCCGCCCCAGCCGCCCGAGATCGCCGGTGAAGATGCCGTCGTAATCCTCCGGCCGTGTGCTGGTGTCCCGAAAGAAGGAGAGCAGAGTCTCGCAGGCGGCGGGAGCCATGGCGGCGCCCATGTTGTTCATATCGGTGATGTTGTAATCCTGAATGACGCCGGCGTTGGCGGCGACGATGCCCGGTCCCGGCGCTCCCGCCTGCAGCAGCAGCGCTCCTGCCCCCGTCACCGTCCACTGGGCGGAGGGGGGACGGATGCTGCCGTATTCCAGCGGAAAGCGGTACTGCCGCTCGGCGGCGCAGAAATGGGAGGAAGAAACGCAGAGCGCCTGTCGGCCAAAGCCGCCGTCCAGCAGGCAGGCTCCGAGCAGAAGGCTCTCCGCGATGGTGGAGCAGGCGCCGTACAGCCCGAGAAAGGGGGCGGTGTGGCTCCGGGCGGCATAGGCCGAGGCGGTGCACTGGTTGAGCAGATCCCCCGCGAGGATAAAATCCAGGGCTTCCCGCCCCACCCGCGCCCGGGTAAGGGCGGTATCGGAGGCGATGGCCTGCATGCGCACCTCTGCCTTCTCCCAGCTGTCCTCGCCAAAAAGATCGTCGGCGGAGGTCAGCGCAAAGGCAGGGCCGAAGGGGCCGCGCATTTCCCGCTTTCCGCCCACGGCGGCAAAGCCGGAGATGGAAACGGGGCGGGAAAACATCAGGGTGTTGCCCCGCGGACGGCGGGGAAGAGGAGAATCTGTCATGGCGCATATATCCTTTCCGGTGTTTTATCTACAGTTTGCCGCAAAATGCCGAAATCCATACCGGGAAGAGGTCGGCAAAGAAAACTTCTTTACAAGCCCCGGCGGTTGTGTTATGATGAAGAAAACAGTCCGACAGATTTGGAGGATAGCAGCCATGAAACTTGCAGATATCAACATTCGCGACCCCTTTATCCTTCCCTTTGAGGGGAAATATTATATGTACGGAACCCGGGTGGGAAATCCCGCCGCCGAGGGCGGCGCCTGGGGAGATCAGAAGGGCTTTGATGTGTATATCAGCGCCGATCTGGATGAATGGAGCGCGCCGGTCTGCGTTTTTTCCGCCGGAGAGGGTTTCTGGGGAACCCGGGATTTCTGGGCGCCGGAGGTGCACCTCTGGAAGGGCAAATTCTATATGTTTGCCTCCTTCATGGCGGAGGGAGCCTGCCGCGGAACCCACATTCTCGTGGCGGAGCGTCCGGAGGGACCCTTTGTGCCCACCCGGCCGGAGCCCATCACCCCGGCGGACTGGGAATGCCTGGACGGCACCTTCTATGTGGATGCCGCAGGGGTTCCCCACATCGTTTTCTGCCACGAATGGCTGCAGATCAAGGACGGTACCGTCTGCGCCATGCCCCTTTCGGAGGATCTCTGCGCCGCTGTGGGCGAGCCGCGGATGCTCTGGAAGGGCTCGGACTACAGAGGTGCGAAAAACGCCGGCGTTGCGGGGGCGACCTTTGTCACCGATGGCCCCTTCCTTTTTAAAACACAGGCCGGCGAGCTTCTTTCCATCTGGTCCAGCTTTGGTGCCGAGGGCTATGAGGAGCTCATCGCCCGCTCGGACAACGGTGAGCTGGACGGAAACTGGTCGGTGGATGAAAAGCCCCTCGCCGGCGGCAACGGCGGCCACGGCATGATCTTCCGTACCTTTGCCGGAGAGCTGAAATTTGTCATGCACCGGCCCAACACATCCACAAAGGAACGTCCCTGCATTCTGCCTCTGCGGGAAATCCCCGGCGGGCTTGCGCTGTAAGGAGGAAATACTATGCTTTCAACGGTAAAAATCAGCTGTGATCTCTGCGTCGTCGGCGGCGGCATCGCCGGTATGCTGGCGGCCATCTCCGCAGCCCGGGAGGGCTCGAAGGTGGTGCTGATGCACGAGCGCCCCGTGCTTGGCGGAAATGCCTCCTCCGAGATCCGCATGTGGATCTGCGGCGCAAAGGGGAAATACAACCGCGAAACGGGCATTCTGGAGGAAATCGCCCTGGAAAACCTCCGCCGCAATCCCACAAAGAATTATCACCTCTGGGATACGGTTTTATACGAATTTGTACGCCGGGAGGAGAATATCACCCTGCTTCTCAACTGCACCTGCATGGATGCGGAAACGGAGGAGGGAGAATTTGCCCATGGCCGCACCCGCCGCATCAGATCGGTGCGCGGCTATCAGATGACCACCCAGCGCTTCTATGAGATCGAGGCAAAATTTTTCTGCGACAGCTCGGGCGATTCCATCCTTGCGCCCCTTTGCGGCGCGGAGTTCCGCCTGGGTCGGGAGGCTGCGGCGGAATTCGGCGAGGAAAGCACCACGGTGGAGGCCGATTCCATGACCATGGGCATGTCCTGCCTCATTCAGGGCAGAGAAACCACCCGGCCGGTCAAATTCACCGCCCCCGCCTGGGCAAAGCGGCTGACCCGCGAGGAGGGGAACAATCGCCGTCCGAGCATGGAAAGCGAATCGGAAAACTTCTGGTATCTGGAGCTGGGCGGTGACCGCGATACCATCGGGGACACCGAGACCCTGCGGGATGAGCTGGTGCCCCTGGCCCTTGGCATGTGGGATTTTGTCAAGAATTCCGGCGATTACAAGGCGGAGAACTGGGAGCTGGAATTCCTCGGTTTTCTGCCCGGAAAGCGGGAGAGCCGCCGCATGATGGGCGAATATCTCATCACCCAGCGGGATATTTCCGACGGACGGGTCTTTGCCGATGAGATCGCCTTCGGCGGCTGGCCGCTGGATGACCATTACCCCGGCGGTTTCTATCACCGGGGGCGCGCCAATACCAACGTGCAGACCCCGGCGCCCTATTCCATTCCCTACCGCGCCCTCTATTCCAAAAATGTGGATAATCTCTTCTTTGCCGGCCGCAATATCAGCATGACCCACATGGCCATGAGCTCCGTGCGCGTGATGGCCACCTGCGGTCTGCTGGGCGAGGCGGTGGGACGGGCGGCTGCCATCGCCGCCAGGGAAAATATCGCCCCCCACGATGTCTATCTCTCCCATATGGAGGAGCTGCAGCAGAGCCTGCTGCAGGGCGACTGCTTCCTGCCCTCCAAAAAGCGCGCCGTGGGCGCCCTTTGCCGCGCGGCAAAGCTTTCCGGCGGCGACGACCGCCTGCGCAGCGGCGAGGATCGCCCCCATGCCATTTACGGCACCGACAGATGCAGCGCGGCCTGCGCCGTGCCCTGCGGGGGCGAGCTTTCCTATACCTTCCCGGAGGGGCGCGTGGGTCGGGTGCACATCACCTTTGACAGCGATCTGGAGCGGGAAAGCCTGCCCGGCGGCAGCTGCGAGCGCACCCACTGCACCCGCGCAAATGTCTTCCTCAATTCCCCCGTCATGCATATGCCTCCCTCCCTCTGCCGCGCCTTCCGGCTGGAGGGCGAGCTTGGCGGCGTGCGGACGCTGCTTGCGGAGGAGGGGGAAAACTGCCGCCGCGCCTGGGATATCCCGGTGGATGCCCCCTTTGAGCGCCTCATTCTGACCCCCCTTTCCAACTGGGGCGGGGAGGAAACGGTGGCCGTGCTCTCCTTTGATTTCAATTAAGCTGCAGGGTGCCTTTCCGGCTGCGGAAAGGCACCTTTTTTTCTCTCCCTCTTGGCTCTCCCTCCGGGAGAGCTGTCACCGCAGGTGACTGAGAGGGCTCTCTTTTTTTTCTCTCCGTCCTCGCTGCGCTCAGCCACCTCTTCCAGGGGGAGAGGCAAGGTTGCGCGGACAGTCGGGGACGCCTGTCCCTACAGGTTTTCCGCAGGGCGGGGGCTTGCGCGATAGCCCCTGCGGAAGGATGATTTATTGCGCCGATTCCGTATTGCAATTTCCGTCGCCTTGCGATATACTTAAGGTAGTACTTTTCATGCTGAAAGTCGGGAGAAAAAAGCCTATGATGCGCATAGAAACCCACACCCACACTGGCAACATCGACATCGTTGCCACCATTTCCCCGGAGGATATGGTTTACATGAACCGGGACATCGGCTGCGGCGGCGTGGCCATCACCAACCACTATTTTCCCTATCTGGAGGAGTGGTATCCCGAAAAGCTCAAAGGTATCGATCATGCCGGCTATATCGATTTTTATCTCGAGGCCTATCGCAGGGCAAAGGCGGTGGGAGAGAAGGAGAATTTCCCTGTTTTCCTCGGCATTGAGCTGCGCTTCCGCGGCAAGATCAATGACTATCTCGTCTACGGCCTGACGGAGGAGTTTTTATACGACAGCCCCCGGCTTTCCGACCTGACGCTGGATAAATTCCTGGAGATCAAGCCCTCCGATGCCCTGGTTTATCAGGCGCATCCCTTCCGCAACGATATGGAGGTCACCGACCCCAAGAAGCTCTTCGGCGTGGAGGTCAGCAACGGCTCCACCGATCCCCGCCGCAACGCCATGGCGGAGGCCTGGGCGGCGGTTTGGGGTCTGCATCGCATCTCCGGCTCCGATTGCCACCGTCCGCCCCAGCTGGGTCGCGGCGGCATCCTCACCATGCATGATGTGCGCACCGATAAGGAGCTCGTGGAGCTCTTAAAGAGCGACGAATACACCCTCATCTCCCGCGTGGAGCCCAAATAACCCTACGAAACCGTTAAACGGGGAGACCTATGAGATGCACGAAATGAAATTTCCCAAAACCGCGGCGCGGATTGCGCGGCACGATCTGGTTTTCGGCTCGCCCATCAACGATCCTGTAGCCGGCATTCCCATGGGAGACGGAGATACAGGCTCGCTGATCTGGCTGGAGGCCGATGCCATCCACATTCATATTAACAAGACCGATCTTTGGGATGATTCCTCCCTGGAGTCGGACTGCGTCTGCTCCGGTGTGACGGAGGATCTCACCTGCCTGCGCCACGCAGGTGAGCTGACCGTCCACTTTGCCGCGCCCTGCTTTGACATGATCTATCAGCGGGCATTTGAGACGCGCCTGTCTCTTGCGGATGCCACCCTGCGCCTGCAGGCGGAAACGGCCTTTTCCGACGTGCGGGCAGAGTGCTTTGCCTCTGCGGATAAAAAAACCACCGCCATGCGCGTAAGCTACGCCCTGCAGGATGCCGCATCTCCGGAGATTTCCCTTTCCCGCTGGGGCAGCCGCAATTTCTGGCGGTGGTATGCCCAGGATCGTCCTCTGCCGGAGGCGGGGCTTGGCGGAACGGAAACGGAAGCGGCGGAGGGGCGCATCTACATCAGCCAGCAGCTCAACGGGACCATATTCTGCCTCGGCCTTGCCTATTCGGGCGATGAACGTGCCGAAAGCCGCTGCATTGGCCGCCACGGCGGGCGCATCTGTCCCGCAGAGGCCGAAAGGGGAGAATTTACCCTTTACTGGAATGTCTCCCTGGGGGAAACGGCGAAGGAGGCACGGGAAAATACTGCCCGGGCGCTGGACGCCGCCGAGGCCGAGGGCTTTGCCGCCATGCACCGCCGCCATGCGGCGGAATGGGAGAGCTTCTGGAACACCTCCTATATGAAAATTCCGCAGGATTATATCGAAAACTGCTACTATCTCAGCCTCTATTATTCCAACAGCGAATGCCGTGGCGCCTATCCGCCCCTCTTTACCAACGGAATCTGGGGCTTCCGCCACGATTTCAGTCCCTGGGCATATTATTTCCACTACAATATGCAGCATATGTACGGGCCGCTGGAGCCCTCCGGCCACGGAAGACTGGCAGAAAACTATTACAGAATGCGAAGGGCAGGCCTTCCTGCGGCCTATGCCTATGCAGAGAAAATCAAAAAAACCCCCGGCGCCTTCTATCACGATGTAACCGATCGCTACGGCCGCGGGGCGAATTACGACAGCAATAACTGCACCCCCGGTGCCCAGCTGGGCATGGCCATGTACCGCCACTGGCGGTATAATGGGGATGATGCCTTCCTGCGGGAATGCGCTCTGCCGGTTATGCGCGGCGCAGCGGAATTCTATCTCGGCATGCTGCACAGGGAGGAGGACGGTCTCTGGCATATCAGCGGAACCACCGCCTATGAGGGGACACCGCCCTTCCGGGATACCATCACCGATCTTGTTATGATCCGCACCCTCTTCGACGCCCTGGCCGGGCTTTCCGAAGGGGAGGAGAAGGTGCGCTATACCGAGGTTGCGACGCATTTGCCCGAGATTATCCGACTTCCCATGGAACCCGATGAAAACGTGGACGGCATTCTGCAGTGGGGCATCGGAAAGGGACGCCCTGTGCAGGGAGACGGGTGCGTTTTTGCCATCGGTCGGGATGACAGCGGTGTCCCCGTGCGCAAGAATTTTGGCGATCCAGCCCTTGTCACCTACGGATTTCCCGACACTGAAATGTCTCCGCTCTATCCGGCGGGCATCTTCGGGCTGAAGGATAAGGGAAGTGAGGCCTTTAAGGCCATGACAAACCAGATTCTCCTGCATCCTGATCCGGAAAAATGCATGTACTGGTGTCTTATGCCCCTCTATCTTGCCCGCATGGGCATGGCGGAGGATCTGTGGGTTCATATGGAAAAGATGCTGAACACCTGGCAGGTCTATCCCTGCGGTCTCGGCGCGGAGCTCATCGCCGGAAAGCTGGAGCATCAGGAGCGGCTTTCCTACCATAACGTAAAAAACTGCGATACGAAGGAATCCGGGCAATGCGAGGCCTACGGCTTCCGCCATTTTGATATGGAAGTTCTGCCCATTGTGGCGCATGCGGCGTGCGAGGCGCTGCTGCAGAGCTATGATGGAGTGCTTCGCATCTGTCCCGCGGTTTTGGCGGAGGATTCCGTACAGTTCCAGCTCTATGCCGAGGGCGGCTTCCGGGTGCGCTGCGCCCTATCGCCGGAGAGTCTGCGGCTGGAGGTGGAAAGCCTGCGGGGTGAGAGCCTGCGCATCTGCCTGCCGGAGCGCTTCAGCGGAAGTGAGCTTTCGATTGCCGTGCAGGGCAGTGCCTTTGCCTGCCGCCGGGAGATCATGGAAAACGGAGAGCTGCAACTTGTGCCGGAGAAGGATCTCTGCGCCGGGCAGACGCTGACCGTCACCGCCGGAGAAGGGCTCTGGCTGCCGGAGGATGCGCCGGAGAAAAATGCCCTTTGGAAAAGCTGCGGAAATGCACATCTCGGGATACCGCCTCTGGTCGGCGCGGAGATGCGCGGGATAGATAAATTCAAAAAATGACATATCGGAAGGACGGTATATTGAAGCATGGACAAGGTGAAGATTATTTTTGTTGGCCTCGGCGGCCGTGGACACGGTCTGCTCAAGGATGTTTGCCAGATGCAGGACGTAGAGATTGTTGCCCTCTGCGATCTTCTGCCCGAGCGCGTGGAGCGCGCACTGAAAACCGTACAGGATACCATGGGGAACACCCCGGTGACCTCCCAGGATTACCGGGAGCTCTTCCGCACGGTCAAGGCCGATGCGGTCATCACCCCCTCCTCCTGGCAGAACCATGCCGAAATCTGCATCGCGGCCATGAAGGCGGGCATGTACGCCGCCACCGAGGTGGGCGGCGCCACCTCTATCGAGCAGTGCTGGGAGCTGGTGCGCACCAGCCGCGAGACGGGTATGCCCTGTATGATGCTGGAAAACTGCTGCTACGGCGAATTTGAGATGGCTGTCTTCAATCTCGTGCGCAAGGGCTTCTTCGGTGAGCTTGTGCATGCGGAGGGCGGCTACCGCCACGATCTGCGCGCCGAGGTTGCCCTGGGTCACGAGCGGCATCACTACCGCCTGGATAACTACAAGCGCCGCAACGGCGACGTTTATCCCACCCATGCCCTGGGTCCCATCGCCAAGACTCTGGATATCAACCGCGGCAACCGCATGGTATCCCTGGTTTCCATCGCCTCCAAGGCTCGCGGTGTCAACCGCTGGATCCTGGACAATCGCGGCGAGGAATTTGAAAACGCCCGGGAGCCCTTCGCCCTCGGCGACGTGGTGACCACCATCATCACCTGCGCCAACGGCGAAACCATCACCCTAACCCATGACACCACCCTGCCCCGTCCCTACTCCCGCAACTATGTTATTCAGGGAACCAAGGGCATTGCCTCCGAGGATGCAAACTTCTCCATCAGCATTGAGGGGCTGACCCCGCAGAACGACAGCTGGGATCCCAACGAATGGAGACCCATGCAGGAGTACTACGGCGAGTACGGCCTTCCCCTCTGGAAGACCTACCGCGATGCCGGCATCAAGGCCGGCCACGGCGGCATGGACTATCTGGTGCTGCGCGCCTTCATCGAGGCCGTCCGGGATAAGACCGACACCCCCATCGATGTCTACGATACCGCCGCCTGGATGGCTATCACCCCCCTCTCCGAGGATTCCGTGGCCTGCGGCGGAAAGCCCGTCGCCATCCCCGATTTCACCGAGGGTCGCTGGCTGACCCCGCGGCCAGTGGTTCGTGGTAAATACTGCCTCGATGAGGTCTGCGAGGATGCCTTCGAGGGCATCACCGAGCTGTAAACTGAAGTTATAAATTAAATTGGGAGGATACACCATGTCTTTTAAGCTTTGCGTTATCGGCGCCGGCAGCGTCGGCTTCACCCGCCGCCTTTTCTCCGATCTGATGATCGTTCCCGAATTCCGCGATATCGAGGTGGCTTTCACCGATATCAATGCGGAAAATCTCCGCATGGTCTATGAGCTCTGCCAGCGCGATCTGGATGCCAACGGCGTCAATATCAAGATTCACACCACCCTGGATCGCCGCGAGGCTCTGACCGGCGCCCGCTATATCATCAACTGCGTGCGCATCGGTATGCTGGAGGCCTTTGAGACCGATGTCAACATTCCCCTGAAATACGGTGTTGACCAGTGCGTTGGCGATACCCTCTGCGCCGGCGGCATTATGTACGGCCAGCGCGGCATTGCGGCCATGCTGGACTTCTGCCGCGATATCCGCGAGGTTTCCGAGCCGAATGCCCTGCTGCTGAACTATGCAAACCCCAACGCCATGATGACCTGGGCGGCCATCAAGTACGGCGGCGTGCGCACCCTCGGCCTCTGCCACGGCGTGCAGGGCGGCCACCGTCAGATCGCCAAGGCGCTGGGTCTTGAAAAGAAGGATGTGGATATCATCTGCGCCGGTATCAACCACCAGACCTGGTATATCTCCGTCAAGCACAACGGCGAGGATCTCACCGGCAAGATCCTGGAGGCCTATGAGAACAATCCCGAGTTGAGCGCCAAGGAGAAGGTGCGCATTGATGTGCTGCGCAACTTCGGCTACTATTCCACCGAGTCCAACGGCCACCTGTCGGAGTATGTTTCCTGGTACCGCAAGCGTCCCGACGAGCTTCCCCAGTGGATCAACACCGAAACCTCCTGGATCGACGGCGAGACGGGCGGCTATCTGCGGGTGTGCAACGAAGGCCGCAACTGGTTTGAGTATGACTTCCCCAACTGGATGGCGGCACCGCCCCAGCAGTACATCCCCGAAAAGCGCAGCGAGGAGCACGGCTCTTATATCATCGAGGCGCTGGAGACCGGCCGGCTCTACCGCGGCCATTTCAACGTCATGAACAACGGCTGCATCACCAATCTGCCCGATGAATGCATCGTCGAGGTGCCGGGCTATGTGGATGCAAACGGCATCAACATTCCCCAGGTGGGCGATCTGCCCCTGGGCTGCGCCGCCATCTGCAGCCAGAGCATCTGGGTGCAGCGCCTTGCGGTGGAGGCTGCCGTCCACGGCGATATCGAGCTTCTGCGCCAGGCCATGCTGATGGATCCCTTGACCGGCGCCGTCTGCAACCCGCCGGAGATCCGCCAGATGGTGGACGAGATGCTGGTGGCCGGCGAAAAGTGGCTGCCCCAGTACAAGGAGGAGATCGTCCGCGCCAAGGAGCGCCTGGCCGGTCCCCGCATTCCCACGAAGGAGGGCTACATGGGCGCTGCCCGCCTCCACACCAAGACGGTGGAGGAGATGGCCCAGGATCGCGAGGATGCCCGCCGCAATGCCGCCAATGCGGATAAGGCGAAAAAGTAACACGTAAGGAGTAACGCCATGTCAAATGCCATGCCCCGCCCGGAGCATCCCCGCCCCGGACTTGTCCGGGAGGACTGGATGAACCTCAACGGCACCTGGGAATTTGAAATTGACCACGGCTGCACCGGCCGCGCCCGCGGCCTGGCGGCGGCAGAGGGCCTTTCCGACAAAATTCTTGTGCCCTTCTGTCCGGAAAGCTCCCTGTCCGGGCAGAATTATAAGGATTTTATGGCCTGCGTGTGGTATAAGCGCCGCGTTACCCTGCCGGAGGGCTGGAAGGCTCCCGGCCGGAGGGTGCTGCTGCACTTCGGCGCCTGCGATTTTGAGACCGAGGTCTGGATCAACGGAATTTCCGTCGGCCTCCACCGTGGCGGCTATGTTTCCTTCTCCTTTGATATCACCGATGCCCTCACGGCGGGGGAGAACACCATCACCGTGGCGGCGGAGGACAATCTGCGCAGCCACAACCAGCCCGCCGGCAAGCAAAGCGACCGCTTTGGCTCCCACGGCTGCTTCTACACCCGCACCACCGGCATCTGGCAGACGGTGTGGATGGAAAGCGTGCCCGCCGGATATATCGAGGGGCTGAAGCTCACCCCCGATGTGGCCAATGCCTGCCTGTGGATCGAGGCCACCTGCCGCGGTGCCGAGGGTCTTCGCCTTGCGGCGGAGGCAAAGCTCGGCGAGAGGGTCGTTGGCAGGGCGGAGGCGAGCGTATCCGCCAACAGCCTGCGGCTTGCGCTGCCCCTCTCGGAGATCTCCCTTTGGGATATCGGCAGCCCCGTGCTCTATGGGCTTTCCCTCACCCTCGGCGAGGATCGGGCGGAGAGCTATTTCGGCATGCGCAGCCTTCGCTGGGAGGGAGAAAAGCTCATTCTCAACGGCCGTCCGGTTTTCCAGCGGCTGGTGCTGGATCAGGGCTTCTATCCCGACGGCATTTACACCGCGCGGAGCGATGCGGAGCTGGAGGCGGATATCCTGCGCTCCCAGGCCATGGGCTTTAACGGTGCCCGCCTGCATGAGAAGGTCTTTGAGGAGCGATTCCTCTACCACTGCGACCGCCTGGGCTATATCGTCTGGGGCGAGCACGCCAACTGGGGGCTGGATGTTTCCCGTCCGGAGGCCTGGCGGGCATTTCTGCCCGAATGGCTGGAGATCCTGCGGCGCGATTATAACCACCCCGCCATTGTGGGCTGGTGTCCCTTGAATGAGACGCAGGCGGATGTGGATCCCGTCTTTGTACGGATGCTCTGCGCAATGACCCACGCCTTTGACCCCGACCGCGCCTTTATCGACGGCTCCGGCTGGACCCATGTGCCCGGCGCGACGGATATCATGGACTGCCACGATTACGAGCAGGATCCGGCCATCTTCCGCGCAAAATATGAACCCCTCGCCCGGGGAGAGGCTGTGCCCATCCACCGCTGCCGTGAGCCGAAAAAGCCCACCTTCGTCAGCGAATACGGCGGCATCTGGTGGAGCGATACGGACGATTCCGGCTGGGGCTACGGAAAGCGGGTGCAGAGCCGGGAGGAGTGCGTCGAGCGCTTCCGCGGCCTGACCGACGCGCTTCTGGACAATCCGGCCATCTACGGCCTGTGCTATACCCAGCTGACCGATGTGGAGCAGGAGCAGAACGGACTCTACACCTATGACCGCCGGGCAAAGTTTGACCCCGCCGTCATTCACGCCATTCTCACCCGCCCTGCGGCCATGGAAGAATAAAAAATCACAGAAAAAAGAGAGGCTGCGGCCTCTCTTTTTTTGTATGCCTTCCGGAATGCGCGGGCAAAATAGGACAAAAAGGAAGGCGGGATTGTAAAAATGAAAATGTCCGTATCGGAATACACCGAGCTTTACAACCGGGAGAGCCCAAAATCTCCCTGGATAAGGAATGCGGCGCAGGCTTTTCTGGTGGGCGGCGGCTTTTGCCTTGCGGGGGAGGGGCTGACGCAGCTCTTTCTGCACCTCGGCGCGGAGGAGCTGCGGGCATCGGCCCTCACAAGCCTTGCGCTCATCCTTCTTTCGGCGCTCCTGACCGGCCTCGGGCTCTATGAGCGGCTGGCCCGCTTTGCCGGCGCGGGCTCCCTTGTGCCCATCACCGGCTTTGCCAATGCCATGACCGCCTGCGCCATCGAGTTCAAAAAAGAGGGCTTCATTCTCGGCGTTGGTGCAAAGATGTTCACGATAACCGGGTCGGTGATTGTGTACGGGACGGTGGCCAGTGTGGTTTACGGCTTGATCTATTGGATAACAACGCAATTTTAATAAAAACGGTATGAGGAAAACTCCTCATACCGTTTTATTCGTTATGCTTTGTATGTATTTACACTTGGGATAATTGGAACAACCATAAAACTGGTCACCTGCATTTGCACCTCTGGTGGCAGTTCTCAAAACAAGATTGCCATTACATCTTGGACACTTGGAAATTTGCTTTTCCATGGGTTTGCCCTCAACAGGAACTTTCTCAGTTGATTCTACCACAGGAGATTGCAAATCCTTCACAACAGTTTCAACGCCAACAGAATTAACCTCGGCCTGTATAACCGTTGTGACGTTTGTTGCCTCGGTTTGTAAAGTAGTAATACCAGATGGTGCATATTTCGGTGCGGTCTGTCGAATAGGCTGTTCGTTTAAGTTGTTGCGAATGTTCGTAATATGTTGTGCTTTTGCAAATTCATCAACCTGCGTGAATGGATAAAGTTTATTGTATAGTTCGGTGATGTTACTCTCACTCAAAATATCAGTTGGCGTTTGGTTGCAGATTGCAGACACAACAGATGAAACATCGTAACGATTGATTACACTAATATCGTTACTTTTAATCTGCACACTCTTCAATGTGCATCTGTCGGAAAAGACGATGATTGACCGCATCGGGAACTGCTCGCCAAGTAAAGACTTTAAGTGCTTGATATGGGAACGGTTTTGCATAATAGGGTTATAGAAATGCTCCTTATGACTTCTTCCTCTGCCGGCGGGCAATGTTTGATACCAATTTTTTTGGTTTTCACTCCCAAATATCCAACCACTGTAATTCTTGCTCTCGAATACAAAAATACATTTGGGGCATATCATCAATAAGTCGATTTCGGTGGTTTCTCCATTACCTTTTGGGATGTAGACATTGAAAAGGAATTTTGCTCCGCTTGTTTCCATGTGCTTGAGGTATTTATATGTGAGATATTCGCCATATCGCCCAGTGTTATGTCGAACAGAAAGATAAGGAAGCTTGGTGACTTGATAATAAGCACCACTTTTATACTCCTTGTTCTTCTTGACAAGGACAATAATGATAATAATGACAGGGATAAGTATTACAGGATTGAGAAATAACAACACAAGTTGCAACAAAGACATAAATAGTCTTTGCAATTGTCCCAGCATAGTTCGACCTCCAAGAGCAAGCCCAGTTTATTTTATATTACCATATCATCGACTTGATGTAAATATTTTTTAAAATTGGGTCCTAACAAAATACGAACGAAATGGTTTTAAGTTGACACAAGCAGAGGGCTTCATCCTCGGCGTCGGTGCAAAGATGTTTACGATAACCGGGTCGGTGATTGTGTACGGGACGGTGGCCAGTGTGGTTTACGGCTTGATCTATTGGATATGTAAAATGATAACGGGCGGATGATATCCGCCCTTGCGATTTTTGCGGAATGCGGCTGCTTTGCGGCAAAGCTGTTTGCAAAATATGTCCGCACTTGGTATAATGAAACAAAGATATTGCAAGGTGGGTGCTGACATGCAATTTGTTATTCATCCGAAATCGGTTGCGGAATGTGACGTTGCCGTGATCGGCGGCGGCACAGCGGGCGTTTTTGCCGCGATTTCCGCGGCGCGAAACGGCGCAAAGACAATTCTTATTGAAAAAAACAGCACCCTTGGGGGTACTGTGACGTGCGGCGGCGTAAATTTCCCCGGGCTGTTTTACGCATGGGGAAAGCAGATCATTTCCGGCCCCTGCTGGGAGGCGGTCGAACGGACGGCGGCGCTGGGCGGCGCAAAGCTGCCGGAATTTCAGTATAAACCGGAAAAGCACTGGCATGAGCAGATCCGGCTGGATACATTTATTTATCGCTCTGTTTTGTTCCGGATGTGCCGGGAAGCCGGCGTCGAACTGATGACCAATACGATGATTTCCTATGTCCGGGAAGAGGCCGACGGCGCGGTTTTGCTCGTTACCGCCAAGGAAGGCATTTATCAGATCAACGCAAAGGCCGTCGTTGATGCCACGGGGGATGCAAATGCCGTCGCCCTGACCGGATATGAAACCGTGGGGAGCGATCCGCAGCAGCCCGCGACGCCGCAAAACCGCATTTCGGGCTACGATTTCAAGGATATCGATACAGAACAGCTCCGCCGCGATTTCAAAACGGCCGGCTTCCCGCCCTACATTACGGAAATGCATTTGATCAATTATCTTCGGGGCAATAAATTTGACATACATATTCCCTGCGAAGCTGCCGAAACATCCGCCGGAAGGACAAGGCTTGAGGAGGATGCGCTGGCGCTCATGATGAAGCTGTATACCTTTTGCCGGGGTATTCGGGGGCTTGAGAATTTGCAGGTCGATGACTGCGCGGAAGAAACGGGCGTCAGGGAATCGGTCCGGATTGTCGGGGAGGCGACGCTTACCGCCCGGGACTACATCGGCGGAAGGCATTTTGATGACGCGGTTTGCTATGCGTTTTATCCCATTGACCTGCACGTCATGCGGGGCATCCGGCAGGAATTTTTTGCGGAAAACAAAGTGGGAGAGATCCCCTACGGCGCTTTGATCCCCCGGGGGGCAAAACGCAGTTTATGCGCCGGCCGGTGTGTTTCATCCGATACGGAAGCAAACAGTGCCGTGCGCGTGCAGGCGCCCTGTATGGCAATGGGGCAGGCGGCGGGATGTGCGGCAGCCATTGCGGCGAATAATAACATGGCAGTCAAAGAAATCCCCTTCGCCGCCCTTTGCCGCAGCCTGGAGCAGATTGGCGCCATAGTTCCCAAAGGGGACTTTTCCGGCTGAATGTGGCCTGCGGGGAGGATTTCGGCGGCGGTGTATTGGCTTTTCGCCGGGAATGTGATATAATATCTCCCGGTTGTGCGCAATTCTCTGACTTAAGGGGGATTTTTTTATGAATTATGATGTGATTATTATTGGCGCAGGTCCCGGCGGTATATTTGCGGCCTATGAGCTGCTGCAGAAAAAGCCCGGTCTGAAGATCGCTGTCTTTGAGGCCGGCCATGCCCTCAGCAAGCGCCGCTGCCCCATTGACGGAGATCGGATCAAGACCTGCATCGGCTGCAAGAGCTGCTCCATCATGAGCGGCTTTGGCGGCGCAGGCGCCTTTTCCGACGGAAAATATAACATTACCAACGATTTCGGCGGCACCCTTTATGAACATATCGGCAAGAAGCCGGCGCTGGATCTCATGCGGTATGTCGATGAGATCAACCTGAAATACGGCGGCGAGGGCACCAAGCTCTACACCACCGCGGGCAGCCGCTTCAAGACCCTGTGCGTACAGAACGACCTGCATCTTTTGGATGCCTCCGTCCGCCATCTCGGCACGGATATCAACTACATCGTGCTGGAAAATCTCTATGCCTATCTTTCGGAGCGGGTGGAGTTTTTCTTTGACACGCCCGTCAGAAATATTGCCATTACCGAGGGCGGCTACACCGTGCAGTGCGATGGGGGAACCTATTTCTGCAAGAAGTGCGTGGTTTCCGTCGGAAGAAGCGGCAGCAAATGGATGGAGCAGATCTGCGCGGAGCTGGATATCCCCACCCGCTCCAACCGCGTGGATATCGGCGTCCGGGTGGAGCTGCCGGCCAACGTCTTTGCCCACCTGACCGATGAGCTCTACGAAAGCAAGATCGTCTACCGCACGGAAAAATACGGCGACAAGGTGCGCACCTTCTGCATGAATCCCCGGGGCGCCGTCGTCAACGAAAATACCAACGGCATCATCACCGTCAACGGCCACAGCTATGAGGATCCTGCCCTGCAGACGGAGAATACCAACTTTGCCCTGCTGGTGGCCAAGCACTTCTCCGAGCCCTTCAAGGATTCCAACGGCTACGGCGAATCGGTGGCGCGGCTGAGCAATATGCTGGGCGGCGGCGTCATCGTGCAGCGCTTTGGCGATCTCATCCGTGGTCGGCGCTCCACGGCAAGCCGCATCGAGGAGGCCTTCATCACCCCCACCCTCCAGGCTACCCCCGGCGATCTCAGTTTGGTGCTGCCCAAGCGCATTCTCGACGGCATCATCGAGATGATCTATGCGCTGGATAAGGTGGCGCCGGGCACCGCCAATGAGGATACCCTGCTCTATGGCGTGGAGGTCAAGTTCTACAACATGGAGGTTGAGGTCAACGAGCGCCTGGAGTCCCGCTACCCCGGCCTGTATATCATCGGCGATGGCAGCGGCATCACCCACTCCCTCTCCCATGCCTCCGCCAGCGGCGTGCATGTGGCGCGGGATATTGCAAAATAAGAACAGACAGAAAAAAGAGGCTTGACCGGCGGTCAAGCCTCTTTCAATTTTCGGCCAAAGGTGCTGCAGCGCCGCCGGGAAAGGATGTCGGGAAAGACCGGCAGCGCAAAACGCGGCGTACCCTTTGAATGGAACCCTCCGTGTTTTTTGAAACGGCTGCCTCTGGGTTGCAGCGAAACGGCTATCCTTTTCAGGTGTTGGAAATATGCACATCCACCTGGGGGAAGGGAATGCCGATGCCATTTTCATCAAATGCCTTCTTTACGCCCTCTTTCAGATCGAAACTGACTGTCCAGTAATCGGCGTTTTTGCACCAGACGCGAACGATATAGTTCAGCGAGCTGTCTGCACATTCCGTCAGCCGCACGAAGGGTTCCGGATCCTTGAGAACCAGCTCGTGAGACTCCACAACACGAGAGATGACAGCCTTGACCGCTTCCACATCGCTTCCGTATTCCGCCCCGAAGGTCAGATCCACGCGGCGCAGTTCCTCAGCGGAATAGTTTTTGATGATGGAATTGGTCAAATTGCCGTTGGGCATGGTGATTCGCTTGTTATCCGGCGTCAGCAGAACGGTATAGACAACAGAAATATCGGTAACTGTTCCGCTTTCGCCGCCTGCTTCGATAAAATCACCGATTTTAAAGGGCTTGAAGAAGAGAATCATCAAACCGCCGGCAAAGTTGGAAAGAGAGCCCTGCAGCGCAAGACCGATGGCAACACCGCAGGAGGCAAGAATGGTGATAAAGGATGTCGCGGGAATGCCGATGATAGAGGCCACGGTGATGATAAGCAGTGCATACAGCGCAATTCTTGCAAAGCTTCCCAGAAAGGCGCGCAGGCCGTCATCCAGGCGGTCGAGCTTGTGCGTGCGGGAGAGCCACTTGCACAGCGAGGAGATGAGCTTTGCTCCGACAGCCAGCACAACGAGTGCAGCCAGAAGCCGGATGCCCCAGGTGGTAGCAAGCGTCCAGAGGGAGTCAAGGATCTTTTCCCAGTTCATGATTCGTTCTTCCTTTCAGAAATTGAATTTGTTCGTTGAGGTTATGCACGACGGTTTTGCCGTTATGAACAACCGGCAGATGTCGTCACCATGGGCGGAGAAAAACGCCGGAAATGAAGGATTATTTGCTGATCTGCTTTTCCACGAGGCTTCCGCCGCAGTAGATTTCCCGCAGGCGGGGCTTTTCGATCTTGCCGGTGGGGTTGCGGGGAACATCGGCAAAGATGATCCGGCGGGGGCGCTTGTAGCGGGGGAGGGCGGCGCAGAAGGCGTTGATATCCTCCTCTGTGGCGCTCTCGCCCTCGCGCAGGGAGATGATGGCCGCGGCGATTTCGCCCAGCCGGTCGTCGGGCAGACCGATGACGGCCACATCCTTGATGGCGGGATGGGCGCGGAGGAAATCCTCGATCTGGACGGGGTAGAGATTCTCGCCGCCGGAGATGATAACGTCCTTTTTGCGATCCACAAGATAGATGAAGCCGTCCTCATCCACGCGGGCCATATCGCCGGTGTAGAGCCAGCCGTCCTTCAGAATCTCGGCGGTGGCTTCGGGGTTGTGGTAGTAGCATTTCATAACGCCGGGGCCGCGGACGCAGAGCTCGCCCACCTCGCCGTCGGTCACATCCCGACCCTCGGGATCCACCACGCGGGTCTCCCAGAGGTAGCCGGCCTTGCCGATGGCGCCCACCTTGTGGATGTTCTCCACGCCGAGATG
>JAFXIE010000087.1 GCA_017533425.1 Clostridia bacterium | reverse complement strand
CAGAGCGTAGAACTTGCCGGGGTGCTTGCGGGCGGGCACCAGATAGTCGCGGGCGCCCTCGGGGGAGGAGGCGGTGAGGATGGGGGTGGTGATCTCCAGAAAACCCTTTTCGGTCATCATGCGGCGGATCTCAGCCACCACCTGGCAGCGGAGGATGATGTTTGCCTTGACAGCGGGGTTGCGCAGGTCAAGATAGCGATACTTCAGGCGCTGCATCTCGTCAGCCTCGCGGCTGCGGTTGATCTCAAAGGGCAGCTCGTTATGCTGGCAGGTGCCGAGAATTTCAATGCGCTGGGGAACGACCTCGATGTCGCCGGTGGCCTGCTTGGGGTTTTTGCTGCTGCGCTCCCGGACAATGCCCTCAACGGAGATGGTGGTCTCCTTGTTCAGGGGCTTTATTACGTTCATCATTTCCTCGGTCTCAACAACCACCTGAGTGGTGCCGTAGAAATCGCGGAGTACCACGAAGGCAAGGCCTGCGCCGACCTCGCGGACATTTTCCATCCAGCCGCAGAGCTTAACGCTCTGTCCGGCGTGCTCCAGACGGAGCTCGTTGCAGTTATGGGTGCGGTTCTGCATCATTTTGGTTTTTCTCCTTTATGTGAATTATATTTTAAATCAAACATACCTTTTTGGCTTCCCCTGGGGGAAGCTGTCAGCCGCCACGCGGCTGACTGATGAGGGAACTGATTTGCACAAGACTTTGGTTCCCTCATCGTAGGGCGCGTCGCCCCCGGCGCGCCGCAGGAGCTTAGGAATAGTATTCGTCCTCCGCCCATCGGGCAGGGTTGGTGTCGATGTAGTTCCAGCGGGTAAGGTAGTCATTTTCGTCCCTTATAATGTGGTCGTAAAAGGAGCTTTGCCAGAGCTTTTGACATTTCCCTTCCGTTTTGCACCGCCTTGCACTTAATGATTTCCAGGCACAAATTACATCGGACACCGTAGGGCGGGGGCTTGCTCCCGCCGCTGCAGGCATTACGATAAATATCACATGTACATGATTTGGCATGATTACATATTTATCGACTTTAATATGTTTGAATCTGTTCTCCAAATCCAAAAGCTGCTGTTCAACTATCCTTCCGCAATCTGTGAGCCTTGGAACGGCGGGAGCAAGCCCCCGCCCTACGACAGAGCCCAATGTTTTTGCTTTTACGTGTGTACAAACGGTCACAAAATATGCTCCGCCTGCGGCATAATCAGAATCCTTCAATCGAGGATGCTTTCTTATCTCCATCCCGCTCACTCTTTTATGACCGGGGCGTTCTCCTTTTCTGCAATGGCCTTGCGGATGATTTCGGCGGCTTCGGCGGCGGTGACCTTCACCTGCTCGCCGGAAGTCATATTCTTCAGGGCAACCACGCCCTCTGCCATCTCGTCCTCGCCGATGAGAACGGTGTAGGGGAAGCCAAGCTTGCTGGCATAGCTCATGCGGGCCTTGAACTTCTTCTTCTCGGTATAGAGCTGGGTGCGGACGCCTGCGTCACGGAGCACGGTGGCGGTCTTGACGGCGGCGGAGATATCCTCGGTCATGGGGATGACCAGAGCCTCGGCGGGAGCGGAAACTATCTCGTCGGAGAGCAGACCCTGCTCCTGCAGCACATAGAAAAGTCTGGTGACGCCGATGGAAATGCCAACGCCGGGGAGGGCCTTGTCGGTGTAGTAGCCGGCAAGGTTATCGTAGCGTCCGCCGGAGCAGACGGAGCCTATCTCGGGGTGCTCCACCATGAGAGTTTCGTAAACGGTGCCGGTGTAGTAATCCAGACCGCGGGCGATGGTCAGATCAACGGCAAAATTCTCCTCGGGCACACCGAACTCGGGCAGGTAGGCCACAACAGCCTTCAGCTCCTCAAGACCGGCATCGAAAATCTCGCTGCGGCCTGCGTAGCCTTCCAGAGCGGCAAGGACTTCGGCGTTGGAGCCGGTGATGGCGATGAACTTCAGAATCTCATCGGCCTCGGTCTCGCTCAGGGCGATCTCCTCACCCATGAGGATGACCTTCACCTTTTCCGCGCCTATCTTGTCCAGCTT
>JAFXIE010000086.1 GCA_017533425.1 Clostridia bacterium | reverse complement strand
GTGCGCATCACCTCCGGCCCGGCCATCGAGCGCCCCGGCGACCTGGCGTCCATCCTCACCAACCTGAACGCCGGCGACATCCTCTTCATCGATGAGATCCACCGCCTCTCCCGCTCCGTTGAAGAGGTACTGTATCCCGCCATGGAGGACTACGCCATCGATATCATGATCGGCAAGGGCCCCACCGCCCGTTCCATCCGCCTGGATCTGCCGAAATTCACCCTCATCGGCGCCACCACCCGCGCCGGCCAGCTGACCAATCCCCTGCGCGACCGCTTTGGCGTTCTGCTGCGGCTGGAGCTCTACACTCCGGAGGAGCTCTCCCAGATCGTCCGCCGCAGCGCGGGCATTCTCGGCATTCCCATCGAGGACAGCGGTGCCCTGGAGATCGCCCGCCGTTCCCGCGGTACCCCCCGAATCGCCAACCGCCTGCTGCGCCGCGTCCGCGACTTTGCCGAGGTGCGCGCAAACGGCGTTATCACCAGCGAGGCTGCCGATCTTGCCCTCAAGGCGCTGGATATCGACGCCCTCGGCCTTGACAGCATTGACCGCCGCATCCTCGCAAGCATCATTGAGCATTTCAACGGCGGACCCGTGGGACTCTCCACCCTGGCCGCCATGGTGGGCGAGGAGACCGTCACGCTGGAGGACGTCTACGAGCCCTATCTGATGCAGATCGGTTTCCTCAACCGCACCCAGACCGGCCGCTGCGTCACCCCCGCCGCCTACCGCCATCTCGGCATCGAGCTGCATACCGATGCCGGCGCCCAGGGCACCCTCTTTTAAGACATGCGCATCACCTATCTCGGCCAGTGCGGTGTGCTGCTTGCGGGCTCCCGCCGGATCCTTATCGATCCCTACCTCTCCTACAGCGTGGATAAACGGGCCAAAAACCGTGCCGGCATCTGGCAGCGGGCCTATCCCCCGCCGGTGACACCGGATTCCCTTTCCGGCATTGATTTTATCCTTCTTTCCCATGCCCATACCGACCACACCGATCCGGAGACCCTTCCAACCCTGGCAGGGGCATCTCCCGATGCCATATTTGTCGGCCCTCCGCCGGTGAAAGAGAAGCTTCTCAGCCTCGGCATTCCGGAGGCGCGCATTCTCTGCCCTGCCGCCGATTTTGTATTTTCGGGCATCACCCCCATCCCCGCCGCCCACGAGGAGCTGCATCCCCTCACCGGCGGATATTTTGCCGAATATGGCTACATCATTGCGGATAGCGGGCTGCGGATTTACCATTCCGGCGACTGCTGTCCCTACGCAGGGCTCGAGGAGCGGCTTTGCGGCATTGATGCCGCCCTCCTCCCGACAAACGGGCGGGATGCCTTCCGCCTGCGGGACAACTGCATCGGAAACTTCCACCCTGAGGAGGCCGTTCGCCTCTGTAATTCGGCCGGGATCCCCCGGATGATGCCCCTGCATCACGACCTTTACCCCGGAAACGGCATGACAAAGGAGCGCATTCTTGCCGTGCGGGATATCTTCGCCCCGCAGCTGCAGCTTCTCATGCCCGCCCCCGGCGATTCTGTGGAAATTTGAACTTTATGACATAAAAAATGAGCATCCCCGCGGGGATGCTCATTTCAATTTGGTTTGTTTTCCGGATTACACCACGCCGTAGGCGAGCATGGAGTCAGCGACCTTCAGGAAGCCGGCAATATTTGCACCGGCGACAAGGTCATCACCGAAGCCGTACTTGTGGGCGGCATCGATGGAGGCGGAGAAGATGCGGGACATGATGGTATGCAGCTTCTCATCGACCTCTTCAGCGCTCCAGGACAGACGCATGGAGTTCTGGGTCATCTCCAGACCGGAGACGGAAACGCCGCCGGCGTTGACAGCCTTGGAGGGAGCGATGATAACGTTGTTCTCCTTAAGATAGGCAACGGCATCGGCGGTGGTGGGCATATTGGAAACCTCGACATAGTACTTTACGCCGTTGGCAACAATATTCTTGGCATCCTCAATGCGAACCTCGTTCTGGGTTGCGCAGGGCATGAGAATGTCAGCCTTGACATTCCAGGGCTTCTGGCCGGGGAAGAACTCAACACCGAACTTGTCGGCATAATCCTGAACGCGGTTGCGGCAGGAGGCACGCATCTCGAGCATGTAGTCAATCTTCTCCTCGGTGGAAACACCATCGGGATCGTAGATGTAACCGTCGGGACCGGAGATGGTGAGAACCTTACCGCCGAGCTCGGTGATCTTCTTGACAGCACCCCAGGCAACATTACCGAAGCCGGAAACGGCAAAGGTCTTGCCCTTGATGTCATCGCCGAAGTACTTGAGCATATCAACGGCATAGTAAACAGCACCGAAGCCGGTGGCCTCGGGACGAAGGATGGAGCCGCCGTAGGTGGGGCCCTTGCCGGTCAGAACGCCGGTGAACTCATCACGCAGGCGCTTGTACTGGCCGAAGAGGTAACCGATCTCACGGGCACCGACGCCGATATCACCGGCGGGCACGTCGGTATCGGCACCGATGTACTTCTGCAGCTCGGTCATGAAGCTCTGGCAGAAGCGCATAACCTCGGCATCGGACTTGCCCTGGGGATCAAAGTCCGCGCCGCCCTTACCGCCGCCCATGGACAGGGTGGTCAGAGCGTTCTTAAAGGTCTGCTCAAAGCCGAGGAACTTGATGATGCTCTCGTTGACGGTGGGATGGAAGCGCAGGCCGCCCTTGTAGGGGCCGATGGCGCTGTTGAACTGGATGCGGTAGCCGCGGTTGACCTGAACCTTGCCGCTGTCGTCAACCCAGGGCACACGGAACTTGATGATGCGCTCGGGCTCGACAAGGCTCTCAATGACGCCGTTTTCGACGTACTTGGGATTGGCTTCCAGGACGGGCTCGATGGACTCGAGAACCTCGGCCACGGCCTGATGGAACTCGGTCTCGCCGGGGTTGCGGGCGATCACGCGCTTCATCAGATCTTCAAGATAGGTGCTTTTGAAACTCATTTGAATAAGCCTCCTCTGAATATATCACCGCAAAAAGCGGTCAGCATTGTCCGACAGATCAGCCGCCAAGTAGCCGAAGGCGAGATGGTGAATAATATATCGGTATAACACCATATTATAACTATTCCCCCCTCATCTGTCAAGATATGCATTAAATTTTTTTAGCCGGTTCTCCACGACTATTGACGGCACATATAAATCATTATATAATTGTAGTGGCACGAAAGGCAGGTGATAGAGATGATGATTCCCATTTGGGTCACTCTGATTATTCTTCTCATCCTCATCGAGGCACTGACACCGCAGCTTCTGACCATCTGGTTTGCCGCCGGATCGGCCGTGGGGCTCATACTGGCTCTGCTGAAGCTGCCGGAATGGCTGCAGATCGGCGCTGCCGTGGCTGTTTCGCTTGCGCTGCTTGTGGCAACGCGCCCCCTGGTGCGAAAGTTGAACCGCACCGCAGAGCGCACCAACGCCATGAGCGTCATCGGCAAGACCGCCGTCGTTACCGACCGCATCGACAACATTGCCGGCACCGGCCGCGTCTCCGTCGCCGGCCAGAGCTGGTCCGCCCGGTCGGCGGATAACGAGCCCCTCCGTGAGGGCGACACCGTACAGGTGCTTCATATCGAGGGCGTCAAAGTCATCGTAACCAAGGTCAACTGACCGCCGTCTCAGCAAAGAAAGGAAAATAATATGGAATGGATCTCCCTTGCAGTCATCGGACTGATCGTTATTGTTCTCATTATTACAAACGTCCGCATTGTTCCCCAGTCCTACGCCATCATCATTGAGCGCCTCGGCGCCTACCATGCCACCTGGCACACCGGTATGCACCTGAAAATCCCCTTCATCGACCGCATCGTCAAGCAGGTTCTCTTAAAGGAGCAGGTGATGGACTTTGCGCCGCAGCCGGTCATCACCAAGGACAACGTCACCATGCAGATC
>JAFXIE010000085.1 GCA_017533425.1 Clostridia bacterium | reverse complement strand
GGTGATGAACTTGCCGGAGCCGTCGGGCTCGTCGCCGCCGGAGAAGCCACCGGGGATGAAGACGATCTGGCTGTCGGCGATGGCGCGGGCAAAGCGCTCGGCGCTTTCCTCGACCTGGGCGGCGGTCAGATTGCGGACGACGAGGATCTCCGCATCCGCACCGGCGGCCTGCAGGGCGCGGGCGGTGTCATATTCGCAGTTGGTGCCGGGGAAGACGGGGATGAGAGCCTTGGGCTTTGCGCACTTGACGGCGGGTGCCGCAGGGCTTGCCGCCGTGTGGGCAAAGGTATCCAGCGCGCTCTCGGCGGGGGCATCGGTGGGATAAACGCCCGCGAGAACGCCCTCATTGATGGAAAGCAGCTCGTCCACGGCCACCTTCTCGCATCCGAGATCGATGACGGCCTCGGCGGTGGTCTCGCCAAGCTTCATGGCATAGGGGGAATCGGTCTCCTCGGCAAGCTCGGCGATGATGAAGTCCTGCATCATGGCGCCGTACCATTCGTCCGTGGCGCCGCAGGAGGCAAAGCCGATGGCGTTGCCAAAGGACATCTTCATGATACCCTCGGCGATGCCGTTTTCCACCGCCCAGGCAGCGCGCACCTTGCCGGCGCGGCAGAGGGCATGGAAGGCATCCCAGGCAGCCTTGGTGGCGCAGGCGCCTTCTTCCTTCGGGGCAAAGAGATAGACGGGATGACCGGCTTCCTTGAACTCGGGGGTGATGAGATCACCGGCCTGCATGGGGGCGATGGCAAAGGAGATGAGGGTGGGGGGGACATCCAGATCCATGAAGGAGCCGGACATGGAGTCCTTACCGCCGATGGCGGCGGCGGAGAGCTCCAGCTGGGCATCCATGGCGCCGAGCAGGGCGGCAAAGGGCTTGCCCCAGCGGGCGGGCTCGTTGCGCAGCTTCTCAAAGAACTCCTGCAGGGTCAGATAGGCATCGCGCCAGTCGGCGCCGGCGGCGACGATCTTGGCCATGGAGCTGTAGACGGCGGCGTGGGCGCCGGTGTAGGGATCCACGCACATGACATCGGGATCAAGTCCCCAGGCCATCACGCTGGCCTGGGCGGTTTCCTCGCCGGGCAGCACGGGCAGCAGGGCGGCCATGGCCTGGGCGGGGGTGCGCTGGCGCTTGCCGCCAAAGGGCATCAGCAGGCTGCCTGCGCCGATGGAGCCGTCAAAGCGCTCCACAAGGCCGCGGCGGCCGGCGGTTTTGAGATCGGCGGCCATTTCGCGCAGGTTGGAATAAAGGGCCTTGGAAAAGACGGAAAGATCCTTTTCGGTGACGCGGACGGCGGTGTGCTTTGCGGCGCCGTTGGTGTTCAAAAAGTCGCGGGAGAGGTTTGCAACCGTCTCGCCCCGCCAGCTCATGACCATGCGGGCTTCCTCCGTGACGGTGGCCACGCGGTAAGCCTCCAGGTTTTCCTTTTCGGCGGCGGCGATGAAGCGCTCCGCATCCTCCGCGGCGACCACCACGGCCATGCGCTCCTGGGATTCGGAAATGGCCAGCTCGGTGCCGTCCAGACCGTCGTACTTCTTGCGCACGGCGTCCAGATCGATGACAAGACCGTCGGCCAGCTCGCAGATGGCCACAGACACGCCGCCTGCGCCGAAGTCATTGCAGCGCTTGATAAGGCGGGTGACGGCGGGATCGCGGAAGAGGCGCTGGATCTTGCGCTCCTCGGGGGCATTGCCCTTCTG
>JAFXIE010000001.1 GCA_017533425.1 Clostridia bacterium | reverse complement strand
TCCCTACCGGTTTTCCGCAGGATTAGGAGTATGCACCAAGGCCCCCTCTGACGAGGGGGCTGGCTTTTGCGCAAGCAAAAGACTGAGGGAGAGAAATAATATCTTCTCGCCTCTCTCCCTCCGTCTTCGCCTTGCGGCGAATCCACCTCCCTCGTCAGAGGGAGGTTTTTTGCAGAGCGTTCCTCTTTTGCGGACAGTCGAGGACGCCTGTCCCTACAAGGTTGCACATTATCTTGGAGATCGATTTTGTTCATACGCCGTTGCGTGGCCACCGCACAGGCACTGCCGTCCCCCGGCGTATGCCTTATCCTTCAAATACCATAGCGCCAGAGTCAAGGAGCAGGGATTAGCGGTCAAATCGATCTGGGGGTGGGTTCCAAGGGAGGGGGCGTAAGCCCACCTCCTTTTGGCGGTCTTTGGGGTACCTTTCTTCCGAAAGAAAGGTACGAAAGCCCCTTCCTGTTATCCGTATATCCATATTCCGGCAAAAGCGTGCGGCAGATTGCCGCCCCTACAGGTTTCCCGCAAGCCATACAAAATGAGGACAGAGAAGGTGGCGCTTCTCTGTCCTCATTTGGCTCTCAGTTTGCCGGCGCAGGCAGCACCGTCTCCGGATCGATGGCGACGCCGTCCTTCCAGACCTCAAAATGCAGATGCACGGGGTCGATGGCCTCGCTGATGGCGGTGGTTCCCACCCCGCCGATGACATCCCCGGCGCTGACCTCCGCCCCCACCGACACCGCAGGCTGCTCCTGCAGGCCGGCATAGCGGGTAACATAACCTTCCGCATGGGTGATCTCCACAACGGTGCCGAGGAGACCGTCCTGTTCCACCGCGCTCACCCTGCCATCCGCCGCGGCGCGCACCTGGGTGCCCGCCTCCGCCGCGATATCAATGCCCGCGTGAACCCGCCAGTCATTCAGGGTCTGGCTGTAGACCAGCGCATCGCCGGAGAAATCCGTCCCCACCCGGCCGTTGACCGGCCGCAGGAAGAAGAGCTTCTTCGGCGCCGCCGTGGGCACCGGCGTGGGGCTCGGACTCCGGGTGGGCGCCGGGGTCGGCGTTGCCGTGGGCTTCGGGATGCCGGTGACAAGGTGATTGACCTCGGTATCCTCTTCGGAGCTTTCGCTATGGTTCAGGGTCAGATCGGGCAGGGGATCTGCCGCGGGCGGGTTCATGCTCGCCCTCGTCATCACATAGCCCGACACTCCGATCGCAGCGACACAGAGAATCAGGACTATGTAGAAGCCCTTTCCGCTCAAAAACCCCGCTGTTTTTTTCCAGACGTTGTTTTTCATGGTTTCTACACCTCCGGGCATAGTATGGACGGAGGTGCGGCCAAATAATCCCGCAATCAGCCTTTTATTTTTTCCAGTTTAAAATCCGAATAGTAAGCCGCAAGGATCTCCGCATAGCCCTTGCCGGAGAGTGCCAGCGCCCGGGCGCCGTACTGGCTCATGCCCACGCCGTGGCCATAGCCCCGGGTGGAAAAGGTGTAAACCCCGCCGGAATAGGACAGGGTGAAGTTTGCCGACCGCAGACCGAAGATGGCCCGCAGGTCGCTGCCCTTCATTTTTACCCCGCCAACCTTTACCGAAAGCACGCTGCCCGCCGCCGAGCGGCTCCAATCGGCAAACCAGGGCTCCCCGGCCACAAAGCGTGCCGCAGGATATTTTGCGGAGATTTTCCGCTGCAATTCCTCGGCCGTCACCGTCACCTCGCCGGAAAATCCCGGCGCATCGGCATCCCAGGCGCTGTCCCGGGAGCGCAGATTCGGGTTTTCCGAGCCCCAGATGTCCTTTGCCGACTCGGTTTTTCCGGAGGAAATGGCAAAAAATACCGCCGCGATGGGCTTTCCCTCCGCCCCGGTCATGATCATGCCGTCGGTGGCCGTGACGGCGGCACGCATCCGTGCGGTATAATCGGCGGCATCGCCGCCCCAGGCGCCCGCCATGGCCGCCGGCGCCGTGTAGGCCATGCAGACGGAGGAATCGTCGGTCATATCCGCGCCGTCATACTGTCCCGCGCCGCCCAGCATCCGATAGGCATAATAGGTGCGCGCCGCCACCGCCTGTGCCTTCAGCGCTTCCTCCGGGTACAGGGCAGGCATTTCGGCGCACAGCACCCCCACAAGATAATCCGCCAGGGTCATCTCCTCTGTCCTGCCCGCAACGGAGACCTTCAGCACAATATCCGCATCCCCCGGCGCCGGGGTCGGCGTCGGCGATGGCGCCGGGGAGGATATCTCCCCGCTTTCCGCCGCCGGCGGAAGGGAGGCCGGGGGCAGCTCCGGCGGTGCCGCCTCCGTCAGCGCCAGGGGAAGCAGCAGCATCGCCGCCCAGAGGGCGCAGCACATAATCACTACCTTTTTCATTTTGAATATCCTGTCCTTTCCCACATTCTGCGTTTGACTTTCTCTTCAGTATATGGGACAGGCCATGAAAATATGAAAGGGACGGAAAAGAGCTTTTCCGTCCCTTAGCTTTAATTGTAAATGACCTCGCCGAGAATGGAGAAATAGGTAGCATAAGTGCGCACGGTATAGCTTCCGTCGGGCATTTGCTGCCGCACCTCCTTTGTGATGCCGTAGGTGCCCGGAAGCAGCGGCATATAGGGATAGAGATTGCTCTGGATCTTCACCTCGCCGCCCGCCGGAATTGTGTACAAAACCGCATCGTAAAAGGGCTGCGAGAGGGGGGTACAGGGAACATATTCCCCCTCCTTGAGCCGGAAAACCTGAAACTCCGGCCCGGTGGTGAGCTCTCCCTTCACAGAAACCGCCTTATCCTGCCGCAGGACAAATTCCAGGGTGTCGCGATCCCCGATGAGCACCTCCATCGTGATACCCCAGGGATCGGCCGTCTCCCCTGCGCCGTCGGCAATCGCAATCTCGCGCAGCGGATATACTCCGCGAATGCGGCGCGTTTCCGTCTCGCCCTCGATAAAGAGAATTTCCCCGTTCTTCTGCTCCAGCAGATACCAGAAAAGCCCCTTTCCGTAATCATGCACCGCTATGGCAATGTTGTTGTTTCGCCGCAGGGTACGCGCCCAGCTTTGCTGCTCCCTGGTAAAGAGCGGATCAAAGTTCTCCCGCGTCAGCTCGGTGTAGGTGTCGTATTCGCCGAGAAGCTCCGCGCCGAGATAGATGCTGCCGCCCACATCGGGAATATAGAGGGTCAGGCCGGAGGGCTCCGCCAGGATGAGCTCGCTTTCGGGGTCAAAGGAATAGCATTTTCCGAGGAAGGAGGCAATGGGCCCCACGGTGAAATTGATATAGGCCTCATAGGCGGTTTTCTCTTCATCCGCAAACCAGAAGTGCTTTACCAGCCGGTAGCTGCCGGGGGTAAGCGCAAAATCCGAAAGGGAAATGACATCGAGATATTCTCCCCCGGGGCTGACCTGAATCCGCGGCAGCGGAAAGACCTTGTCCTCGCAGAGATTCTCCTCTCCGCGCATGAGCATAAAGCCTTCGCCAAAGCAGAGGGTCTTATCGGCCGTCCCGTTCTCCCAGCGAACCTCAATGCGGGGATTTTTGCCCGAAAGGGTGTCGTATTCGTGGCTGAAGACAATATCCGTGTACTCCGCGCCGCAGGTAAGCCCTGTGATACCCGCATTGTCCGATTGCCAGCGCGGGCGGATGGGATCGGTCAGAAAACCGACGGCCAGAGCCACGCAGAGGACAATGCCGGCAATTCCCACCCAAAAGGCGGGTTTTTTGTAGGAAAGCACCGCCTTCAGCCGACCCTTTACATCGGTCTCGCCGAAGGCCAGAGGACAGGCAAGGCTGTAGCGGCGGACGCTGGCCGCCAGCAGCGCCTCGGAATAGCTCTTTCGCGCCGCGATGTCCATATTCCGGATGACCCTTTCATCGCAGGCATATTCGATATCCCTTGCAAAGGCCTGAAAGGCAAGCCAAAAGAGCGGATGGAACCAGTAAACCGAAAGAAGCAAAAATCCCAGGGGCTTCCAGATGTGGTCTCCCCGCGAAAGGTGCGCCCGCTCATGCAGCAGCACCGGCTGCACATCCTTCTCCGAAAGGCCGGAGGGAAGATAGATGCGCGGGCGGAGGATGCCGAGGATAAAGGGGGTGTCGATATCGTCGCAAAGCTGCGCATCCGCCCCATAGGGCAGGGATATGCGCACCCGCCACCGCAGCCGAAGCCAGGATATCGCCCCATAGAGGAGCATGGCCGCCGCCCCGATGACCCAGATCACGCCGGCCACATAGAGCACCACCTGCATGGGGTTGACGCTGTTTCCAAGCTCCGGCGCCAGAGCCTCGGAGATGATGGGGTTTACCGCGGCATTGATGGCCGGGATGCCGCTTTCGATCTTTGGCGCCGGGGACAAAAGGATCTCCGGCGGGAGGGTCTCCCGGCTGGGAATGAGGGAGAGCACGCTCTCAAAGGAAACGGGCAGGCAAAGCCGCAGCCCCAGCAGTGCCCACATTCCCATGCGGATGCCTTTTGGCAGCCGCGGAAAGATCAGCCGCAAAAGAAGAATCGCGATGGCAAGCCAGCCCGCGGAAAGCGCAAGATTCAAAAGCGCGAGAAAGAAATCCTGCATGGTCTATTCCTCCGACATTTCATCGATCATGCGGCGAAGCTCCGCAGCCTCCTCCGCCGAAAGCTTTCTGCGGGAGCCAAAGGCCGCCACAAAGGCCGGCAGGGAGCCCGCAAAGGTATCCTCCACAAATTTTTCGCTCTGCCGCGCATAGAATTCCTCCCGGCCGATCTTCACGGTGACGGTGGAATCGCAGGTTTCAAAAAGGCCACGCTCCGAGAGCTTTTTAAGCACCGTATAGGTCGTTGTGCGCTTCCAGGAAAGCTCGGTCTCGCACAGAGCCACCAGCTCCCGGGTGGAAAGGGGCGCATGCTGCCAGATAATATCCGCAAACCGAGCCTCAACGGCACCGAGCCGCAATTCATCCATAACTATGACCTCCTTTGCTGTCTATCGTCTATAGACTATGCCTGTAGTCTATCATGTATAGACAGGTTTGTCAATACCTTTGGCCAAAAAAAGAGCCCCTCCGATCTTGCGGAGGGGCTCTTCGCCTCATATAAGAATAAACTTTGCCCGGTAGGGCTCAAGGTCAAGGCCTGCGGCGATGTCGGTCTGTACGGAGGAGCCGTCCGCCGGGTCGAAGATCTCGGCGGCGTCTTTTCCGGCATAGGCAAGGGAAATGTGCATGGCTCTGCGCTCGCCGTTTGCCACCAGCCAGAGCTCGCGGCCGTCCCGGTCAAAGCGGGCGGCAAAGTATTTTCCGTCGGCCGAGAGGGTCAGCCCCTCCTGCACGCCGAGGCAGGCGGGAAAATCCGCCAGGGGGCAGACGGTGCGTCCCTTTCCGTCCCCCAGGGGCGCGCCCGCGGGATCGGAGGAAAGATCGCAGGACAGGGTGGGCAGCCGATCCGCATAAAGCACGCGGACACCCCCTGCGGAGAGCCTTGCAAGCCCCTCCCAGACCTCGCGGGGCATGACCTCCAGCGCGGGGACGATGACGGTATGCACCTCGCCGCCGGAGATGCTTCCCTTCTCCGCAGCCTCGAGGATATCCTCCGTATCGGCATAATAAAAATCATGGCCGCTCTCATAAATTCGCCGGACGACCGCCTGGGTGGCTTCATCCGCCCCTCTGGCCGCAAGCTTTCCCACAGAGGGGGTATAGTGGGCGGCGACATCCTCCACCCCGAGGTAGACAAAGAGACCGCAGCGGTTATGCGCCTTGCCGAGCATGGCGCCGAGACGGCCCACATAGGCCGTGAAAAAGCGCGCCTCCTCCCGGCTCATGGTTCCGCCGTAGCCCTGCAGGACATCGGGGGCATAGGCGGAAAAATCGGAGGAGAAATAGCTGTTGGTATAGCGAACGCCGGACATATACAGCAGATTCATCACGCCGATCATATTCTCCAGCGGCGCCTGCATAAATTCCTCCAGATGCCCGAAGGGGCAGATCTCCACCATCATGCCGGGATCCTGCCGCTTTCGGCAGACCATCTGCGGCACCTTTGCCGTATTGTAATCATACCGCTCCGGCAGGCAGTTGAGCACATCCAGCCCGGGAAGCCCCACGGCGCGGAACATATCGATAAAAGAGCCGTAGGCGCGGATATGGCCGTTGAGGCTCTCCTCTCCGAGGTAATGGCCGGAGAAGATGCCGCCGTGCGCCTCGCACCAGCGGCGGATGGGCTCCACATAGCCCCGGGCGCAGAGCTTGCCGATCAGCCGCCAGAAGCGGCTGCGGATGCCCGCCGCATTCGCGCTTCCCTCAAAGACCAGCGGCAGCCAGGGGCGCAGATCAAAGCCGTATTCCTCCAAAAATGCCGCAAAAAGGTTGTCCACCCAGGGCACCAGCGCCCAGGGCCAGGCCTCATAATTGCGGGGACAGCTGACCATCAGGCTCGGCTCATCGGTAAAGACCGCCCGGGCGCGGGAATAGGCATCGGGGATGGCCTCGGCAATGGGGGCATAGGCCATTTCGATGAATTTTTCCGCCGCCCGCGGATCCAGCAGGTTGATATAGGGCGAGAAGGAAAAGGTGTTGTGGGTGCACTGGCTGCCCTCATAGGCCCGGCGCACGCAGAAGACATACAGGCACTCCCAGGGGGAGAGCTCGCAGTCCACCCGATCCCGCTTAAATTCCACCGGCACCGACCGATCCAGCACGGGATAGCAGTCATCCCGCCGCGGGGTGACATACAGGGGGCATTTTGCCGCCCAAACCACCCGGTCGGTCTCATCCTCCGTGCGGAAATGCACCGAAAGGGGCTCGTGATAGGCGGTGCGGCGGCGCATATACATGCCCATGGCCTCCAGCTCCGGATATTTCTTCAAAAGCTCGCCGCCCACATATCCGCTGGGGTAGCCGTTTTCATCATACAGCCACCAGGAAAGCCCCTTGGCATCCATCTCATCCGCCCACCGGGAAAAGCGGGCAATATTTTCGGGGTTGGTGGTAAAGCCGTTTTCAAAGGGAACGTTGATGACCGCGCCGCCAAAGCCGTAGTCGATCATGGCATCCATCAGCACGCCGGCCTCCTCCGGGAAGCTGTGCATCATGGGGCTGGGGCGGAATTCCCGCGGGGGATCCGCAAAGGCTGCGCGCAATTCACGATCGGTCATTTTCGCATTCTCCCTTACTCGTATTTTCGCACCACGGCAGAGACCCGGCCGAGGATGGCGGCCTCCTTGCCGTCGATGGGTGCATATTCGGGGTTTTCCGGCAGCAGCCACACCCCGTCATCCCGCAGGGAAAGCCGCTTGCAGGTGGCCTCATCGCCGATGAGGGCAACAACGATCTCGCCGTTGTCGGCAGTATCCTGCCGGCGGACGACAATGAGATCGCCATCGAGAATTCCGGCATTCACCATGGAATCGCCGCGCACATGCAGGGCAAAATGCGTGCCGCTGCCGCCGCAGTCCATGGGCAGATAGCCCTCGATATTCTCCTCGGCAAGGATGGGCGCACCGGCGGCCACATTGCCGAGGATGGGCACCCGCACAACTCCCTCCCCGGGGAGGGTGAGGGTGCGCTTTTTGCCCGCATCGCCGCGGTTTAAGAGCCCGCGCTCGGTGAGCATCCGCAGATGGGCATGCACCGTCGAAGGGGAACGCAGCCCCACCGCCGCGCAGATCTCCCGCACGGAGGGTGAGTATCCCTCCCGGGCAGAAAACTGCTCGATAAAGCTGAGAATCTGCTGCTGCTTTTCCGATAAGGGCTTCATGATTTCTTCTCCCCTTTCATTCTTTTGGCCATCTTTGCGCGGGTCCGTTCCTCACAGATGGCCTCCCGGCGCACATACCGCAGAGCTGCGGGGTTCAGACCGAAGATATTGCTCTCTTTCGCCTCCACCGGAGCAACAAAGGCCTCCTCTTCCGGGATGAGGGTGAAGAGCGCCTCCTCTCCCTCTCCCAGGGGGAAGATGTAGCAGCCCTCCGCATAGCGGAAGGGATGGGTGCTCTGCGGCTCCAGGGCAAAGGGAGCCCGCAGGCGGTAAATGCCGGCGCGCTTTGCCCGGATGCGCACAAACTGCAGCTCGCCATCCCGGCGGGAGGCGGAAACGGTGCAGCCACCCTCGGCAAAGAGGGTGAAGGAGGCATCCTGCCAACGATCGGGGCATGCGGGGAAGACATTGATCTCATCGCCGTAGCTCTGCAGGAGCATATCCACCATGGAGCTGACGGCGGCCAGAGGCGTTTCGGTGACGGGGCCGCCCTCCTCCCTGTACATGGTGCTGGGTCGGACAAAATCGCGCAGCAGCCCGTCGAGATAGCCGACGGCGGCGTTGCCGTCCCCCATCATGGCGAGCATGGAGGCAGCTCCCGTCTGGGAATAGCCCTCCAGCTCCTCCGGCATGGAATGCCAGTGGGCCACGGAGCGGCGAATGCGCTCGCAGTCCTCCGGCTTTTTGGCATCGAGAAGATGCAGCGGATAGAAGGCCAAAAGGTGGGAATAGTGGCGGTGGGAATGGGCAAGGCGGGTGTTCCGGGCGATGAGGAGACCCTCTTTTTCATCCTCCGGGTATTCCGTCAGATGATCCAGGGTGTTCTGCCAGTCGGGAATGCGCGCATCCCCGCCAAGGCGGGTGTATTCCCCGATGAGGGTCTCAAGACCCCAGCGCAGCAGGGCAAGATCATAGTTGGTATCCTCGTCCACGGCAAGGTATTCCGGGCTTTCCGTGGGGGCAAGGTGCAGAATACCCTTTGCATCTGGGGTGAGGAAATGGGTGTAATACTTCACGGCGCCGCAAAGCAGCGGCAGCACCGTTTCCCGCAGCATTTCCTCATCCAGCGTGGTGCGGCAGAGGGTGTAGCACACAAAGAGCGCCCAGGTGAGGTTGCCCAGCTCCACCTTATCCCCCTTCTGCTTCTCCCGCCCGGGCACAAAGACCTCGGAGCGCAGGCTGCGGCAGGTATTTGTGCCGATGCCGTAGCAGCCCTCCCGATAGGCAGGATCGATGTTGAGGCGCAGGTTTTCCATCTCCGCCCGCAGGGTATCGGGCAGCGACCGGCAGATATCGAAAAGGCCGGTGGGGATCATGGGGGCATAGGTCAGCTGCACATTGAGGTTCCAGAAGGCAGCCGGCCAGGAGGTGGTGTAGCACCAGGGGCCCATGGTATCGATGATGCGGCCGCCGGGGCGGGCGGCGCAGGCCATCTTGTAGATCTGCATCCAGTAGAAATTTTCCCACACGGGGTCGGACACCGACAGGAAGGAGCGGGAATAGAGCTCATGCCAGTAGGTAAGATGGACCTTGCGCGCCGGGGCGGTGTCCGCAAGGCGGGTAAGGGTGGCAAGAGCCTCCGCGGCGCTCCCTTCCCCATCGGAGGTGGCGGCGGACAGGAGGAAAATATCCCCCCGCCGCTCGGTGCATACGGTGTAGGAGCCGGAGGTATAGAGGGGCTGCTCATACAGCTTGCGGCCATCCTCCTCGCGGAGGGGCAGAAGATCCCGGGGGGCGGGATGGTCGGGACGGTAGCGGTTCCAGCTTTTCAGCTCCCGCATTTTGGTCTGGCGCGGGGTTTCCGCCGGCATGGGCAGAAATTCCGCCGGGGCGGTCTCCCCTGCCGAAGGCTTGAGCTCCAGCACCAGGGCGTTTTCCTCCCGGGGGATCCACAGCTCCAGCTCCACCTCGCCGCATTCGGTAAAAATTTTGCCCGAAAGGGTGGCGTCATAGAGGGAAAGGCGCAGCTCGCAGCCCGTCACGCGGCCGCGGGTACCGATCTCCACCGGCCCCAGCTGCAGGCGCCCCTGGGCAAACTGCTTGTCCATAATGGTGTATTTCTCAAGCGGGCGGTTGTCGTAAATATCCGTCCGGCCGGGCTTAATGTGCAGGCGGCCGCTCTCCTTATCCACATAGACCAGGGCGCCCATGACGCCGTTTCCGAGGAAAGGCCCCTCATCCCAGAAGGTGGGGATCTCCGTCCATATGGGATCCTGCCGGGCAATAAATTTCTGCATATCCATAGGGTGTTCTCCTTTATGGGAAAAATCAAGCATAAGTTCTCATTTATTATAGCACATATGTTCTCCCGCGTAAATAAAGAATGCAAAGAAATGCCCCGGAAAGCGCGATGCTTTCCGGGGCAGAACGGGGCTTTCAGTATATCCTGTCTCCGTCGGGAACGGCGAGCGGTTCCAATAGCTCAACATACTCTCTTGATGAATATGGTTCGAGAACGCCCTCCTCGCAGTAGTACAACTCTTTTACCGTTTTGTCTTCGTTATAGTGAATGAACATAAATCCTTCATCCAAAAGATGAATGGTAAATTTAAGTTCTTCCAAATACAGAGAAGTAACCGGATCGATCTTCTCCACCTTTCTTCTCGAGTCACCCGGTTGAATGTCTGCAAAATCGGCCGCAGTCAAGGGTATTGCAGAATAAAAAGTATAACCTATATGCGCTTTCAGTACTCCCGGATTCATTTCTCGATCTTCGTAAAAGACGGTGTATGCATATGCACGCCTTCCCCTCGTCGTTTTCACACCCCTCACCAGATAATAGAAATCTCTCATTTTATAACTGGTGTGATTCCCGAAGGGGCGAATAAATATGTTCTCTTCCTTTGCGCGGAGATCAATTGTCCTAGTTAAATCTGACAGTTCCGCCCACCCCAATAAATTTTCCTTGCCGAAAGAACGGATCACATCTTTTGCGCAAATGTCCGCATCATACCCTTCCTGTTCGGCTAATACCTCGCCAAAGGAACGCGTATCCGTTTGCTTGTAAAAGTTTTCGATTGCTGTATAGTAAGGTGCCGATCCCTCAGAAGAGCAGGAAGCGAGAGAAAGGCAAAGCAGCGCAAGGATAAGCAAGGCAGAAATTCTGCGGTAGGTTTTCTTACGCATCGTCGGTTTCCTCCTTTTTCTCCGTGAGTGAGTGCTATTTTCCTGATTCCATTATATACGGAAGCATATATAGCTGTCAAGATTGGATTTCAAATATTTGTGCCGGAATTTTGTTGTGGAATACTTATTGAGAACTTTCCGGCAGAATTGGGTTCATTTATTGCCTTGGCTCTCCCTCCGGGAGAGCTGTCGGCGAAGCCGACTGAGAGGGCTCTCAAATTCCCCTCTCCGTCCTCGCTCTGCTCGGCCACCTCTCCCAGGGGGAGAGGCAAGGTTTTGGACAGTCGGGGACGCCTGTCCCTACGTGTTTCCCGGGGGAGAGAAATGATCTCTTCTCGACTCTCTCCCTCCGTCTTCGCCTTACGGCGAATCCACCTCCCTCGTCAGAGGGAGGTTTTTTGCGGGTTTCGGACAGT
>JAFXIE010000084.1 GCA_017533425.1 Clostridia bacterium | reverse complement strand
GGTGCGCATATTGCTTCTCGCTCTATTCAACATGTAGCCAAGTATGATGTTGACACATATGGCTTAACGGATTTTTCCGGATTATGTTTATTTGACGGCATTTTAATATGTCATTATTCAGATTTGAGGGAAAAAGACTATAGGACTTTAATCGAGGCAGGAGAACAAAAAATAATTAAACTTCGAGATCAAGATTATATGGTTTTTGAAATATAAGATAACCCCGACAGGTCTCTGAAATCTGTCGGGGTTATCTATTTGTTTCTGTAGATCAAATTTAACTCTTATGAGCAAACTTCCTTATGAGAACCAGCCTATTCACAGGCTCTTTTTTTGCCCCGAGAATTACTCGATGGTAAAGGTATCCTCGTCAAAGTTGACGGTGATGGTCGTGCCGTCGGAGTAGACGGTGCGGGCGATGCGGTAGTTGTCATCCAGGAAGGTATGCTCCAGCATCCGGCAGTGGGCCAGCTTCTTCTGCAGCTCCCGGGCGAACTTGACCCGCTCGATGGCCTCCGCATCAAAGGAGGTGGCGGCATAGGGAATGCCGGCATTCTGAATGAGGTGCAGGTAGGCCCAGTCGGTGTCGGGAATGCAGGTGCCGCCCTTGTCCTTCGCGCCGCAGCCCTCCCAGGGGATGAGCACGCAGTCGTGATAGCAGAGGTTCACAAAGGGAACGGCGATGCCGATGCCCTTGGCGGGCTTCTCAAACATGGGATCGGTGATGTAGGGCGCATGGTGCACCAGCGGCAGCACCTTCAGGTAGGCGTCCACCACCTCCTCGGAGGAGGGGATGATGCCGCGGGAATTCAAAAATTCCAGGCACTCGCAGCGCTTTTCCACCGATTCCTTGCGGGTCAGGCGGTGATCGGGATTGAAGCACTCGTCGGGCTCGACGATGCTGTAGACATCCAGATAGGAGCCGCGGATCTTGATGCCAAGCTCCTCAAACTTGTTGTAATTGCGGCGCACATGGCCGAGGGCAACACCCTGGCAGAGCATGGACTGCTTGCCGCCGAACCAGTGGTCGTTGTAGGTGTGGCTGCCGTCGATCTTCTGCACGGCATTGTCAAAGGTAAAGGTGGGTGCATCGTAGTAATAATCGCGGTACTGGTCGTGGATGCCGAAATAATAGCCCAGCTCCTCGCAGGTGTCCGCAAGGCGGCGCATACCCTCGACACCGCCGGCCTCCTCATGCGGGGGGAAGGGATCGGGATGGAGGTTGTCATATCCGTGCTTGCCCCAGCCGTCGGTGTGGAGATAGACATGGTCGAGCCCCTTGGCCTTCAGCCCGCGCAGCGCCTCGGCAAGGGAGTCAAAGGTGCGATACCAGTCGTTACTCTCCAGGCGGTTGTAATAATACGAATCGGGGCTGACATGGCCGGCGATGCCATCATGAACGATGGCGGAGCCCAGCATATATTCGATGTTCGGGTTGCGGGCGATCTTTTCCTTCAGGGTGGCAACGGCGCCGCGCTCATCCTGCAGGGCGCGCCAGTCCTGCGCCATCTCGGAATAGGTGTAATCGGGCCGCAGGATGAAGAGCATAGCCCGGCGGTCGCCCACATAGCCGAGAGAGGGACGGAAGGAGGGGGTGATGACGGTGTCGCCGCCGGCGGGATGATCCACGCCGTAGGAGCAGTCATAGAAGGTCTCGAAAACGGAGAGAATGCCGAAGCCGTTGGCCGTCTGGCCGTAGATGGGCATGGTGCCGCGGCGCATGAGCACATGCTGATCGGGGCGGATGATCTCCTCGTCATACTTTGCGGGGATGAGCATGCCCTGCATTTCGGGCAGGATGGTGAAGCCGCGGCCGGAATTGTCGTCAAAGGAGAAGGCCGGCGGCCAGAAAAGCTCGGAGAAGGTGCCGCAGGGCTCGTCCTCCAGGCGGATCTCGCAGCGCAGGTCGCCGCGCTCCAGATCGATGCCCACCGTGGTGACGGCGGAGATGGGCAGCACCTCACCCTCGGGGGTGCGGAAGCCGCGGTAAACGGCGCGGACGGCCTTCGTCAGGCCGTTGGTCCATTCAGCGGCCTCGGCAAAGGTGCCGGCAAAGGAGACCTCGCCGCCGGCGGCGAGGGTCAGATGGGGCATGCCGATCCAGTGACGCTCCAGGTCACCCAGCCGGACGGAGAGCTTGAAGTTTTCGGGATCGTAGATGAGGGTCAGGTTCCCATGCTGCAGGGTAAATTCGTTCATGTGCAATTCCTCCGCACTTTTTTTGTAAGCAAAAGAGGCCGTAGGGGCGCAAAATCCGGTTTTGCGCCCTGCGGCCTCTTTGGTAGATTATTTGTAAAGAATGAGGGCAATCAGCTCGACGACGTCATCGCCGATATTTTCCACGCTGTGTCCCTCGCCTGCGCCGGTGAAGAGCAGATCGCCGGCCGCCGCCTCTGAGACGGTGCCGTTATCATTGAAGGCAACGCGGCCGCAGGCCACATAAAAGCCCTCGCTCTCCCCTTCGTGAACATGATAGCCGATGGATTCGCCGGGCTGGAGGGTGATCTTGGCAAAAAGACGACCCTTGCCGTAGAATTCGTCGTTATCCTTCTCGTAGAGGTGGGAAATGTGTACGCAGCCCTTGCCGCCGCGCATATTTTCGTTTGCGACAACGCGCTGTTCTTCCGCTCGTCTGATCATGGCAGTATCCTCTTACTTCTCTTCGGGGAAATAGGGCTCACGGGTGGAGGTCCAGGTGTGGCGCTCGTTGGCGGGAAGCTTCTCGCCGCCGAAGTCCTCGGGATTGAGGGCGCGGTGGATATCCTCCTCGGTGGGACGGATGTGGGGGCAGGTGAGCGCGTCGATCATGCGGGCGGGACGGGCCCAGTGGATGGCGTTGTCGATGACGCGCAGCACGGTGGGGTTGTGGTAGGTGGGGAAGGTCTCATGGCCGGGCTGGAAGTAGAAGATCTTGCCGGCGCCGCGGGTGAAGGTGCAGCCGGAGCGGAAAACCTCGCCGCCCTTCCACCAGCCGATAAAGATGAGATCGTCGGGCTTGGGAATGTCGAAATACTCGGTGTAGGTCTCCTCGCCGTCGAGCACGAAGGAATCGCCGATGCCCTCGGTGATGGGATGGTAGGGAGCCACGTTGAAGAGGCGGCAGTGCTCGGAATCCTCACGCCAGCAGAGGTTGCCGGTGGTGCCCATGAGCTTCTTGAAGACCTTGGAGTGGTGGCCGGAATGGAGAACGATAAGGCCCATGCCGCGCAGCACGCGCTCGCAGACCTTCTCGACGATGGCGTCATCCACTTCCTGGTGGGCGGTATGCCCCCACCAGAGAAGAACGTCGGTGTTGTCCAGCACCTCGTCGGTCAGACCGTGCTCGGGCATATCGAGGGTGGCATAATTGACATCAAGATCAGAATCCATGCTGAGCAGATGCTCGCCGATGGCCTTGTGCATGCCCTCGGGATAGTGAGAATGAATGAGGGGATACCACTTGGAGTCGGTCTTCTGCTCGTGGCGGAACTCGTTCCAAATTGTGATACGGATGGACATGGTTTTATTACCTCCTGTAGATGCGGTGTTTCCACGCCCTCATTATATCCGTTCTGCGCAAAAAGGTCAAGGCGCGCCGGGGAATTTGTTATCAAATTGTGAAGTTTATCTTTACAAATACGCTTTCCTATGCTACAATGGCACTACAATACTATATCGTGTGTTTTGAGATAACTCAAAATGGTAGAGGTGCGGGGTTCACCGCTCCTGTCGCAATGCGCGGACAGGCCGCGGCAGGCGCGAGGGACACCGCCGAAATGAAGGATGTGCTGTTCCGCTTCCTTTGTTGGTACGTCGCAGAATATGTGCCGTACTGTCACGGAGTGTGGAGCGCTATCAGTTTTTTAGGAAGCTTTTTCTTGCGGGCTCGGCATATCCGATCCCGCATTTTGTTTTGTCGAAAAAACACGAGAAAGGAACAGAATTATGAAGCGCATTCTTCCTCTTCTGCTCGTGGCAATGTTGCTGGTCAGCCTCTTTGCAATGCCCGCGCTGGCCGCCGAAACCTCTCTGACCATCGATGATGCCCACGAATTTGTGGACAACTACGATGCCAATGTCGGCACGGAGGGCTTTGCCGAAAAGCTTGAGGCAGCTCTGAAGGTCATCCGCGACGAGGAGACGGGCGTTTATGCCACCTTCCTCGCCCTGCTGCCCGCCATCATCGCCATTGTGCTGGCTCTCATCACCAAGGAGGTTTACAGCTCCCTCTTCATCGGCATCCTCTCTGGCGCGCTGATGTATGCGAGCTTTGACCCCATCAACACCTTTGATACCATCCTCAACAAGGGTATCATCGCCGCGGCCGCCGATTCCTGGAATGCCGGTATCCTGGTCTTCCTCGTTGTGCTCGGCATCGTCGTGATCCTCATGAACCGCGCCGGCGGCTCCGCCGCCTACGGTAAGTGGGCTGCCAACCGCATCAAGACCCGCCCCGGGGCTATTCTTTCCACCTTTGCCCACGGCGTGCTCATCTTTGTGGATGACTATTTCAACTGCCTGACCGTCGGCTCCGTCATGCGTCCCGTCACCGATCAGAAGGGCATCTCCCGCGCAAAGCTCGCCTACATCATCGATGCCACCGCCGCTCCCATCTGCATGATCGCCCCCATCAGCTCCTGGGCTGCCGCCGTCACCGGCGTTGTCAAGGATTACAACGGCATTGAGCTCTTTATCAGGGCCATTCCCTACAACCTCTATTCTCTGCTGACCATCGCCATGATCATCCTCATGGCCTGGATGAAGTTTGATTACGGCCCCATGGCCAAGCACGAGCGCAACGCCATGAATGGCGATCTCTTCACCGCTGAGCGTCCCTTTGAAAATGCCAGCGAACAGAAGACAAACGAGCGCGGCCGCGTCATCGATCTGATCCTGCCCGTCATCATCCTCATCGTCTCCTGCATCGCCGGCATGATCTACACCGGTGTTGCCTACTCCGGTGCCACCGACATCGTCTCCGCCTTCTCCGATTGCGATGCCTCTGTCGGTCTGGCCATGGGTTCTGTCGTTGCCCTCATCCTCATTGTTATCTATTATCTCATCCGCCGTTCCTTCTCCTTCAAGGAAGCGATGAGCGCCATCCCCGAGGGCTTCAAGGCCATGGTTCCCGCCATCCTCATCCTCATCTTTGCCTGGTCTCTGTCCAATATGACCTCCGCCCTCGGCGCCAAGGTCTTCGTGGCTGAGCTGGTTCGCGGCTCCGCTGCCGGTATGCAGCTGCTGCTGCCCGCCATCATCTTTGTCATCGCCATCTTCATGTCCTTCTCCACCGGCACCTCCTGGGGCACCTTCGGCATCCTGCTGCCCATCGTTGTCTCCGTCGGCTTCAGCGGCGAGCTGCTTGTCATGAGCGTTTCCGCCTGCCTCGCCGGTGCCGTCTGCGGCGACCATTGCTCCCCCATCTCCGATACCACCATCATGGCCTCCTCCGGCGCCCAGTGCGACCATGTGGCTCACGTTTCCACCCAGCTGCCCTATGCGCTGACCGTGGCGGCCGTGGCCTTCGTCGGCTACATCCTCGCCGGCTTCATCCAGAATGCCTGGATCGTCCTGGCCATCTCTCTGGTTCTGCTTGCCGCAACCCTCTTCGTTATCCGCGCCATTACCGCGAAGAAGCAGGCAAAATAAGTACCCGAGCAATACAAAAGCGCCCCGCCGAAATCGGGCGTTGTTCTTATCGGAGAATTTAAAGAGTCTTTCAATTCTTGTTAAGAACCAACATCACATTTGTGCGTACAAATATGATTGGGCGGTAGCCCAAACCCACTAACAACAGAAAAGAGAAGATTCGTTTCTTGCAACGAGTCTTCTCTTTCTTTTTGTCTGTTAAGTGATATGCTGACTATCGTCAGCGTGATATTTTCGCTTTGCGAAAGTGATATTAAGTCCTTTGGACTTAGTGATATTCTATTCGCCCGAAACTCGCGAAGCGAATAACACTCGGCGGAAAGCCGAATATCACTGCGTAGCAATATCACTCGCCGTAGGCGAATAGAGTTGCGTGATACACCGCTTGGAGTATCACGCTATCCCGGCGGGGCGCTTTTTCTGCCTAAATAAAGTAGCTTTCGAGGAAATCGGCGAGGCTGCCGTCATATTCTGCCTCGGCCATGTAGTAATCTCCCATCTGGTTGCCCAGAAGATAGACCATCAGGGTTTTGCCCTTCTCCGGCCAGTCGCAGAGATCCATGTCGCTGGAGCTGGCAAGGAACATATCGGGAATGGCCTTCGTCCAGCCTGTTTTCGTATCGCAGGCCAGGGGAGATACCCTGCGATCCTCCGCCGTGGGGGAGAGGATGGGATTGTAGAAGCCCACCTCCCAGGCGGAGAAATCCTTCGTGCGGTAGAGATAATTGGTGTAGCGGTCAAAGGGGAGTGCCGTCACGGAGATGACGTAATAATATCCGCGGCTATAGGTCATCCACGGGCCGCCGTTGTAGATATTGCGGGAAAAGGCCTTTTCCGCCGGCATAAATTCCCAGGACACCAGATCTCTTGAGGTGGCAAAGAAGAAGGTAAAGGGAACCCCCACCTCCTCGGTGGGATGGCTTGCCTCCATGAGCAGCACATATCCCTCCGGCCCCCGGGTGAGGGAGGTGTTGTAATACTTCCAGCCGGGGCGGGAGAGCAGCTCCCGGCAGCTCCAGTGCAGCAGATTGCGGCTCTCAAAGAGCATGATGGTGTCGCCGCAGAACCCTTTCCCGCCGCGCTTTGTGCCGAGCACGCGAACCACATCCTCCGCGGGATCCTTGTAGAGGGAATAGTAATAGCAGCCCTCGCCGAAGCGGGAAAGCACCGCGCCGCTCTCCCGGTCGCGGATGAGGGCGGTGATGGGCACCGTCGGGTCAACCCCGCGGGAGGGATCGGAAAGTTCCAGCCGCATCATGCGCCCCTGCCAGAGGAAGGGGGAGGCCTCCCCGTTGGGGCTGACGGCTCCAAGCCGGTGAATGCGGGGAAAATCGCCGCGCATACGGGTGGTTTTGTCAAAATTTATTACAGTTTCCGGAAATTTCGGCATAGGGACAGCTCCTTTTTGCGTATGACTATATGCAAATTGTAGTACGGAGACGGGGTGCTGTCAAGGCCTGCAAAAGAAGTTGTTGACAAAGCGTGAGAAATAGTGTATTATCTCGGTAGTGAGATTGTATTAGCAAGATAATACAAATTCAAGATAGGAGGTTGGGTCCTTTGGAATGGAATCTGGATCGAAAGCGTCCCATTGCCCCCCAGCTGTGTGAGCAGCTCTGCGTGCAGATCGCCGGCGGGCAGTTTCCGCCGGGCTGCCGGCTTCCGTCGGTGCGGGATATCGCCCTTTCCGCCGGTGTCAATCCCAATACCGTGCAGAAGTCGCTGGAAAGCCTCGCCCAGGAGGGCATCGTCTATGCCGAGCGGGGCTCCGGCTGGTATGTCAGTGAGGGCGCCGGGGCGGTGCTGGTGCGGGACGAGGTTGTGCGCACCCGCACGGCGGAATATTTTGAGACCATGGCTGCCCTCGGGCTGAAGCCGGAGGAGATCAAGAGAATTGTGGAGGAATGGAAGGTATGAGTGTACTTTTAAGGTGTGAAAACCTGGTGAAAAGCTACGGCCAGGTGGTGGCGCTCAAGGGCGTGAATCTGGAAATTCACAGCGGCCGGCTCATCGGTCTGCTGGGTCCCAACGGCAGCGGAAAGACCACCCTCATCAAGCTGGCCTGCGGTCTGCTGACCCCCACCGCCGGCGAGATCCGGGTGGTGGGCAAGGCTCCCGGCCCGGAAAGCAAGGCCGAGGTGGCCTTCCTGCCGGATAACAGCTATCTCAACAGCTGGATGACGGTGCGGCAGATCGTCACCATGTTTACGGAATTCTATGCCGATTTCCGGGAGGAGCTGGCCTACGAGATGCTGGCGCAGCTGGGCATTTCTCCGGAGCACAAGCTCAAGAGCCTTTCCAAGGGCAATAAGGAAAAGGTCTGCCTCATTCTTGTCATGAGCCGGAATGCGAAGCTCTACATCCTGGATGAGCCCATCGCCGGCGTTGACCCCGCCACCCGGGATTACATCATGTCGGTCATCATCAACAACTACAACCCCGATGCCTCCGTCCTCATCTCCACCCATCTCATTTCCGATATCGAGCAGGTGCTGGACGAGGTCATCTTCATCCAGAACGGAGAGATCACCCTGCAGAAATCGGTGGATGACATCCGTGCAGAAAACGGAAAGAGCGTGGATGAGCTCTTCCGGGAGGTGTTCAAATGGTAAAGAAGCTTTTGAAATACGAGCTGTATGCCTACGTGCGAACTCTGACCACCATGTATCTCATTCTCATCGGCATCAGCATCCTCTGCCGCTTTGTACAGCTTTTTGAAAACGACCACATTTCCTATTCCATCGTTTTCTGGTCCTCGGTGATAGCCCTCATCATCACCGTCATCGCCTGCATCGGCATGACGGCCATCTTCGGCATCACCCGGTTTTATAAGAACCTCTATTCTGCCGAAGGGTACCTGAGCTTTACCCTGCCGGTGACGCCCACAGCCCACCTCATCGCAAAGACGGCGGCGCAGGTCATCTTCAGCGCGGCGGCGGTGCTGGTTTCCCTCATCGCCGCGGCCATTGCCACGGCGGGCGAGGTGCTGGCGGAGCTTTTCCGCGCCGGCTTCTGGCTTGCGGGCAAGTACTTTGAGATCTGCGGCGGCCACGGGGTCTTCTACATCCTGGAGATCCTCCTTCTGCTGCTGGTGTCGGTCATTTACGCCTATCTGATGTGCTGCACCTGCATCACCATCGGCCAGACGGCCAAGAAAAACCGCGTTCTGATGGCCTTCGGCGTCTATTTTATCTGGTATTTCATCACCCAGGTGGTGGGAACGGTCATGCTCATCCTCATCGCCGTATTTGGAGAGATCGGGCTTCTCGATGCCATCGCGCAGGTCATTGCGGACTATCCCAAGGCCTTTATGCATGTGGGACTTGTCGGCGCGACCCTGCTCTTTGCCGCCATTTCCGCCGTCTTCTTCTTTGTATCCCATCGCATCATGAGCCGCCGGCTCAATCTCGAATAAGGAGGAAGGGACATGAGAAAAACCTACAGACAGTTTGCCACGGTTTTTGCCCTGCTGATGCTGGCGCTTTTCCTGGTGGGCTGTGACGCCCTGGATGCCATGCGGGAGGAGCACGGCGTCTATGCCGGGGAAACCGACCGATCCACCGTTACCTTCCGGGGAGAGACCTACCGCGAGCTCGGCCTCGATGCGGAGAAGCTTTTCTACCGGGATCTCAGCAGCCGGGTGTATATCACCGAGCCGGATGTGCCGGTGCTGCTTGCCTCCACCGTCGGCGAGTATGGGCAGACCGATGCGGAGATGAACTTCATCGTGCTCTACCGGGAGCGCAACGCCGTCTATGCCCGGGAGGATATTTATGAGGAAGCCCTCGCGGAGACAAAGATGGAGGATCCCTACACCTGCATCCGTCTGCAGTATCTCGATGGAAAGAACAGCGGCAGAGGCTGGCAGTATCACACCCTCAGCGAGGCGGAGGAGGCGCTTGTCCGCCGGGTGCTGGCAGGGGTGCCGCTCAAGGAAGAGGCGGTGGATTTTGCATATCTTTCCCCCTCCCAGACTCTGTTCTTTGAGAGCGAAACGGGACTCTTTGCCGACAATTCTTATGAGATTGTGGAGTTTTCCGGCGGCGTTGCCATCCGGGACTGCAACTTCTACGACAAGGGAGATCCGGAATACTATATCGCCGGAGAAGCGGATGCCTTGCTTCTCAAGGAACTGCTGGATAAATACCCCGGATAAAGAGAAAAACACCGAAGAGAAATCTTCGGTGTTTTTTTGCATCAGAAAAACCGCACGAAAAACCGTAGGGATTGCGTCCCCGACTGCCCAAAAGTAGGGGCGGCAACCTGCCGCCTGCTTTTGCCGGAATATCGATGTACGGTTAACAGGAAGGAATCGTTCGTACCTTTCTTTCGGAAGAAAGGTACCCCAAAGACCGCCAAAAGGAGGTGGGCTTACGCCCCCTCCCTTGGAACCCACCCCCAGGTTGATCTAACCGTTAATTTCTTCTCCTTGACTCTGGCGCTACGGTATTTGACGGATAGGGCATTCGCCGGGGTACGGCAGTGCCTGTGCGGATACCACGCAACGGCATATGGGCAAAGTCGTTCTCAAAGATATTGTGCAACCTTGTAGGGACAGGCGTCCCCGACTACCTGAAAAAGAGGAAAACCTTGCAAAAACCTCCCTCTGACGAGGGAGGTGGATTCGCCGCAAGGCGAAGACGGAGGGAGAGAGGCGAGAAGAGATTATTTCTCTCCCGCGGGAAACACGTAGGGACAGGCGTCCCCGACTGTCCAAAAAAGGATCATCTGCATTTTTCTGCCAGTTTTTCAAATTCGTCCCGGGTATAGAGGATATTGATCATCTCCAGCATAGCGCCGGCCGTCATGCGGGCGGGAAGCCCGGCGAGGGCGAGAAAGCGGGCGCGGGCGGCCTCGCTTCCGGGGCAGCCGGAAAGCCCGGCGGCGTAGAGATCCGCCTTGGTGACGGGATCGGGGCGGGGTGCCGAAACCGTTTCGGCGAAGGCGCCTGCGCGGGTCAGGCAATCCCGCAGCACCTCCGGGGTCATGCCCTCCACGCCGAGCTTGCCCTCCCGGGAGGGCTTATCCTTGCGGCGCTCCTTGCCGGGAATATCGGGAATATAGGCGTGCAGCACCTGCTCCGGGGGGATGGCACCCCGGAGAAAATTGCGGATAACAAAGCCGGCGCCGTCGCTGTCGGTGAGAACGATCAGTCCCCGCTCGGCGGCAAGACGGCGCAGCAGGGCGAGCTTTTCCTTTTGGGAAAAGATCTGAAAACCGCCGGTTTCGATGACGACGCCGTCCACCAGCGCCCGGAGCTTGGCGGCGTCGTAGCGCCCCTCCACGACGATGGCGCGATCCACCCGCAGCCGTTCCATCAGAGGCTGTCCTTTCCGGCAAGGCGCAGCACCAAAAGCTCCAGAAGCTGCTGACGGTCTCCGCCGGAGGACTTGAGGGCAAGATCGGTCTCGGCGCAGAGCATCATGCGCTCCCGCGCCCGGGAAAGATCCGCCGAGCGGGCCATGCGCGCAAATTTATTGATGACATAGGGGGACTTGGTGCCGGTCAGGCGGGCAAACTCCCCCTCATCCCAGCCGCTGGCGGCAAGCACGCAGGCCGTGTAATACTGGCGCAGCTGCTTTGCAAGCGCGGCGCTGATCATAATAGGCTCCTCGCCGGTGGCAAAGAGCTTGGAAAGCTCCCGCAGGGCGAGGGTAGTGTCGCCCCGCAGGACGGCATCGGTCATCTCAAAGACCTTGGCATCCACCGTGGGGATGACCATGGTGCGGACATCCTCCGCCGTGATGGTATCGCCGGCGGCAAAGTGGCCGATTTTCTGGATCTCGGGGTAGAGATCGTTCATCAGCCCGCCGGACAGGAAGATAAGATTCTGGGCAACCTCGCGGCTGCATTCCTTGCCCAGGGCGCGGAAATGGCTGCAGACCCACTTTTCCAGCGCGGGGGGATCGGCCCGGCGGAAATCCACGATGCGGCCGTGCTTTCGCACAAGCTGCAGCATGTCCTTTTCCTTATCGGTCGGCAGGCGGTATTCCAGAGTGTCGTAGAGAAACACCAGCGTCGTGGTATCGGGAAGCTCCGGGAAAAGCTCCTCGGCCAGGGCGGCCAGTCCGCCGGTGGCGCGGATGATGTCGCAGTCCCGGGCCACCACCAGCCGCCGTCCGCCAAAGGCGGGATAGGCGAGAATGGCCTCCCGCAGCACCTCGGGGGTGCAGCTTTTGCCGTCAAAAAGCTCAAAATTCAGCTCCGGAAGCTCGCCGCACAGGAGCTTTTTCATTTCCGAGAGGTAATGATCCCTCAGATAGGTCTCCTCGCCGTGAAAAACATAGAGACGGGCAAGGGAATCGGCGGCGATGGCCTCCCGCAGTGCCTTGACCTCATCGGGTCCGGCATCGGCGGGCTTCCTTTTGGGGTATGCCATAGAAAATAAGCTCCTTTCGTTCGTTATGTGGGAAGGCGCAGGCGAATGCGACCCTCTGAAAGGGTCGTCCGTACGGCAACGCCGGCGGCCTGCAGCCGGGAGAGGGTGTCGGGATGCGGATGTCCGTAGCGATTTTCGCCCACGGAGATGATGGCGGTCTCCGGCTTTGCTAGGGCAAGAAACTGGGTGGAGGTGCTGTAGGCGGAACCGTGGTGCGCCACGGTGAGAATTTCAAGATCGGGCAGCTTTCCGCGCCGCAGGAGGGAAAGCTCGCCGGCGGCGGAAATGTCCGCTGCGAAGAAAATGTCGGTATCGCCGCAGGAGAAGAGGGTGGTGATGCAGGGTTGAGAATCCGGGGGATCTGCGCAAAAGAGGGTCAGCTCCGCGCCGGGCAGGGAAAGGCGCACATCCTCCGAAAGCACCGTCACGGCGCAGCCGGCCTGCGCTGCCCGGGCTATGAGCTCGGCGCCGCGGTCTTCACCGGCGGCCACATCGGAAAGCACCAGATGGCGGACAAGCCCCTTGTCCAAAAGCGCGGCCACGCCGCCGGAATGGTCGGCATCGGTGTGGGAGAGCACCAGCAGATCGATTTTGCGCCGGTTTGCCCCGAAAAGGGCATCCTCCGCCGCCTCTGACGGGCGGTCACCGCCGCAATCGAGCATGACGGTGGAGCGGCCGCATTGCAAAAGCACGCACTGGCCGCTTCCTACATCCAGCCAGTCCACCGTGACCCCGGCGGAGAGGGGCTGGGAGATGAGCAGGGCAAGACAAAGCCCGCCGGAGGCCAGGGCGGCATATAAAAGATTCGGCCGCCGGGGCGGAAGCAGCAAGCAGAGGATCAGCCCGGCATATGCAAGCAAAAACCAAACAAACAGCGGCGTATCGCCAAGCCCTACAGAGGGGCCGCTGCCGAAAAACAGCACCGCCTGCCGCACAAGCTCCGGAAAGGGGCGCGCCGCCGCGGAGATCCACAGGCTTTGCGCCGGAAAGAGCAGAAGCAGCAGCCACACCAGATAGCCGCCGAGAAAGAGAGGCGGCAGCGTCCAGACCAGCAGCACATTGGCGGCGAGGCCGGCCACCGGCAGATGGCGGAAGGTCACTGCCGTGATGGGCAGGCTGAACAGAGAGGCCGCCAGATAGGCCGCGGCACCGGAGGCGAAAAAGCCCCAGATTTTCCGCAGCGGGCGGGGAAAATTCTCCGCCGGGCGGACAAAATATGCCCGCAGCCGGTCGCCGTAGAGCAGAAGTCCCAGCATGGCGCCGAAGGAATAGAGAAGACTTAAGGAGGCAATCTGGGCGGGATTTGCCACCAGAAGCACCGCAAGGGCAAAAAAGAGGGTGTTGAGCCGATCGCTTTCCCGGCCAAACCAGGGGGCAAGCAGTGGAAGGATCAGCACAAAGGCGGCGCGGAGCACCGAGGGGGAAAGCCCCGTCATCACCGCAAAGAAGCCGCAGCAGGGAATGAGCACAAAAACCGCCCGCCGGCTGCGGCAGAGAAAGAGCAGCATACCGGCGAAAACCGAAAGATGCATGCCGGAAACGGCAAACATATGGCTCAGCCCGCTGCGGGAGGCTGCCTCAGAGAAGACGGGGGACAGGCTGTCCCGGCCGCCGAGCATAACGCCGGTGAGCAGTCCGCCGGCATCTCCCGGCAGTGCATCGCACATCCGGCGGCGTATGCCCTCGGATATCCGGATGGGAAGAAACCGCAGAGAATCCGTATGGGAGATTCGCGCGGGCGTTTTGGCGGAAAAGAGGGTCAGCCAGATGTTCTTGGCTCTGAGATAGCGGTCAAAATCAAAATTTTTGTCCCTTGTGGGACGCTCGGCCGATCCTGTGAAGGTAAGGGTATCTCCGGGAAGGAATTCCGCCGAATCGGTGTAGAGCACGGCGCGCAGGCGGGAGCCGCTGAGCTGCACAGTGTAGGCCGAAAGGCGGCCGGAGGAGGTTTCCTCGGGATAGGAAAGCACCGTGGCGGTAAATTCGCCCTCCGGGGTTACTAAGGCCTCCGCCGGCAGGCGGTGGGTGATCTCCCGAACTCCGGTGAGCAAAAAGGCAAGGGAAAGCCCGGCCAGGACAAGCAGCACCGCGCTGCGCACCCTCCGGGGGCAGAAAAGCACCGCCGCGGCAAAGAGCATGGCGAGGCTTGCGGCAAGCCAGAAAAGAAGCGCCCCGGAAAGATGTGCATATGCGGCCAGCGCGGCGGCAGCGGCAAAGGCTGCGCCGAAGAAAACACAGGGCCGTCGCATACGCACACCACCTCCCGGGGCGAAAATAGAGATCGGGTTTGCTCAGGCCATCTGCTCCGAGAGCTTTTCGCCGGCAAGCAGGTGGAAATGCAGGTGCTTAACGCTCTGGCAGCCGTTCTCGCCGCAGTTTGTGACCACGCGGAAGCCGTCGGCAAATTCGGGACCCACGGCAATGCGGGTGGCAATGGTCTCAAAAATGTGGGCGACGAAGGCGGAATTTTCGGCGTTGATGCCGGCGGCGGAGGGAATATGCGCCTTGGGCAGCACCAGAAGATGGATGGGGGCCTGGGGATTGATATCCTTCATGCAGAAAATGAGGTCGTCCTCATAAACTACGGTGGAGGGGATCTCCCCGGCGATGATTTTGCAGAAGAGGCAATCCATGGCACAGGATCCTTTCGTTTTATTTGGAATAGTGGTTGATGAGGCAGCCGTCGAGAATGATCTCGCGCTCGTCCTCCGTCAGCCCGCCGAGGGTCAGGCGGATTTCGCGCAAGCCCTTTTCCGAGAGCACATAGGCGGGGATGATCTCCTGCTTTTCGGCCACGGCCTTGCGGATGCCGGGCAGGAAAACTGCCTCGCCCACCGACAGGGCGGCGTCCTCGCCGTCGCACACCACGAAGGGAAGCAGACCCCAGTTGATGAGGTTGGAGCGATAGCGCTTGGTGGCATATTCGCAGGCGATATTGGCCCAGCCGCCCAGCACGCGCTGGCAGGAAGCGGCCTGCTCGCGGGCAGAGCCGTCGCCGGGCTTGACGGCGAAGACAAGACTGCCGATGCCGGTGTTCTCTGCCGTGGGGGCAAAGCCGGCGGCAGCCGCTGCGGAAAGCAGGGCGCGCAGGGTCTCATCGGTTTCGCCGGCTTCCCGGGCGACCTCGGTCTTGTGGATCTCCTTTGCGCGGGAGACGTAGCCGGGATCCTTGCGGGAGAGGGCAAATTCCGAGAGCTTCAGGGGGTTGGAGCGGTAAGAGGAGGTCTCACCGGAGGGGATGAGCTCATCGGTGGTGGTGACGGGGTCGTTGATGACCGAGGCCACCTTCAGAATGAGGTTTTCCGTCAGGGCGGGCATGACCGGCCAGTCGGTGATGTTGGGACCGCGCAGCAGCTCGGCCTCGGGATCGGCCTTGCCGCAGCAATCCAGCACGCGCTTGCCGTAAATGCCGCCGTCAAAGGCATAGACGGGGGCGGCAGAGCGCTCGGCCAGGTCGGTGGCGGGGGTGAGAATGCCGCCGCAGGCAGCCGTCGCGGCCACGGAGCGGGCATCCATCAGCGCCACGGAGGCGATCTGGCCGCCGCCGGGCTTGGAACCCTCGCGGTTGGGGAAATTGCGGGTGGAATGGCGGATGGAGAAGGCGTTGTTTGCGGGAACGTCGCCGGCGCCGAAGCAGGGGCCGCAGAAGGCCGTCTTGACGATGACGCCCGCATCCACCAGGCTGGCCACGGTGCCGTTCTTCAGCAGGGCGGCATAAATGGGCTGGCTTGCGGGATAAACGCTCATGGAGAAGAGGCCGTTGCCGACATTTCCGCGGGAAAGAATATCCGCCGCCGCGCAGAGGTTCTCGTAGGAGCCGCCGGCGCAGCCTGCGATGATGCCCTGATCCACGCAAATCTTACCGTCGCGGATCTTGGAGAGAAGGTCAAGGCCGTTGACCTTCTCCAGCACCTCGGCGGCATCGCGCTCCACCTTGCTGAGGATGTCGCCGGGGTTTTTGCAGACCTCCTCCACGGTGTAGACGTTGCTGGGATGGAAGGGCAGGGCGATCATGGGAACGACCTTGGAGAGATCCACCCGGATGACGCGGTCGTAGAGGGCACCCTCGGCGGGAGAGAGGGGCGCGTAGTCCGCCTCGCGGCCGTGAAGGGCAAGATATTCGCGCACGGCCTCGTCTGTCGCCCAGACGGAGGAGAGGCAGGCGGTTTCGGTGGTCATAACGTCGATGCCGTTGCGGTAATCGACGGTGAGGTTTGCAATGCCGGGGCCGACAAATTCCATCACGCGGTTTTTGACAAAGCCGCAGGCGAAAACCGCGCCGATGATGGCCAGCGCCACGTCCTGAGGACCGACGCCGGGGCGGGGGGTGCCCTCCAGCCAGACGGCGCAGACCTCGGGAGCATCCACCTGGTAGGGACGGCGCAGCAGCTGCTTTGCCAGCTCGCCGCCGCCCTCGCCGATGGCCATGCAGCCCAGGGCGCCGTAGCGGGTATGGCTGTCGGAGCCGAGGATCATCCTGCCGCAGCCCGCCATCCTTTCACGCATGTACTGGTGAATGACGGCGAGATGAGGGGGTACATAGATGCCGCCGTATTTTTTGGCCGCAGAGAGGCCGAAGGCGTGGTCATCCTCGTTGATGGTGCCGCCGACGGCGCAGAGGGAGTTGTGGCAGTTTGTGAGCACATAGGGCAGGGGAAATTCCGTAAGTCCGCTGGCGCGGGCGGTCTGGATGATGCCGACGTAGGTGATGTCGTGGCTTGCCAGGGCATCAAAGCGCAGCTCCAGCTTGTCCTCCCGGCCGGAGGTGTTGTGGGCGGAAAGAATGGAGGCGGCAATGGTGCCGCGACGGCTGGCAGCGCCGGCATATCCGGCGGCGGGAAGAAGCTTCCCGCCGGAAAAAACGTGAGATTCGGGGTTCAGAGTGATCATTTTTGCGGTTCCTTTTACTTAAGCATGGATTTGACGATATCTGCCATGGCAGCGAGGGCTTCATCGAGCTTGGAGATATCCTTTCCGCCGGCCATGGCGCTGTCGGGACGGCCGCCGCCGCCACCGCCGGTGCGCTTTGCAACCTCGCGGGCAATATTTCCGGCATGGCAGCCGGCAGCCACAGCGGCCTTGCCGCAGGCGCAGACAAAGTTGATCTTATCCTCGCCCGCAGCGGCAAGCACGCAGACGAGATCCTCGTTTTCACTGCGGAGCTGATCGGACATGGTGCGGACGGCGTCGGCGGGCATGCCCTCCACGCGGGTGGCAAGCACGCGGACGGAACCGACGGAGACGGCGGAGGAGAGAAGCCCCGCGCTCTGGGCGCCGGCCAGCTTTGCGGAGAGACGCTCCGCCTCGCGGCGGGCATCCCGCAGCTCGTTCTGCAGCTGGGAGGCGCGCTTGGCAAGATCGGCGGCGTTGGGGCATTTGAGCTCCTTCGCGGTATCGGAAATGAGAGCCTCGCGCTCGAAGATGAACTGCATGACGCCAAGGCCGGTGGTGGCCTCGATGCGGCGGATGCCGGCGGCAACGGAGCTCTCGCCGAGGATCTTGAAGAGGCCGAGCTTTGCAGTGTTGTCCATGTGGGTGCCGCCGCAGAGCTCGCAGGAGAAGGCGCCCATGGAGACCATGCGCACCTCGGTGCCGTACTTCTCGCCGAAGAGGGCGGTGGCGCCCTTCTTGCGGGCGGTCTCGATATCGGTGACCTCGGTGGTGATGGGATTGCCGGCGAGGATGTTCATGTTGACAAGGGCTTCGACCTTGGCAAGCTCCTCGTCGGTGAGGGCGGCAAAGTGGGTGAAGTCAAAGCGCAGGCGGGCGTCGTCCACATAGGAGCCGGACTGCTCCACATGGGTGCCGAGGACGGTGCGCAGTGCGGCCTGCAGCAGATGGCAGGCGGAATGGTTGCGGCGGATGGAATCGCGGCGGGTGTCCACGATATCGGCCATAACCTCGTCGCCCACGGAGAAGGAGCCGCCGACAACGGTGCAGAGATGGAGGTAAACGCCGTCCTTCTTCTTGGTGTCGGTGACATTCAGGAGGTTTGCATCCCGGTAGATGGTGCCGGTGTCGCCCACCTGGCCGCCGCCTTCGCCGTAGAAGGGGGTGCGGTCGAGAATAACGGTGCAGTCGCCCTCGGAGACGGAGTCCACGCGACCCTCGTCGGTGAGGATGGCAATGATCTTTGCGGGGCTGCGGTAATCGGTGTAGCCGGTGAAGTCGGTCTTGGGCAGATCGCCGATGAGATCGGCCTCGGCATCGCTCCAGCCGGAGATGTTGGCACGAGCCTCGCGGGCGCGCTGCTTCTGCTCGCGCATCAGGCGGGCGAAGGTCTCCTCATCCAGGGCGAGATGGCTTTCGGCGGCGATCTCGCGGGTCAGATCGGGCGGGAAGCCAAAGGTGTCGTAGAGCTTGAAGACCTCTTCGCCGGAGATGGTGTCGGTGCCTTCCTTGACGGCGGCACGGATGAGATCGGAGAGAATGTTCAGGCCGGCGTCGATGGTGGCATCGAAGCGGGATTCCTCAATGGAGAGAACCTTCAGGATGTAATCGTGCTTTTCCGCCAGCTCGGGATAGCCGGCAACATTCTCGGCGATGACCGTCTCGCAGAGCTCCGCGAGGAAGGGGCGGTTGATGCCCAGCAGCTTTCCGTTGCGGCAGGCGCGGCGGATGATGCGGCGCAGCACATAGCCGCGACCCTCGTTGGAGGGCTGCACGCCGTCGCTGATCATGAAGGTGGAGGAGCGGATGTGGTCGGTGATGATGCGGATGGAAACGTCGGTGTCGGCATCCTGGCCGTAGGTCTTGCCGGAGATGCGGCAGACATGGTCGAGAATACGGCGGACGGTGTCCACCTCAAACATATTGTCCACGCCCTGCATCACGCAGGCCAGGCGCTCAAGACCCATGCCGGTGTCGATGTTCTTCTGGGCGAGCTCGGTGTAGTTGCCCTGGCCGTCGTTGTTGAACTGGGAGAAGACGTTGTTCCAGATCTCCATATAGCGGTCGCAGTCGCAGCCGGGCTTGCAGTCGGGCTTGCCGCAGCCGTAGGCGGGGCCGCGGTCAAAGTGGATCTCGCTGCAGGGGCCGCAGGGGCCGGTGCCGTGCTCCCAGAAGTTGTCCTCCTTGCCCAGGCGGACGATGTGGGAGGGATCGACGCCGATGTCGTTGACCCAGATGTCATAGGCCTCGTCGTCGTTCTCATAAATGGTGGCCCACAAAAGGTCGGCGGGGATCTTCAGAACTTCGGTGAAGAACTCCCAGGACCAGGAGAGGGACTCCTTCTTGAAATAATCGCCGAAGGAGAAGTTGCCGAGCATTTCAAAATAGGTGCCGTGACGGGCGGTCTTGCCCACGCGCTCCAGGTCGGGGGTGCGGATGCACTTCTGGCAGGTGGCCACGCGGCGGCGGGGAGGCTCCTCCTGGCCGGTGAAATAGGGCTTCATGGGCGCCATGCCGGAGTTGATGAGCAGGAGGGAATTGTCGTTGTGGGGAACGAGGGGGAAGGAGGGCAGGCGCAGATGCCCCTTGCTCTCAAAGAAGGAGAGGAATTTTTCGCGCAGGTCATTGAGACCGTACTTTTCCATGGTTTATATACCACCTTTCAAAATTTACGGGTTAAAAAAGATGCTCCCGCCCCGGCATAGGGGCGAAAGCATCGCGGTACCACCCTAATTTCGGATGCGGCGGAAAGCCGGCATCCCTCTTGTGCCCGGATAACGGCGGGCGCCGCCGCGGTCCTCCCGCGGGGACTCCGGAACGGCCTGCACAAGCCTTGCGGCAACCGCCTTTCAGCCGGGGGCGGTCTCTCTTTTTGCCGGGGATCCTGTGCTTCTTTCCTTCAAAGTCCAATACAGTGGAATTATAGCATTTTCTGCCGGGTATGTCAACTATTCTGCCCAAATATAAAGGTATCCGTCCCCGGCGGAAAGTTTTTCAATGCCGGGCAGGGCGGGCAGGGAGGCATTCAGCCCCTCCGTCAGGGCGGAAAGCAGCCCCTCGGGCAGCTTATCGGCGCTGAGGGTCAGCCCGCCGAGGGTGAGCTCGCGGGGCAGCAGCGCAAGCCGGCCTGCGGAAAGGGAAAAATCCGCGGCGAGGGCAAACTCCACCCTTTCGGGCAGCAGCGCATCGGCAAGCCCGGAAAGGGAGCCGAGAAGGGAGGAGAAGCGGGCGGTTTCCATCGCGCCGCACAGACGCACCGCAGCCGGTGCGGAGAAGGAGAGGGAACGAACGGAAATGCCGGAGCCGGAAAGCTCGGCGGAAAGCAGCTCCAGGCACAGTCCCTCGCTGAGGGCAACATCATGCCCCGCGGCATCTGCCGGCTGCGAGGGGGTCACCGGCCTTTCCATGCAGCCCCGCAGCAGCGCGGCGGCGGAAAAGAGCAGCGCCGCCAGGATGATGATGGCGGTGATGACATAAAACAGACGGTTTTTCACGGCGTTTCACCTCCGCAGAGCTATGTTTTGATGGGGCCGATGTCCTCCACGGGGATCTCTGGGAAATCCTCCGGCGGAAGGGAAAATTTCAGCAGAGCCATGTCAAAGCCGGCGGCCTCCGCGCTCTCAAAGCAGGGATTTTCGCCGATGTGGCTGTAGGTGCGGGAAACGGACGAGATGTTGAGACCTTTTCCGGACGGCTGGATGATGATATTGTTCTCGATGCGCGAATTTGCCGGATAAACGGCAAAGGAGGGGTCATCCTTTGCGGAAAAATCGGTGGTTACGGCGGCGAGGGCGGGGTATTTTTCCGCCCAGATGCCCGTCCGGTAGGGCACATTCAATAGGGAAAGCCACTGTCCCTCCCCCTCGGTCTCCACGGCAGCCCGGTACCAGCCGCCGAGGAAGAAGCCGTCGTAGGTGCGGCTGTCAAAGGTGATGGCCGCGGTGCCGCTTTCCGCGATGATGTTGTGCCGGACGACATTGTCCCGGCCGCCGCCGATGAGAAAGCCGAAATGACCGGCGCGGAGGATAATGTTTCCGTAGGCCGTCTGGCCGGAGAGGGCATCGTCCCAGTAAATGCCCTCGGGGCGGAGCTTTTCGCTGCCGATATCGCGCAGAAGGTTGTAGCGGATGACCGTTCCGTAGGCCGACCAGTCCCGGCCGGCGTAAATGGCGCCCGCATCGGCGGAATAGAGCACGGCATCGTGAATGTGGTTGTATTCGATGAGATGGTCGTTGCCGCGGTAAATGATGGCGGCATGGGGGGTGAAGCAGATCTCGTTGTGGGCGCAGATGTTGCCCACGCCGCCGAGGGAAACCCCGGCCTGGTAGGTCTGATAGAGCTCGGAGAAGTGGTGGATACGGTTATTGATCACCCGGTTTTCGCCGGGGGTAAGGCTCTCGCGGTCGCCGCCCTCCACATAGATGCCGCCGCGGCCGGTACGGGTGATCTCGCAGCCCTCCACGGTATTGCGATAGCCCGTGACGGTGATTGCGTGCTCGGCCACATTCCGGATGTGCAGGTTTTTCAGAAGGCAGTCATTGCCCGAAAGCTCGATGCCGCAGCTGCGGGCGCATTTCAGGGCAAAGCCCTCCACGGTGACCCCGTCTGCCCCCGCCGAATGAATGAGGCTCTGCGCCGAAAGGGAGATTTCGAGCTCCTCCCCCTCGGCGTAAGGGTAGAGATAAAGACGGCCGCTTTCGCGGTCGAGATAGTACTCACCCGGGGCATCCAGCTCTTCCAAAATGTTGAAAAGGTAGTATTCCGCCCCGGCTCTGGCCGAAAAGAGGCTGACATAGGCCGGCATGATGGCGCGGTTGTCGGTGTCCACGGTGATGGGGGTGGCGGAATCGGCCCAGTCCCAGTAAAGATAGCCGAAGAGCCAGGCGGTGGAGGGATCCTTCCACCGGCGGATGCGCTCGTTGGTTTCGCGGTCCACAATGTAGGTGCCGCCCCGGTGGTTGCGGCGCTCATCCCAGCCCTTCCAGTAGTTCTGGGGCGGAAATTCCCGCACATCGCCGCAGTCCAGCACCCCGTCCAGCTTCAGATAGCCCTCGTTGGGATAGCGGGCAGGGTGCATTCTGCGGCCGCCGGAGAAAACCTCGAGATTGACGCCGGATTTTGCGCCGTCATATTTTTCGTGGGTGCTTGCAAAGCCGTAGGCATACATATCGCCCCAGTCCTCGCGGGAATAGCCGTAGCTTGCAAGGTCGATCATGCGGATCTTTTCCGCCGCCTCGGGGGAGAGGCGGGCGCGAATATCCCCGCAAAGCGCCTCGGTTTCGCTGTATTTGACCGAAAGTCCGCCGGTCAGCGTGGCGCCGTAGCCGATGAAGGATGTTCCGCTGTCGCGGGCATCCAGGGAGAGGCTTTCCCGGTAAATGCCGGGGGCAACGATGACCGTGGCACCGGAAAGGGCTCTCGCCCTGTGCTGAGCCTCGGCGATGGAGCCGCCGGGCAGGACGCGGATGATCTTTTCCATTTCTGCCTCCTTTAAGGATAGCTTATGCCGCCGGATGCGGAAAAATACCGTCCGGAGTCAGTGCGAAATCTCGCCGCGCAGCCCCTCGCCGGAGATGGCGGTGATGCGCACCGGCACCACGGTGTTGTGCAGCTCCTCCCCGCCGGGGAAGGCGACGGGGATGTAGTTTGGCGCATAGCCCTGCATGAGCCCTGCGGCGGGGCTGTCCTCGCAGAGGATGGGCAGCGTGCGGCCGATATAGCCGGAAAGGATATCTGCCGTCACAGCGGCGCAGGCCGCAGCCGCCCGGCGGCAGCGGGCTTCCTTTTCGCTGCGGGAAAGCTGGCCGGGCAGGCCGGCAGCCTCGGTGCCTGTGCGGCGGGAATAGGGGAAAATATGCACCTTCAAAAAGCGGCAGGCGGAGATAAAGGCGAGGGTTTCCGCAAATTCCTCCTCCGTTTCGCCGGGAAAGCCGCAGATGAGGTCTGTGGTGATGGAAACGTCGGGGAAGGCCGCCCGCAGGTCGGAAAGGGAGCGGGCAAAGCGCGCGGTGTTGTACTGCCGGCGCATACGGCGCAGGGTGCTGTCGCTGCCGCTCTGCAGGGAAAGGTGGAAATGGGGGCAGAGATTGGGAAGCTCGGCAAGGCGGCAGAATTCTTCGTCCACCAGCCGCGGCTCCAGGGAGCCGAGACGGATGCGCAGCTCCGGCGCGGCCAGGCATATGCGCCGCACAAGCCCCGCAAAGGTGGTGACGGTGCCCCCTTCCTCATATTTCTAGGAGGAAACCTCAATGCCCGTCAGCACCAGCTCCCGGGCGCCCGCCCGGGCGGCGGCGCGGGCCTCGGCCTCGGCCACAGAGGGGGAGAT